>JAYEGX010000055.1:0-82415 GCA_034659295.1 Candidatus Altarchaeota archaeon | reverse complement strand
AACATTTAATATAAGCACTCTGCTGTCGTTTCTGGTTTTGAAGGAAAATGAAATAGATAATCTCAGAAGGATTGCTGTCGGATTAAGCAATAACCTGCCGGAGGATAAAATCAAGAAGCTTCTTATATACTGAAATCGTTTTGTTACTCTCCACACAAAAAAACCCAACCCCACGCTCACCCCAATGAACATGCAAACAACACTGAACATCTTATTAATCATGCCCCCGATGAAGTAGCCGAGGAGGATGAAAACTAGGGTGATTGCAACAAGCTCTATTGCAAGAGGCAGGGCATCTTTCATAATTCCTAAATCAAATTTCATTTTCTACCACGGGCTTTTTTTGAGCTTAAGCAGCCATGCTATGATATTTCCTAATACATGGATTACGGGTGTTATGATTATGAGGACATAGAATCTCTCATAATTTATGCTTCTAATCAGGAGCCATGAAAGAAAAACAGCCCCGAACACGAAATCCAGTTGGTCTAGCAGGGGTGCAGGGTCCCCCCTCTTTAGACCCGATTGCCTTTTTATGAAGCTTGCGACCATGTCCCCTAGCAGGGCACCCAGAGCCAGGATAAATGCTAGTTCCACCGTCATCTGGGGTAGGATGAAATATCCCTTTCCCAGAAGCGAGCGGAGGAATACTTCAGCATCCAGATGTATGTTTTGCTGGATTAAACCTACTAGTGTGCCACCCCCTACTCCAAAGATTAAACCCCTCCAGGTCTTCCCGTCACCGAAAATCCTGTGTCCAAAAAATTCTTTGTTCCCATCTATTGGTTTACCCAACCACTTAAGCCTCTTTATTTTTGACACGTTAACTGGTATGGAGTTGGCGAAATAGGCGGGAAGAATAAACCACAGGGCATCTATAACTCTTAAATCTATCTCGAAAATCATTTTTCTATTATTCCTCACTCCTCGCTTTAAGAATTGCGTCGCTCCCGACACCCGGAAGACATATTACATAGTTTGCACCCGCTCTTTTCATCTTGTTCAGGGAGCCTTTCTCGTTGGATCTTGCATAGACCTCAATTTCCCTGTTAAGCTCCTTTGCGGCAAGTATTGTATAAACCGCATCGGGGTCTGAGTTTAAAGCAACAATAATTGCTTTAGCTTTATCTATGTTAGCGTTCTTTAATGTTTCTGAGTTTATTGAGTCTCCGAAGATGGCAGTGAATCCCCGATCTCTGGCCTCATTAAGTTTCATTTCACCCTTGTCTATTACAACCACATTATCCGCTCCAAGTGAATCGGCTATGAGTGAGCCGACGTTTCCGTAACCGCATAGTATTATGTGCTCTCTCATTTTTCTTATGCTTCGTTTTATCTCCTGAGAAATATTGCATCTATTATCCTGCTTTCGAGGAAGAAGCTGATAAGCTCGCTTATTAAATAAAATAAGGAAAACATTCCAATTAAAACAAGGGATATCGTGAAAATCTTTGATGATTCTGTGGTCGGGTGAAGGTCTCCGAAACCAACACTTGTTATTGTTATAACAGTGAAATAGAGTGCACCCAAAAGCGAGAGATTCTCAAGCCACACGTATCCTATGGTTCCTAAAGCTATTGTTAGAAACACAAGCAAAAGAGTCGGTATAAGCTGTATAAAACGAGAGTATCCGGTATTCATTTCCTTTCAGGTAAACTGTTGGCTGCTGGGGGGTTTATACAATATGCGGGATCTATGGTGTAAGCCGGTGTCTGTCTCGCGGGAACATCACAACCTCTCTGATTGGTAAATCCAGCAACTGCATCATCATCCTATCAATGCCTAACCCGAAGCCTCCGTGGGGTGGCATACCATACTGGAAGCACTTGAGGTAGTATTCAAAGTTTTCCGGCTCTAGGTTGTGGTGTTCGATTCTATCCACCAGAAGATCATGGCTGTGGATTCTCTGGCTTCCCGAGGAAACCTCCACACCCTTAAAGCCTAAATCAAAAGACCTTGAGTATCTCTCGCCATCTGGCATGGTATAAAATGGCTTGCTCTCAATTGGATATTTTGTTATGAAATATAGTTCAATGTCTTGTTTTTCCCGTAACAGTTTACCTAAAAGCTTCTCTCCCTCTGTGTCTATGTCCTCGCCCCAGGGTATCTGCTTACCTTCCTGTGCCAGCAAATTAAGGCAGTCATCGTAGGTAACTCTCTTAAGGGGGAGCTTGGGAATCTTTATATTGCATTCAAGGGCTTTAAGCTCCTTCTTGCATGAGGCTGCGCTCTTGATCATTTCCACAACCAGGTTTTCAAGCACCCTCATCACATCCTCTTCGCTTTCTATGAAGGCCATCTCCAGATCTATTGCAGAGACCTCGTTCAGGTGTCTTCGGGTATCGTGTTCTTCGGCCCTGAAATATGTTGTGGTTTCAAAAACCCGGTCGAGGCCCGATCCCATTAGCATCTGTTTGTAGAGTTGGGGGCTCTGTGCCAGGAAGGCTTCTCTGTCGAAGTAGGATATGGGAAATAAATCGGTTCCGCCCTCTGATGCTGAGGCGATAATCTTGGGGGAGCACATCTCTATAAAACCTTTCTCCATAATGTATTCCCTGCTCTTGTTTATGATGGCACCCCTCAACCGGAATATGGCGGATATCCCTGGTTTCCTTAAGTCCATGAATCTGTTGTTCAGGCGGGTGTCCATGTCTGCATCTACCTTCTGGGTAACGTCCATGGGCAGGGGGGAACCGGATTCGTTTATTACCTTAAGACCTGAGGGATTAATCTCCAAACCGTTGGGTGCTCTGTTGTTCAACTTAACTTTCCCTTTAACCTGGATAACAGATTCCTTGCTGAGGGAGTTAATGTCTTCAAGTATCTCATCTCCTGTAACTCCTTTTTTTGCAGTAACCTGGATAAACCCTTCCCTGTCTCTCAGAACCAGAAACTTAAGATTTCCCAGATCTCTTTTCTCATGAACCCATCCACATAGAATAATAGCCTCACCTTCCAGTTCAGGGTTTACTTGGCTGGAGTAATGAGATCTCATCTTTCTTTTTCAGCTGTAGACTATCTCTATATCCTCGTCTGTCAGAGACCTTATTAGTTTCTCTATCTCATTGAGGTCCATTCTCAGCTTTTTCTTATCTCTCTTTTCTATTTTGACTCTTTTTGTTACTGAACCGTCTGTCTTGTATACTTTATTAACGCTTTTCACCTTGGCTGGGGCAACGAAATCGTAGAGTATTTCCTCCAAATCCCCGGTTCCTATAACCCTGATTTGCTTACCTAGTGTGTTGGATAAGTGCCTTATGTTGTCCCCGCCCTTTCCTATAATCTTGCCTATGTTTTTCTTGTTTGTTAATATGATTATAAAGTTTTGGGTGTCGATTGCTCTCTCGAATCCTATTTCCCCCTCACCCAGCTCGTAGAGCAGCTTGGATATATTCACATCAAATTCGCTTATCTCGCCTTTCTGGAGCTTTGACTCACATTTACTGCACAAGACTTTTGTCTTGGCGCATATACTACATATTGGTAAACTCATTTTTTTCGATAAAAAAAATCATTCAGTTATCTTTATACATCCTACGGGGCAGCTTGTCTCACAGGCCCGGCATAGAATACAGGTGTCTACGTTTCCTGTGACCTTTGATTTCTCGTCAATAAGCTCGTATAGTGATACTGGGCAGACGTTTACGCATGCACCACAACCTATGCATCTTTCCCTGTCAATTTCGATTTTCACCATTTTGAATCCAAGTATAACTTTTTATTTCATGCTTAAAAAACTCAGGGCATTTTCATCTCAATGTAGGGTACAAATAGATAATATTTACTCTCGTTTTTTAGTTCGTATATGATCTTTTCGGCCAGTATCTTGCGGGGGTCGGGCATGTTCTTAATCCTCGTCTGTAAATCATTGAAGTCTTTGAAGGGTTCTATATCTCTTTCGGTCAATATATCATGTCTGTGTCTTTTACCTATCCTGGGGAGCGTTTCTAGTTTATGGAGTCTGGTGCTTATAATACCTGCTGTGTTGAAGAACTCAATGAATTCTTTTTCCCTGACTTTTGTTATTTCCACTAGGATTATCTTGAGTTCTGTTTTAGCTGTTGGTGTAAGCCATTCATATTTTATCCTTCTCTCTATGTGGTCTACTTCGTCTCTGGTTCCTTCACCTATATAAATTCGGTCACCCACCTCCAGAGTCATGTTTTTTCTTGGAGCAAGCTCCAGCAACGAGAAATACGTCTCCCCTACCACCTGGGCGATGGGTTTCCTCTTATGGGGCGGAACCTCTGATTTGCCCATAGGTAGAAAGTCTAGTACGCGAACATACTCATCCTTTTTCATTTTAATCTAGTGTTTAATTATTGTAGAACAATAAAATATCACAACTAGCGGTACTGGTCAAGGATGTCTATTACCTTCCTTATTTCTTCTTCACTGTATTTGAACCGCTCTTTGGCAAAAACAGCACGTATGTCGTCAACGGTCTCCGGGAGTATGTTGCATATCTTGATTAGCTGCTCCTGTGACAAACCCATTTCTAGTTCATCTAGCTTTTTCTTCATCTCTTTTACATCCTTGGATTCGAGTTTAGTTGCTCTCCTAGCATGGTCTAGGGCTCTTTTCTGCTCGTAGAGCATTTCCTTTTCCTCCTCTTGGTAGTCCCTTTCTTTCTTTCCCAGTATCTCCTTTACCTCGACCAGGGGGATGTATCTTTCGTCTATGATTTTCATTTTATTTATTGATTAAAGAGATGAGATGTTCTGGGGTTACCAGCACTTTTTTACTTTTATTCCCATCGCGTATTTGTACATAGTATGCCCTACCCTGCTTGCCTGCTACTGCACCTATTTTTGAGTTGAACCTGGGGTGTGGTATCTTCTGGTAGCTGGGGTTTATTTTTATCACTACTTTGTCTCCTTCATCGAACTCTTGGAGATAGTTTCTTATCTTGAGTTTCCCCTTGTCTCTGGGTTTAACCTTCAGGTTCCTTGTTTTTCGGCGATAGCCTTTAGAGCCTTTCATTTTAGGGGAATACATATACGATTCAGTCTATAAAAGACGTCTTTCATCGATGCCGTATTGTTTAACCAGAGAGTTGAGGTGTTTCATGTAGAGTGTGGAAAATTTCTTTATGCTATCCCTTAATTTCTCTTCCTCAAGTTTCCCGGGGTCATGTAACAGGAGGATAAGCCATTCCATATTCTCCTTCACCTCAAGGCGTTTCCTCCACCTTTTCTCTCTCTCCATACTCTCTCTGAGGATTCTAAGCCCTACCAGTTCCTTTACGTGTGCTATTATGGTTTTGTTGGAGTAGTTCATCTCTTCTATCAGGTCCTGTTGGTAGATTTTCTTTTTGACTCCTGTCTCCGTGCAGAACTTTTTGAGTATCTTCATCTTGACCTCCGAGCCGAATATGCGCTGGAGCATGTTGATTCTCTCCTTTTGGTCTTCAGGCAGGAATACTATGCACGGTATTTGCTTCATTTTTTTCTTTGATTGGATATATATAGGTAAGTGTAATATATAACACCAGAGTGTAGTGTACTACACAGAAAAAATGGAGATCAATAATAAAATTCCAGGAACCCTGAGACTTACCATAGCCAGTGTGTTAGCGGCATTAACCATGGTATTGTTGATTGCTCCACTACCTGCCATAGGTTATGTGAACATAGCGGCGGTTATGGAGGTTATTGGGGCAGTGGGCGCATCAACCGGACTATTGGGCGCAATTGGTGTATCAGCAGGTGCTTTAATATATAATCTTTTCAGACCAAGTGAGATGTTCCTCCAGCTTGGATTCCTTCCAATGGCATCAGGGGCTTTATCGATTGCGTTATTGATGCATAGAAAAGCAGCAGCTACAACCCTCCTGCTAGCACTGCTATTGGTATTGTTCTTCCAGGTTCCAGGAAACGTTTACGTACCCCTCTGGGCTCTCTGGGATAAATTCATCGCCCTCTTGCTTATTTACCCCACAGTCTATCTCATAAAAAAGTCCTTCACAAGCAAGGGCGTTGAGGGAGATGTAAATAACAGGTTTCCTCGACTACAGAGTATAACGCCCGTAGTAGTGGTTGGATTAATTGTAGCAGCCCTCCTGATAAGATCCCTGAGTTTGGATAATGGATTGTTAGGATTCCTCCCCCAGATCCCATTGATTTATTCCTCCATCCTTCTGGCGTTATACCTGGCTGCTACCCTATACCTTCTTAGGGGTGTTTTTTTGACTATACTGCTGCTTTCATTCATCGGTTTAGAGATAGACTGTATGGTTGGTAATATCTTGTTCGGTGCCTACGGTTACAGCATCTTCGGTATGACCGCCCAACAGGTTGCTGACCTTTACATACCCTTTGCGATAGGCGCAGGTGCAGAGAGGCTTATTACCGCCTTAATCTCCACATACATCACTCTCCCCCTGCTTGTTGCCCTGGAGTCTAATCCCAGACTTAGATGGCTTATCCACCGAGAGTAAGAACACAATGACATCATGTGTAGAGATAAGAAACTATTCATTCTCTTTCCTTGACTCTGAAAGCAGGGTTTTAGATCACGTGAATCTGGAAATAGGAAGTGGAGAGTTTATTTCAATACTAGGCGCTAACGGATCTGGGAAAACAACCCTGGCCTTGTCTATGGCGGGAATCATACCCCACCTCCTACAGGGAAGATTTGTTGGGGGGGTGTTCGTTAATGATAAGAACACGCTGGAACACGACATTCATGACATCGTATCTGATGTGGGGTTTCTGTTGCAGGATTACGAGTCCCAGTTTTTCTTTTCCACAGTGGAGGAGGAGATCCGTTTCCACCTGGATAATCACGGGCTTCTCTCTGAGGAGAGAATAAAGAAGCTTTCAAGTGAATTAGGTATCCATCATCTGCTTAAACGGAAATTTCTTGATTTATCCGAAGGCGAGAAACAGAAGGCGTTGCTGGCATCAATTCTTTCCACCGACCCAGGCATACTGGTTCTTGACGAGCCTACATCCCAGCTTGACGCACTGGAACGAGAGGGTCTCCTACAAACCCTTAAGCAGCTTAATGGGGCGGGCAAGACTATTATTTTAATAACGCACGATAGCAGGGCAGCTAGATACAGCTCCCGCTATGTTGTATTATCCGGGGGGTGTGTTGTTGAGGATTCCAAAGACCCCCTTTTCCTGCAGAATGAAACACTTTCTTCCTATGGTGTAGAGCCTCTAAACCTTAATTGGGGTGGGAGCGAAGCCAGGAAGGCTGCGGTGGAGAAACGGCTTTCCGTTGAGGGCTTGTGTTTTAGAGAGATACTTGATGGTGTTAATCTGGAAATAAGAGCTGGGGAGTTCATTCTCCTAATGGGGGGGAACGGCTCAGGTAAAACAACCCTGCTAAAACACCTTAACAGGTTGCGGGATCCGGATGGTGGCCAGGTCTTGTTGGAAGATAAACCCTTAATGAACCATTCTCGTAGGGATATCGCCAGAAATGTCGGATTTCTTTTCCAGAATCCAGAGCATCAGCTTTTCAGGAACACAGTTGCTGAAGAGGTGGAGTATACCCTGGATGTGCTGGGTGCCGGTGAAGGCAGAAAGCGGGTTCGGGAAATACTTGACCTGTTTGATCTGGGGGGTTTTTCAGATAGAAGCCCGCAGTCTCTTTCCACAGGAGAGAAGCAGAGGCTTGCTCTTGCTTCCTCGCTGGTTTCGAACCCCCGGATTATGGTCTTGGATGAGCCCATGACCTATCTGGACTTCAATGGGAAGAAAAGGCTTATGAGCTACTTGAGTGAGATGAAAAAACAAGGGATGGCTATTGTGGTGGTGTCCCACCAACCCGGATACTATGGTTCTCTTGCGGACCGGACTATGCTATTGGATAACGGGAGGTTGATTGAACAATGAGGGATTTTTTTGAGTACAGGCAGGGAACCGGTTTCCTTTACGGGATGGGTCCCCTATCCAAGATTATTCTTTTGGTGTTGTTTTGGGTTATTGTGCTTTATTCCAGTCTAATCCCCCTTTCGGGTCTTGCCTTATCTATCTCCCTTGCTGCCCTCTATTCTGGCTTGGGTGACCGGCTGCGTAAGCAGACCCGTTTCTTTATCCTCTACATGTTTCCTTTTATCTTATTGTTTCAGCTTTTCTTTCATCAATCCTTTACTGTTGAGGGCACCCCATCTCTTTTCTTCTTCAATCCTGTTTTTTCGCTGGAGGGTTTTGTTGCGGGTTTGGAGGTTGGTTTAAGGGTTTACTGCCTGCTTTCCACCTCCATCTTATTTATTGCATCCACCAATCCCCTGGATTTGGTTTCCCAGGTTTCCGGGTTTACTTTGCTTGGATTAAGGGTCCCCGATAGTGTTTTGTTTTTTATTGTTTTCTTGAACCGCTCAACGGCTTTGATTTACAGTGATCTGGAGCAGATAATGGAGGCTCAGAAGGCTAGGGGATTTAGCCTGAGGGAGGCCTCTTTAAGGGGCAAGATCACAGGTTATGCTGCCTTATTAATACCCCTTTTTACCATCTCTTTGGAGCGGGCGATAAATCAGGCTATCTCTCTTGAGTTAAAGGGTTTTGGCTTCAGAAGAAGGGAAGATTTTAATGCTGAATCCAAAAAAATTAAGCCATAAAATGGAATACAATCTTTCAACGATTGGAAGCTATCCACGACCTGAATGGTTCAGGGACTATCTTAGAAAACAGGAGGGTTTGCAAAAGGATTCCCGAGGCGGGGTTGATGAATCCTACCTGAAGGCTCTAAAGGAGGTATTGGGTGAGCAAAGGACGGCGGGGATTGATTTGCCAACAGATGGCCAGCTTCTCTGGCGGAACATGCTCTGCCATCTATTTGGGGGCATGGACGGTTTGAGGTTGTCTGGTTTGATACGTTACTTCGACAACAACATGTATTATCAGATGCCTGAGGTTGTTGGTAAAGTTGAGAGAAAGAAATCATTGATTTTGGATGAATACCTGGCCGCATGTAATCTGGAGACAAATATCAAGCCGGTTTTGTCCTGCTATTCACTGGTTGATTTATCCCGGAACAAGTTCTATGGAGATGAGAAAGAGTTTCTGATGGATGTGGCAGGTGTTATGAACCAGGAGGCCAGAGCTCTTGCTGATGCCGGAGCATCTTTTATACAGGTGGATGAGCCCTCGTTGCTGTATGCCGAAAAAGAGGAGGTTATTGAAGCAAAGGAGGCCTTTGAGGTTTTAACCAAGGGTGTTGATGCCTCATTTATTCTTGCAACCTACTTTAGGGGTGCTAAAAACCTTTATCCTGAACTCCTTGATTATCCTGTTGATGTTTTGGGTTTGGATTTCGTGGAGGGCTTGGAGGAAAACCTTGGGCTTATTGGGGAGCATCCCACCGAAAAAATTATTCAGGCGGGTGTTGTGGATGGTAGAACCACTCGTATGGAAAAACCCTCCAAGGTTAAGGAATTGATCGATTCAATAGCTGAGCTGGTATCTGGTGAGAAATTGTTTCTCTCACCTAACACCGGACTGGAGTATCTGCCTTATGTTAAGGCCTCGGAGAAGATGGGGGTGTTAAGTGCATCTGTTGATTGAAGATGAGCGATAAAATATTACCTACTACTGTGGTTGGAAGCTACCCGAAGCCGAAGTGGCTTAATCACTTGATCAGGGAGCACTCTGATGGCAGCCTCCCGGATGATGTAATGGAGTCGGCGTTCTCTGATTCCATCAAGGCGGTGGTAAAGGAGCATGAGCTGGCTGGTGTTGACATAATCTGGGATGGGGAGATGCGGAGGGAGGAGATGACCTCTTATTTCGCAGATCACATTGACGGCTTTACCATCTACGGCGAGGTGCGGGTGTGGGGTAACAATTTCTACAGGAAGCCATCTATCGTTGATGAATTAAGATACCGGGATGAGTTGACTGTCAACGAATACAGAAATCTCAGGGATTTAACCGACCATGATATCAAGGTTCCAATAACCGGGCCATATACTATAGTGGACTGGAGTTTCAACGAGCACTACAGGACTAAGGAGGATGCGGTTTATGCCCTGGCTGAGGTAATCAACCGGGAGTTGAAGGCTCTGGTGGCGGCTGGAGCATCCTTTATTCAAATAGATGACCCGGCTATACCAACCCATCTGGATGAGCTGGAGATAGCAAAAAACTCTGTGGAGATAGCAACCAAGGGAGTTAAGGCATACACGGGATTGCATATCTGCTACGGTGATTACTCGAAGATGTATCCTGAGATACTTGATTTCCCGGTGGATCAGCTGGATTTGGAGCTTGCTAACAAGGGATTTCAGGACATCAGCATATTCAGGGAGCATGATTTCACCAAGGATATCGGCTTCGGTTGCGTGGACGTGCACACGACAAGGATCGAGTCGGTTGATGAGATAAAAGCTAACATAAGGAAGGCCTTCGAGATTGTAGAGCCAAAACGGGTGTATGTGGACCCGGATTGTGGACTTAAGCTTTTAAGCTCTCAGGTTTCTTTTAAGAAACTTGCCAACATGTGCGCAGCAGCCGGGGAACTCAGGGAGGGGCTGTAGTCTATTCCCAGCTCATCCATTTCCTGTAGAGCGATTCCCTGGTCTTGAGGGCTTTTTCTTTGTCGAATTCCTTAACTGTCACACCCTTTCTGAGCTCCTTTACGGTTGGTATGTAGATGCCTGTGTCCGGGAACTTGAATGGGCATACAGGGTAGTGCTTGTGCTGCTCGCCTGCCCTGACACCTGTTACGCCGCTTTCCGGGCAGCAGCCTTTCATAAAACCCCGGCATCCGACAAGATCCTGCATCTGCGGAAGCTCTTTAATCAGTTTAATGTAGAGCTGGCTGGCTATGCACCTTAATTCGGGGGACGAACGCACGCAGAGGCGTAGTGATAGCATGTTAAGTAGGGACCTAAGGTTTATGGTGACATGATATATGCCAACGGCCTGGGCGAAGGGCAGCATGTATCTGGCTATCTCCCGGGGCACTTTTTTATCCACAAGATTCCTGTATGCCTTAATCGATTCATCTATGTTATCGGATAATAAACCACCTGATTCAGTTTTTATTTCGTTATCCAGCAGATGCTCTGGAATGATTACTTCATAGGCGTCTTCTTTCTTTTCTATGCCCTTGCTTACCTCAATGTATCTGGTGGAATATCCGCTGTGGCTTACCATCCGGTGCTCCAGAAATTCTGGGGCGTTGCCCTTGCTCATCTTTAAATCAAACTTGATGATTATATGTTCCAGGGAGGAGCTGTAGTCGTTTTCTATCATCATCCTAAAACAGTTTCTGTCCTTCACCTGCGGTGGCACACCGCTCATTCTCGCTGAGTAAACGACCTCCTTCCAGGCCTCTACTCCCTTAATCACCTCCAGATTCCACACCTTTGGCTTGACCTTTTTAATCTTCAGCTCATTCATTTCCTGTCTCCTTCAAGTATATTGTTACCTTGTTTTTCTCTATATCCCATTCCTTGATAAAGCCTCCGCCTTTGCCGAATGATAGAATGCTTCTGGTTTCTTTCTCGATGAAACGCTTGTTTTTCTGAAGATACCCTCTGAAGTCTTTACCGCATTCTATTGAAGCCTTCATCTTTCTTGTTTCCTCCAAATCCAGTTCCTTTCTCATATCCTGTATCCTCCTTATGGCTTCCCTGGCCATGGCCTCAGAGTATAGCATGTCACTGAGCTTGGAGTCTATGTACACAACACCCTGGCTGTATTCCTTAGCTATTATATCATCGCTTATCCTGGTCTCGAATATGAGGTCTTCTTTCTCAAGGGTGTAACCATTAAGTTCATACACGCCCTTCTTATCCATCTCTTCTCTTATTTTCCCGGCATCCTTCTTAACCAGCTCCTTCTCCACTTCCCTCATCTTGTTCTTGAGCTTCGGACCCAGGCTTGAGTAGTTTAGTTTAGCTGCGGTTTCGGTTTCCACATCCCTGACCTCCAGCTCCTTGGCGTTGCACATCTTTAGAATTAATTCCTCAAGCCTCTTAAGACTCCATTTTCCCTTGGGTGCGACAATAATCCGGGAGATGGGCCACCTCAGTTTTATTCCGGAGTCCTGTCTTGCGGATATCACGGACTCTATTATCTGCTGTGCTATCCCCACATCCTCCTCCAGTTCCCCGTATATGCCGGACTTGTCTGCCTGAGGCCATGAAGCTAGGTGCAGGCTTTGCGCACCTGTGAGGTTCATGTACATTCTTTCCGTGATGTGGGGTGCTATGGGGGCCATCAGCTTACATAATCCGGTTAATACATGATGTAGTGTGTAATAAACCGACATCTTCCTCGGGTCTTCTCCCTCAATCCACACCCGGTCCCTGACCAGCTTCACATAGAACCTGCTTAGCTCCAGTATAAAAGACTGTATCTTCCTGCAAACGTCAAAGAGGTAGAGCTTCTCGTAGTCTGATGTGACCTCGTCCACAAGCGAATTGTATCTTGAGAGAATGTACTTGTCCTCTAGCTGGAATTCGAGCTTGTATTCCTTTTCTATGCTGTATTTATCCAGTTCCATATATGTTTCCGAAAAAGAGTATATGTTCCAGAGCATGTGCATTAATCTGTTGATTATCCCCAACCCCTCATATGAGAACCTCAGATCCTCCCAGGGTACCGAGGTCCAGAGCATGTAGTATCTCAGAACGTCTGCCCCGTATTTGTCTGTCACCTCAAATGGGTCTATAACGTTCCCCTGTGATTTGCTCATCTTCCTGCCCTCATCATCTAATGTAAAGCCGTGGTATAAAACCCTCTTGTATGGTACCTCATCGAATGCTATTATGGAGGAGACCAGCAGGGAATAAAACCACCCCCTGGTCTGGTCACTTCCTTCTGTTATGAAATCAGCCGGGAACAGTTGCTTGAATTTATCCTCCCGGCTGGGGTACCCGAGGTTAGCCCATGAGGCACACCCTGAGTCAAGCCACACGTCCAATACATCCTCCACTCTTCTCATTTCTTTACCGCAGCTGCATTCTATTTTTATTTCGTCTATGGAGGGCCTGTGCAGGTCTATTTTTTCAACATTAATTTCTGTTGTTGCCTTATCCCTTAACTCCTCCAGGCGCCCGATTACCTCCACATTCCCACAGCTGCAGCGCCATATGGGCAGTGGGGTGTTCCAGTACCTCTGCCGGGATATGCACCAGTCTCTCGCATTGCTTAGCCAGTTCTCGAACCTCCCTGTGCCAACCCATCCGGGAACCCAATCTATCTCCCTGTTTTTCTCAAGCAGACTATCTCTTATCTTCGAAACCGAGAGAAACCACTGCTTGGTCGCCCTCAAAAGCAAAGGCTCCTTGCACCGCCAGCAGTGTGGGTATGAGTGACTTTTCTTTCCGGCATAAAGGAGGTTATCCCCCTCATCCAGTTGTTTGATGATAACACTATTGCTGTCCCTTATGTATTCTCCCACATATGGTTCTATGGTGAAACGCCCTCCCTCATCTACAGGGGATATCATCTCTAGATTATCTCGCTTACCTATCCTAAAGTCTTCCTCCCCGTGCCCCGGAGCCAGGTGAACGCAACCTGTCCCCCCCTCCAGGTTAACCAGTTCCTCGTCTACAACAATCTTTCTCGTGAATTCCTTCTGGATTTTGATGTCTAGAATAGGTTCATATTCGCTTCCCTCAAGTTTCTCTCCCATGAACTCCTCTATCACCCGGTAGTCTCCCTTCGGAAATATCTCTCCAGCTATTTCCTCAAGCCGCTTTCTGGCAAGAATATAGTCCTTTCCCATGTATTCAACCTTCACGTATTCATATCTTGGGTGCACTGCTATCCCTGTGTTGGAGGGCAGGGTCCATGGGGTGGTGGTCCAGATTACTATAAAACTGTCTGTATCTTCGAGCCTGGCTTTCACATAGATTGAGTGATCCAGCACATTCCGGTATTCGTCTCTTACCTCATATCCGGCCATAGCGGTCTCGCATCTGGGACACCAGTGTATCACCTGCTTGTCCTCGTAGAGGAGTTTCTTCTCATGGGCTTTTTTCATGAGAAACCAGACGCTCTCCATGTATCTTGGGTCTATGCTCATGTATGGGTCATCCCAGTTAAGCCACGCTCCAAGCCTTTCGAGCTGGGAGGTCATGTTGTTCATGTTTTGGATGGCGAACTTCTTGCACTCGGTTATGAAGTTTTCTATCCCGTATTCCTCTATGTCCTTCTTGCTTCTGCTACCCAGAACTTCTTCCTCTACCTTTACTTCGATGGGCAGGCCGTGCATGTCCCACCCAGCTCTTCTGTAGACGTCAAATCCCTGCATGGTCTTGTATCTGATGACCGCGTCCTTTATGGCGTGATTCCATGCGTGCCCTATGTGCGCTGTTCCGGAGGTGAACGGCGGACCCTGGCAGAAATAGTATTTCTCCCCTCCCTTCCCAGCCTCACATACCTGCCGATATATGGTGTTTTCCCTCCAGTACTCCTGTATCTCTTCCTCCAGCCGGGGGAGATTAAGTCTCTTACCCATTGTCTTATAAATTAGAGTCTGGCATTAAATTTCAATTCCTTAATTAATGTTCCGTCTAAATACTAGTTACAATGGAGCAACCTTGGACTGAGAAATACAGGCCCAAAAGGCTTGATGAGGTGGCGGGGCAGGAGGCTATCGTGGACCGTTTTATGGCCTATGTTAAGGCTAAATCCATGCCTCATCTCTTGTTTGCCGGGCCGGCAGGATCCGGCAAGACCACAGCAGCCTTGTGCATCACCCGGGAGTTGTTTGGGGATGTGAGGGGTAATTTCTTGGAGTTGAATGCCTCAGATGAGAGGGGTATCGATGTTGTTCGCACAAAAATCAAGGATTTCGCAAGAACCCGTTCTATTACTGGAGACTTCAAGATTATCTTCCTGGATGAGGCGGATGCCTTAACATCCGATGCCCAGAACGCCTTAAGGAGGACGATGGAGAGCTATGCCTTAACGTGTCGTTTTATCTTATCGTGCAACTATAGCAGCAAGATTATCGACCCGATACAGAGCAGGTGTGCTGTTTTCCGTTTCCGGGGTTTGTCTGATGAGGCTATTAGGGGGCGGCTGGAGTTTATCCTGGAGCAGGAGGGTGTGGGTTTCGATGAAAGCGGCTTGGATGCATTAACCTATCTAGCCGAGGGTGATATGCGTCAGGCTGTTAACCTGCTGCAGTCGGCTGCTGCCGTGGGGAGGGTGGATGAGGATAACGTTTACGCTATCTCTTCTAGGGCAAGGCCTGAGGACATCAGAAATCTTTTGGAGCTTTCACTTGGAGGGAGTTTCATGGATGCCAGGGGCCTGGTTGACAAGTTGATTATTGATTACGGGATGTCGGGTGAGGATGTTATCGTGCAGATGAGCAGGGAGGTCTTGAAGTTGGATGAGGGTGATGAGCTAAAAATTCGCGTCATTGATTTAATCGGGGAGGCTAATTATGCCCTGGTGGAGGGCGCTAATGAGCGCATCCAGCTGGAGGCGTTGATTGCCCGGATTATGTTGTTGAAGTCGTTGTCCAGTTAATTGTTTATCATGGATAAAGCTAGACTGAATTATGTTACGGATGCTTTGATGGCCTTCTCCTTCATCATCACGGCTGCTTCGGGCTTTATTCTTTTCTTTTTTTTACCTTATGGTGTCAGGCAGGGAAGGTTTCAGGAGTTTTTCGGGGTGAGTAAGGAGGCGTGGATTTTGGTGCATGACCTGTCCGGGTTGATTCTTGTTGTTCTTGTTGCAGCACATATATTCCTCCACTGGAGTTGGGTTGTTTCTATGACAAAAAAATATTTTTTTTAGTTATCATCACCAGCTCCTCCTCGAATCTCTGTGACCTGGCTATTCCAGCAGCCACTTCCACAGGGGCTGGAATCTTATTGGAAACTAATATCTAAAGTTTTCGTTTCCGTTTGGAAACTAATGTATGATTGATTGCGTTTAACTGTTACCTTCTGCAGCTACATCAGCTTCTTCTCGACGTAGTCAATCAGTTCCTCCTCGAATCCCTGTGACCTGACGATGGTCTTGAGTTTCTCAGGGTCTTCACCCTCCCTCAACTGTTTCTCTATCCACTCAATCATCTCCTCTCTTTTCTCCCGGGTATCCTCCATCTTTCTTATTCCACTGTATCGCCTGTAGATGAGGAATCCGGCGACGAAAACAACCACAAACCCAAAAATATATGCCAGGCTATCATCCCCTCCCCCCATGGATTCTGTTGTTGAGGTCGAGGATGCTATTGTCGGACAGTCTGGGTCAACCCCTTTAGGACAGTCTGGGTCGCAGACGCCGTTTCTCTCAGCACAGAATGACCTTACCTCTTCAGCCAGATTTACCGAGATTAATCTGCTTTTGTTTCGATCAAATATTTCGATTAAATCCATTCCCTTAACGAAGGGCAGGATCAGGTCAAAGCTAGCGTTTTCCCGGTACCTGAGACCTGCATGTGATATAATAACCCACCTGGGGTCTGGGCGGATGAAATTCTTCAATAATCTGTTGTCTCTTGAGCGGATTTCAACAGTTAACCCCTCTGTCGGCGGAATCTTATAGTCTGGCGGATAATTGTATGCTATATCCACAGACCTCTGATGGAGGCTGCCTCCTCTGAATTCAAGCCCTATCACCACAATCTTGGTTAAATCCATTTCTTCCTCTACTGCAGGGGTTGAACTGAGAATAAATAGAATCATCAACCCCGCCAATGTCACCTCTTTTTTTCCCATCATACACACCCCTAATTAAAGAGAGTAAATACCCAACTAATCCTCCTACTGCATGCCGGACAGAAATTCACGTTCATATGCACTCTCATAATGCAATCATAATCCAGCCTCCAATAATCCACACAATTTGTTCCACTAGCATCGCATATCTGCTCACATGCTTCCGTCCAGCCTTCAGAGGTTCTATCTGCCTCACAGTTGGCCTGGCTTGACCATATATTAGGGTTTGAAGAAAGCTCCCGGTGGATTGGAAGCAGGTCATAGTATTCATCTCTTAAATTGAATATTGCATGTCCCGCCTCATGAGTGAAGGTTTTATGCTTATGAAAATTATCTGTGACAGTGAAGCTGCTTCCCGGCATGGGGGGATCAAGAGTTGCAGACGTATGCGAACAGTCCCTACATGTTTCTTTGTGCAGGTATGCGGTTGTGTCTGCGAAACTGCAGTATGTAATATAGCCGGGAGGAGAACTCCCAGCGCAAAGACCATTAGAACCCGCATACACGCTGCCCTTTTTTGTGTAGTAATAGTAGTTGAATTTATCTGTATTATCTCTGATAGGGACTGTGTGAATAAAATCAATTTTTGCCGAGTCTATCATATTTTCGAAATTAGGCGGTAACGCATCCGGTTGTGCGTCAAATGCTCTAATGAAGACGACATCGATTTTAGCATCATGGTCTCCATTTTCTATTACTGCTCTACACTCCGGCTCAGTTATTGTTATATCCACTGTAGCACCTCCTGTTTTCTGAGGACTGCTACTGTCTGTTACAGTTAAAGTAATGGTATGCGTTCCCTGAGATAATTCATCATAGTAGAAACCAGATTCAGTACCTATGACTCCATCTATACTGGAACCCCATTCGAGGGTATAGGGAGGAGTTCCGCCCCCTACCGTACCACGAAACTCAATTGTATCGCCTTCAGCAAATGATGCTCCATCAGGTGGTGATTCAATGGACACTGATAACGAACCGACAATTATTGTTTCAGTGTCTGTGTCTGTGTATGTGCCGTCTGATACGGTCAGGGTTATGGTGTAGGTTCCGTCGGTTGTGTATTCGTGTGATGCAGTTACTCCTGAACCACCCGGGGTTCCGTCCTCCCAGCCCCAAGTGTAGGTTGTTGCTCCTGTTGAAGCGGAAGCATCCACGTCGACTGTGAGGGGTGCAGGTCCTGTTAGAGGGTTTGCGGTGAAGGATGCTGTAGGCGTAGGCAGATCACTGCAATCCGCTGCAGATGTTCCTATAATCCCCATTATGCCATTAACGTATCCTAATGTTTCAGCAGGGATAGAGCATGTACTAAGACAAGCCCAATTCCGTTCAGCTGGAGCCTTACATACTCCGGCACCACATAGATCATATCCTGGATATTGTGCACAGACAGGCCAATCATAACCCAGCGAACACGCCACATACCCGGGCCCCATGTTATAGGCGGCGAGAGCCAGCTCCACACTGCCAAATTCATTTAGCTGCGTGTTCAGGTACCTAACGCCTCCCTCAACATTCTGCTGCGGGTCCTCAGGATCAACGCCTAACTCGCTGGCTGTCCCCGGCATCAGCTGCATCAAACCCAAAGCCCCAGCATGTGATTTAAGGACCTCACCTTCCTCACATGTAACCCCAATGTAGGGGCCAAAGCAACACTGGTGATAATCACTTTCTTTTTTTATCACAGCCCTCACCAAACTGTCGTCCACCCCTAAGCCTGCGATGGCGCCGTCTATGTAACCGTAGATCTCATCACATGACGGATCCTCGCACTCAACTACTACTCCAACGGTTATTGTCTGGGTGGCTGTTGCTGTTCCATCTTCCGCGTCTGTTACGGTTAATGTTACAGTGTATGTTCCTTCGCTTGTGTATGTGCATGTTGCGGTGTTTGAGCCTGTGACTGCTAGGGTTCCTCCTCCACAGTCCCAGCTGTAGGTGTAGGGTGCGGTTCCCCCGGATGCGCTCCCGGTTAAGGAAACCTCAAGTGGTGGGGGTCCGGAGGTCGGTTCAGCATCAATATACGCTTTTAACTCAGCTACTTTAACGGTTATTGTCTGGGTGGCTGTGGCTGTTCCATCTTCCGCGTCTGTTACGGTTAATGTTACAGTGTATGTTCCTTCGCTTGTGTATGTGCATGTTGCGGTGTTTGAGCCTGTCACCTCTGGGGTTCCTCCACCACAGTCCCAGCTGTAGGTGTAGGGTGCGGTTCCCCCGGATGCGCTCCCGGTTAAGGAAACCTCAAGTGGTGGGGGTCCGGAGGTCGGGTCAGCATCAATATACGCTCTTAAAGCAGGCGGCGGAATCTCCCCGAGTAAACACACCTCCATGATGTTGACTTCCTCTATCAATAAATCCGATAAACCTATGAATGCTGAGATAATAACCACCCCAAGGATGGTGTTGAATATCACCTGTTTACCCTTGTTTTTTATCCCCCCGTCGGTGCTCAGCTGCATCAAACCCCCTAAGGCAACTAGGACAAACATTACTGGCACCAGGATGTTCATTATCACACAAAGGATGGGCACAACCAGACATATCATCCTCATCAAGTAATCGTTCGGCGGAGCGGGGCAGATATCTGAGAGGAAGGTAGGTTCTTCCTCTTCTTCTACTACGTGGATGATAACAATGTCTGTGTCTGTTTCGCCTTTGTCGTTGGTGATTTTTAGTTCGGCGATGTAGGACCCCTTTTCATTGTATTGGTGGGTGGTTTTTCCGGTTGTTGTTGAGCTCCAGTCGTATATTCCATCCCCGGTAAAGTCCCAGCTGTATTCCGTTATTTTCCCAACGGAATATGTTTCTCCGTCGAAGTAGACAGTGTCGCCGACTTTGACAGTGATTTCTTTTAGTTTTTCGTCTGCTGTTCTACCGACTCTTGCGTCTGCGACGGGGGCTTTAGGGCACCAGAATTCAAACGACCCTGTGGCTGTTATGCCGTCGAGATAATTTTCTGGAGAGATGCTGTCTTTATATATCCCAGCTCCTGCTGCATTCATATTCTTGCATAGGCAGTTTGGTGGTATCTCTGGAATCGTCCAGTAGCCTGTACATGGAGAAGAAGTGCAGGATATATCCATTCCCACCATGTTTCCGCCAGTATGCTCTATGACGCATTTACCGTCTCCGCTTTTGGCGCCAATCTGTATATACGCGGTGGATGGGCAATCTCCGCTATATGTTACATCTATCTTGATTCGCTCACCCTTTTCACATTTGGGGGAGGAGCCTCCAGAGCAATCTGGTTGTATTGAGACGGAGTCTAGAGAACAAGGCGGAAATATCCCTAAATAATCCATAATTCCCTCATATATCCCTCGTGCTGCTTTCTGCTGGAAGCTTGGATCTGCTAAAAGTACCTCTTCGTTGGGATTCGAAATGAATGCCAATTCTGCTAGGCAAGAGGGCATATCTGTATACTTTATAACATAAAATCCATTCTTTTTGACTCCTCGATCACGTAATCCTAGCTGAGATAAGAGTTCAGATTGCACGAATTCTGCAAGTTTTTTTGCTTTATCCGGGTCTGGAGCACTTGAGCTATACCATGTCTCGGTCCCATGTGCTGATGGATCCGTAAAAGCATTGCAATGAATAGATACAAATAAATCCGCATTGGCATTATTAGCTATATTCACCCTCTCACTTAAACTAACATATGTATCCGTAGATCGGGTCAAAATAACAGTTATCCCAGATGCTTCTAGTAGTGATTTAGTCTTTAACGCAACTTGGAGAGCAACATCTTTCTCTTGTAATCCTGTTGGACCTACAGCACCAGGGTCTTTGCCTCCGTGACCTGGATCTAAGACAACTACTGTTGCTGATGCTGCCGCAACCAATAACATCAGCAGAATCCCTATCACTCCCATCATAGACAGTAAGGCAATCCTTCTCATTCTCTACACGCTATGCTGTGTTGAATAATCCAGTTCAACAATAACTATTAAGTTCTCCAGCTTAATATCTTTACGTCCCTCTTAGCTCCATTCACAAGCCCAAGAACATGCTGTAGAACATAAACTTCCTTCTCACCTCCAGGATCATACCCTCAACTGATGTTGCCCTTACAGCCACTCACGTGAAATGCTAGTCTGCTCATAAAAGGTTAAATCGCACGTGTTTAGCTTCATGTAGTTATCTGTTTTGGGAGGCTAAAACCAATAAACAGAAATAGGAGCTTGCATTATATGCCTTTATGCTCGACAAAGACGCATACGTCGAACAACTGGAAAAGCGTATTAAGCAATTTGAAGTTCGTATCCAACAACTTGAGAAAGAGAATAGAGTGGTTTGCTTAACTCCCCCTTTTTTTTTGTTTCTTCCGGGTGTATTCCACCAGTTTTCCTGTGTTCCCCTATCTTATGATCACCTAAGCCCTTGAACACGCTCCTACAGTCTCCCGTAAAAACATGATCCTAAAAAGACAGAATCAATCACCCACCTATCGCTTAAATATTTGATAAAGCAAATACTTAACCATAAAAACAAGGGGTTATTCAAAACCATCAATTAACCAGACTATGGGATATATTACTGTTTGGGTAATAATATAACAAACGAAAATGAAATCCTTCCCCCTGTATGCTGCAGCTTTATTGTTCCTGTTTTCTTTCAGCGTTGTAACCGCCCAGGAGGAGGATCTCTGCGGCATAAGCTATGGGCCCTATAGCGAGGCTGAGGACTGTGATTGGGGGGATACAAACTGTCATCAGGTGCCCTACCTGCCTCTATCAGATGGTGAACCACCGGATTATGAGAACCTGGGATTCGCTGGTATAGCGGACGCATACCTGTATCACAACGGAAGCATTAATGTAACAAACGATGGAACCCCTGAGGCGAATATTACCATAAAACCTGAAGTGTATGTGAAAACAGAAGGCGGAAACAGATATTACTGCTTTAAGACCCTGTTGTTGGATTTAGATGAATGTGAGGTGTTGGATGAAGGCAGCAGTGTTGATGAAAAAGACTATGCCTTCATTTCCAGCCAGGACAGGATTCTGAGACAATACGAGCGGGAGGATTCCTACGCATTCGGCTACTCCTCCACCCCCATCGCCAGATGCACCAGGACAGGTGATCTGGGGCGGGGTGAAAGTGAAGATCAGGAGATGGAGCTTGTGATAAACCCCTCCCGGTTTTTGGTCGCAGCCTCTAAGCCATCCTACAGGTGCAGTGAATACGCTACAGAATACGCTTGCTCTAAAACCAAGAAATGCGTGTGGAATGAGGAATCCCTGGTCTGTGAATTCCAGCCTTATGAGGATTTCACCGGAGAGAACCAGGTGAAGTACTGGATTATGGACGCTGAAAAACGTTGTTTTATATTGGAGGCGTATGGGGGTGCCTCAAACCATACGTGGACTTTGGTTAATGATTTATTGTATAAGGCGCTTGTCGAGCACTACCATAGTATGGATGGAGCGGCTTCTTTAGCGGATTTATCAGGTGATGATTCTCTGCCTGATGAACCAGCAACCTTCTACAACATACACACCTTCCTTGGGGCGGATGAGGTTTATGTCACATTTTTTGAGGCCTGGGCTAAGCACTACATCCGGTCTCTTGGGGGTATGGATGAGTCCGAGAGACTCTACTGCTATAAAACAGGCTTAAGGGATGACAGCTACTGCTATGAGCTGCCGTATATGATGTATTCTTTCACAGAGAATGCTAACCTGCTTTCAGTCGATGAGTTATACATCCGGGACCAGAAAAACTGGAATGATGTCTTTGTGTACATCAACGAGATGCCGAACAAGAGCGCTGTTACGTTTAAGGGGCCTGATGGGGAGGTGATACTTGGAACCATTATGGGACCTCCTCTGGAGGATATAACGAAGGCGTGGCATGGTCTCTGGGTCAGGTTTTTCATGCTCTCTCCCCTGATAGCGGTGACTGGTCCAGTTAAATGCGGCGCGTGGGGTTATGCGGAGGGGGTTGATACAGATAGGTATGTGGGTTCCGGGCAGGACAGGACGGATGCATGTGACTGGAGCTGCCGGCATGGGACCCCATGTGAGCTGTTAGAGGAATGCGATCCCTTTGATCCCATGGACGATGATGCCACACAATACGAGCATTGTGATGGTGAGGCTCCACCCTTTGATTTATGCTCTGGTTTCGATTCAGAGGATGATCCTCCCGGTACCCTGCAGACAGGCCCCTGCAAGCTTTATCGTGGCGTGGACGATGAATGCAAGTCTGATGAAGAAGAGGCGCCTGAATGCCTGCCTAATCAGTTAGTACCTCCACACGGCGACTGCTGGGGTGGTCCTGACCAGATGAATCCTATACCATGTGAGGTTATCACACAATACCAGCTTATGAGGGACTGCCCCCCGGAGGAGTGCAATGATGTGGGCTATGGGCAGGCAGGCTTCGAGAAGTTTGAGGTTCCATGGTACGAGCGCATCTGGGGCTCGGATAACATATACTGTAAGTGGAAGCTGTTGTCTGTTTGCACGGATTGTTCAAGTTGTATTGGGGGTTCGCAGCAATATGAAGCCCACCCCTACACCATCATAGAGCAGAAGCAGGAGGCTCCTGGGCCGTTATGTCTCACCAAGTATATACTGGAGGGTGGGGCTAAAGCCAGCACAAAATTCAAGGTTGGGTTATCTTCTGGTAGCATGCTGCCTTTTGGGGAACCGCAGCGGATGGAGATCTATAACATAAGCGAAAACATCTGGATGTCTAAAGGCGGTACATTTAGGATAATCGACACAGCCAACATACCCTTCCAACTGACTTGCGCCTACTGGATAGCTTCAGAGCCCTACGAGTGTAAAGACCCGGACGGTTGCTCGGACATTACGGCGGTTAGATACTATAAGTCCAAGTTGGGGAGGTGGTCCAGGCTTACCATGGACTCTGATGTTTTTAGATCCGAGGTAGTGAATAGTTCATACATGAAGCTAAAGTTCACAGCTAAACAGGATTATCTAACAGGCATCAGGGAGGACCGGTTTTATACAGCCTGCGACAGATACGAGTGCCAAACCTGCCCGGAATGCGACTGCCCCTGTGGTGACTGTCATGCAATTACTCCCTACTACCAGTTCCTTCTAGCTGATAAGAATGTTGGGTATTGTTGTGATTGGTGCGGCGGAGTTAGCGAGAAGATTATGCTTATATGTCCCTGCACCTGCTGCTGTCCTTACTGTGCTATCTGTAATCAGTGCTGGCACCAGTGGAGGGAGGAAATCCTGTCCTGGTATCATGAGCAGGAGACAAGCACGATAGAGAGTGAATATCATGTGTATAACTGGGAGAAGGTGCCCTGGATATACAACGGCTGCGCAAGCGGCTGGAAGGATTCGCCCATATACCATCATCTGGTCTTGGACGCTACAAGATACAAGGAGGGGGATTTCATAACCACCTACGGGTTCATCAACTTCACCATACAGCCGGATTTGTTCAGGGGGATGACCCTTTTTGTAGGAGACTCTGATGCAGACTACCGTGAGATTATAAGCCCCATCTCGCATTCAACAATAAAAAAGAAATCAAGCTCTGGAGGCAGCATCTCTTATGGTTTAGGCAGCCGCTACGGTTATGAGTTCGAGAAATACGAATTCCCGGAGCAGTGTCAGACATTTTGTGACCCTCCCCCAGTATGTGAATGCGATCCGGAGGACATAATGCGGCCACTGTGTATTAACACGAACCCCCTAAAATACAGGGATGACATCGAGGAACTCCTATGTACCCATTACTCTGATGACCCTGTCGTGGAAAGGATTTGTGTGGATGGCTCAATCCAGGACAACAAGCAGGCCATAGACAACCTCTGCACCAGATACCTTAACGAGATAGGTCTCCTTGAATGCGAGTTTGAGCACAATCGGGTCTACTGTTTTGATGAATTCAGATCGGATGCATTGTATATGGCCTGCTACGGTGACCGCTTGATTGAGAAAGATGACTGCGTCTGTGCCCCGGATAAGAGATATGATAACCCGTGCACATCCAACAGAACATTCCATGAGGATGAGGGCAGCGTTATAGTCAACGGCGACTTCGAGATGGGATTCGATACCGGGCTGGGTCCGTGGGAGGCTGTTAGCGGCATGCCAACCGTTGATGAAAGGCTTATGGGACGAAACGGATACGCACTGAAACTCCCGCAGGGTTCTGGTGTGATACAATATATACCTAAGGGTGCTACCTCTGATCCAGATAACCAGCTGTGTCTAGAGTTTGGGATAGACGACAAAAAGAGCATTGAGATAGAACTCACAGTAGAATACTATGACGGTGGAAATGAAGTCTATACAATCTCAAAAGAGGCGTGTGAGGTTCATTGGGAGAAGGTATGCTATGATGTCCGACCCCAGATGAAAAGCATTAAGATAGAGGCTGTTAACCACAAATCTATCGTGGACAACGTGAATGTGGGCAAGGGGTATGATTTTGTTATCTTCGACAATAAGAATATTGAGGATATGAGCTGGTATGGTCTGGAGGCTGCTAAATCCATGGGCGGGTTTAATAAATTAATTGTTGTCGACTTCAAGCACAACGTCTCAGATGCTGTGTTTCCTGGAGGACATTACTACACGCTCTACTTTAGAACAAACTATGAGCCCTACAGGCACCTCTATTCAGGGGAGGAGGATTATGACATAATACCCCGGGATGAGTTTGAGGACGGTAAACTAGTTATAGATACCTTCTATGAGCACAGGGAGCTTAATCTCAGCGATGCTGATGAGTTCAAAATCAGGGATGCTGTTGATTTGTTTTATGTGGTTGAGCCGGAGGGTGTGGTGTTATCGCCTGGCTCAGAGGTGACTGTTAAGTTATGGCTATATAATATTGATAAAAACCGGGGTGAGTCAGGTAAGAGGGTTGATGTGTGGAGCAAGGATGTTGACCTCTCCAGTCTAAGCCCTAATGGTTTAAGCGAGGAAGACGGTGAATATTTTGTGGTTACTGGAGAGTATGGATACGCTGAGTTCACATTAAATGCCCATAAAACATTCTCTCTGGAGATTAAACACCATGGTGATGTTGACCCAACAGGACGCTCCCTGAATAAGGTTGTGCGGTTTAATGTTGTGGAGATTTACACGCCGCTGCTTTCCCCTGAGATTCTTGTTTTGTTGGCGATTCTGGTTGTGGCTGTGTTCTCATATAAATTCCTTGGGGTGGGCAGGATGGAGCTTGAAAGCTGGTTGGAGGATTTAAGAGGTAAGAGATAAATGGATTCAGGGGGGAATAAACTGCTTGCGGTCTTGATTGTTTCAGTATTAGTCCTGAATATCATACCGTTTGCAGTTTCTTCTGGGAAGAGTTCTCTTATACACCCCACTAACATTTTCGGCAAGGTAGAGCAAAACCCTCTGGCGAAAGGAGTTCTCGGCCTTTTTACTAGTGGTGAAAATATTGCTCTAGCTCAGAGGGTGCTTTACATGCGTTTGGTATGGTCTTCGATGACTAATATCGCAGAAGACATAGAGAATAATCTAGCTAAATACATCTTGTTGAATCCCGACCTCAAGAACCCGGCAGCTCTTAACCTTCTCAGGTATTTCGTGGGTTTGCTTTATCCTGTGTATATACTGGCTATAATAATGGCCGGGTTTTATATAATATTCATACCCGGCTCCCCTCTGGGTCGGGCTAGGGCTAAGTCGTTGCTGGCTAAGCTTATTATTAGCATGGTTCTGGTTTCATTCTCTTCAGAGCTGGTGGGGGTGCTTTTATCGTTGACGGAGAACTCTACCGGTGAGATTATAGGGGATGAGTTAAACCCTAAGGCTTATGTTTCGATAGCAGCATCAGAGTTTTCCTCGATGATATGTGTCATAAGGAACCTGGTTATGTTGGCAAACGCCCCCAATGCTTTTTATGGTGGTGTTGGCACGTTAACCGGATTTTTTGGTAACCTAAAATCCAGTAAAAACCTTAAGCAACTACATAAAACTTTGCATGCAATCGAGCTGGTGGAGATTGAGATTGTGTGGACCACACCCTTCGTGTTGTTGTTGATGCTTATACTTATAGGAATACATGGTATGTTAACCCTCAGATACTTTATGGTTTTTTTGTGGGGTCTCCTGTTGCCTTTCACCATCTTTTTCTCATCTTTTGAGTTCACCCGGGGATTCGGGAAGACTATGTTGGAGCAGACTCTTTTATGGAGCAGCCTGCAGGTTTTCTATGGCATCACGGTTGTTGTAATCGCTGTGGGAATATCAATCGTCCCAACCAGCATGTATGAATCATACGGTATAGGAATCCATAAGAGCGATATACCCCTCATAGGAGGTGCTATGGATGCATTAGATATCCCGGGAGAGCCCTTCTTCATTAGCATATTCACCTGGACTAGTATGTTCATGTTGCTCTTGGGGCCTATATTAATGTTCACCTTTTTCCAGAAACTATTACCTCCGTAACCATGAAAAAAGAGAGAAAATACATCCTGGTCATAGCAG
This sequence comes from Candidatus Altarchaeota archaeon, assembly GCA_034659295.1. Lineage (GTDB taxonomy): Archaea > Altiarchaeota > Altiarchaeia > IMC4 > QMZM01 > EX4484-2. The sequence goes on along the minus strand of JAYEGX010000055.1, from coordinate 55,310 downwards.
CGTTATTGATAATATCCTCTATCGTTGTTTTTGTTTGTGCAAAAGATGTACCAGGGAAGGCAACTGCCAAAGGTTCAGCTATGACTATTGCGTATCTAGCAAAGAGATGGTTTTACTACTGGGTCGCTTCCAGCTATGCTACCCGGGGGCTTGATGCGCTATCAGCCAACCTGGGGGATTTTATTTTGATGAATCCCTCACCCCAGGATCCTATAGTGCTGGATTTAATAAGATTTTTTGTTTCGCTTCTACAACCCTTCTATGTGCTTGCCATATCGATAACAGGGTTTTATCTTATACTTGTTTCGTCAACCCCCTCAGGAAGGAATAAAGCGAAATCCATGCTGGTGAAGCTGTTTATTTCACTGGCTTTGATATCACTAGCTCCTCAAATAATGACCATAACCCTTTATATGACAGAGAACATCACCTCATCTGTTCTGGGACAGGCTGATATCGCATACTACACATACACCCTGAATAAGGTGATAGAGGGTTTAAAAAAGCTGCATATGTGGTCTTGTCTCATAAATGTAGAGCTGGGGTATTACGCCTTCCTACCTCTTTTCTTTCTTGTCTGGGGGACGTATCTGATGCTTATATTAAGGTATCTGGCTGTTCTCTTGTGGATTATACTCCTCCCGTTATCCATATTCCTGTACTCCTTCGATTTCACCAAGAACATAGGCAGGAACATGTTGGAGCAGACAATACTCTGGTCTTCCCTGCAGATATTTAATGCTGTGGTAGTTGCTGTTGCTGCAATAGCAATGATATCCAAAGAGCCGGGATTTATGTATATACAGTTTTCGGTTGCGGGATTTTTATGGAATTTCGGGTTTGATTTGATTTTGTTGGTTGGTGTGTTCAGTCTCGTGCTTACTCCAGCGTTGATGCTCATATGGTTCAGAAACTTTTTACCATAAAAAAAATGAAAATTGAATGGGAAAGGAATTACCAGGTAGTATTGGTTCTGTTGTTAATCATAGTCTTCTCCACGAACGTTTTCTCACAGGGCTTTTTATCAAGGGAATGGGGTAATATAAAAAGCTTTTGGAAAAGCGAGGGATTAATAGAAACCGGCACTTTCTTGAGTGAAGGCATGGGGTACTTTCTTAGAATGATTCTTGTTGTTAAAATAATCCATGGAGGATTCATGCCCAAGTATGCCATGTCATTCCCCAACAACTATCATGTGGCGGTAGTGTCCAATCCCTCACCACACGACGCCTTAATATTTGAGCTCATAGCGTTTTTCATAAGGATACTGCAACCAGTTTATGTGCTGGTTATATTAACTGTGGGATTCTATCTGCTCTTCATGCCCGTATCGCCCTCATCAAGGTCTAAGGCAAAGGATATCCTGCTCAGGTTGCTGGTTTCGATGGTTGTTATCTCCCTATCCATACCCCTAATAAACCTGCTATTGGGGTTGTCTGAGGAGATGACTGAGTCTGTTTTCAGTCTGGTAAGCGGTGAGGAGGTAAAGGCTGCTCTGGGAGGTGCAGTCGAAAACCTGTTCTGGGTTTATGCCTTGACGGCGGTACCGTATACGGATCTTGGACTCCCTTATCTCACCCTGCTTTTTGCTATGTCCTTCATCCCGTACATAGTGCTGGGTTTGAGGCACATACTTATCACGCTCTTAATGGTATTATTCCCCCTGGGGGTTTTGTTCTACAGCCTCCCATGGTTTAAGGGCATAGGCAAGAAACTGCTGGAGCAGTTGATTGTGTGGATATTCCTCCAGGTCTTCATTGCCTTAATCATTGTTGTATTTGTCGGTATCGGCACCACAATAGAAGAGCATGTTGTCTTGAACGCCGAGATATCGTTCACAAACCTCCGGGGCATGTATGACCTCATGAGTGTGTTGGCTATAGGCCCATCTACGGCGGAGATTGGGCTGCAGACGGGAAAGGTTCTTAATTGGTGGGGTTTACTCCTCGGTGGAGCAATAGGGTCTGTGGTGGGGGTTGCCGGGGCAGAAATCATGCTTCATGACTTCTATGAGGCCATGCCTGCAACAGTCAATATCGTGGATTTCGTGCTTGGGGCTACAATATACGCGATGCTGATAATATTCCCCCTGATATGGGCACAGCACCTTCGTGACTTTTTACCATGAAAACAAGAACAAAAAATCTGGTGGTAGGTGTTGTATTACTCCTTTTAGTGTTAGCCTCTATCCCCCCAGTCTCCGCTGCTAAAACCAAAGGATACACTGGTTACTCGATAGGATTAAGCGGAGTTCTCAATATGTTAACCAGTGAAGCAGCGAAAATGGCCAGGAAGGGGATTATTATATACTCGGCTAACCTTATCCATTACTTTTATTTATCGGTATTCGATAATATGCCCTCCCTGATAAAAGCCAACCCACCTATGTGGAGCATAAAGCATTTCATGGGTTTCTTCATTAACCTGATGCAGCCCTTTTATATTGCGGCCATAATGTTAACGGGGTTCTATATAATCTTTGTCTCACAGTCTCCGCTGAACAGGGCAAGGGCTAAGAAATGGTTTGGTAAGCTGATTATCGGGTTGGTTCTCATATCTGTATCCCCTTTACTCGTCGAGTTGCTTTATTATGTTTCCGGGAGCCTGACATCTCAGATTATGAACCTTGCTGATATAACAATAGCCTTGGGTTCGCTCCGGGCGGCTGCTCAGGATCTCTTTGATACCTTCGTGAAAATAACCCTCATACACAGGTATGGTGGTATAGAGATATTCCTCCTGGATACTGTGCTATTAATGGCCCTGTATCTGATACTGTTCATACGATACATCATGGCGGGGTTGATGGCTGTTCTCCTGCCGGTAACCATATTCTTTTATTCATGGGACTTAACCAGAAACGCGGGGAAGATGATGTTCGAGCAGACTATCATCTGGATTTTTTTGCAGCTGGGCTGGGCTGTGGGATTAATCATTGTCTCCGTGACAGTAGCGACTCTCCCTGTTATATCACCTAATCTCCCGCTGGAGTTCATATACGCTACATCACTTATCTTTATGTTTGCTGTTCCCTTCATGATACTGGGTGTTATGAACTGGATGGGGCTGTCGATTTTCATGTTCGAGATAGTCCAGGCCGCTCCACTAAGCAGCGGTGCTGTGGTAGTGAGTGAAACAACAATTGAGAGGAAACCCTTTGAGGAGGAGGAGGTTGTCATCAAGCCACCAGAGGATTACTGAGAGAATGGATTACGGAAAAAAAGGGATGGTGTTGCTGGCGTTGTTCGCCTTATTTTTTTCAGCTAGCGTGAGCGCCTTAGAGTTGGGGGAATCGTCTCCTGGGAATGAAGAACTTGCGGGGGTGGAGCAAAGCACCTGCAGGCTTCTACCAGGGACATCTGAATACAGGGAATACATAAGAGAATGTAGAATAGACAGTCGCTGTGTGCGATTCATTGAAAACGCCGAGCTGATGCAGAGGGGCACCTGCAATGCCCTTAAAGCCACCGTAGAGGAGGTATGCACTGAGACGAAAGAGAGGGCTATGATTGTAGTCCAGAAGGGTCTGGACGTGGGGTATACGGAGCTTACGGAAAGCCCGCTGGTGGAGGGGAGGGGCTGTAGATTCGACACCGACACCCCTGGAGTCATAGACAACGACAACCTCTCTGATATAGCCGCCAAATACTTTGATTTCACCATGAACAACGGCCACCACATCTACGCCTCTGTTAAGGGTGAGAGGGAGGGCTTGGACATCGAGAACTGCTCCACCACAGCCGATACATGGATTGAGGGTGTAATGACCTCAAGCCACACGACCGAGGAGGTAGGGTTCTGGGCGCAGAGTATCGTCGCAAGCACAGCAGGAATACACCACTCAGGTATAATGGAGAGTTTTCGATTAAGACTATCTGACTGGAGTGTTAAAACCCCTATTTTTAAATCATTCAGGGGTGAGTTCAAGAAGATTTCAGGACGATTGCTTGTAGGATACCTTGGCATAAAAATAGGTGTCCTGGACAAGATGGAAGACATATGCAATGACATAGAATACTTCATCCTGCTTAAACCTAACCTTACCGAGCCGGTTGTTGTCCACACACTGGATTTCTTCATACACCTGCTCGAACCCTTCTACATACTCGGCATTGCTGTAACAGTCTTTTATCTATTGTTCATGTCAGCCTCACCTCTGGGAAGAGCGCGGGCTAAATCAACACTCCTGAGGATGATTATCTCCATAGGACTTATCATCCTGACCATACCCATAATGCAGCTGCTCTTAGACTTCACCCACATACTGTCTGCCTACACAATGACTTTAGTGGATATTGAGGATGCGAAAAAGTTCATGTGCACCGAGTGCATTAATTCCCTGAATTACGAGTACCTGAGCATAATGGCAATCGCCTTCTTCACTGGCTTATTCATAGCCCTGTTCCAGATAATCTTCTATCTTTTTGCCATAACCGTGCTGGTGTTAAGGTACTTCATGGTCATATTGTGGGCGATACTCTTCCCGTTCACCATATTCCTGAACTCCCTGCATTTAACCAGGAGGCTGGGTAATGAAATGCTCTACCAGACAGGTTGGTGGATTGCCACCCAATTCATTGAGGCATTGATTATTGTGGGCATCACATTAGCTGTTGTGCACATGCCCACCGGGTTGGTGGGGGAGCAGGCATTCAGGGTGGGCATGGGTCTGGCCTGTTATCTCCTGATTATTATAGCACCTTTGTTTGCTATGGGCTTGATGGACTGGCTGGCTATGATGATAGTGGCTTTCTCAGCCCTTGAGGTCCCGTGGCTTTCAGGCGTTGCTGACATGGCAGAGGAGGCTGAATTTGAGACATACAAGAAGGATAGGATCACACCACCTAAACCGGTTGGCCCCCCGAAGGGTCCTATATGGTGAAATCCTTTATTTCCCTTTAACCTAAATAATCTAATAAATAAGGGTGGCAATATGAGATTGGATAAATCTGATTTAAGGGCTCTGGGATATACGGGCGTAATAGCGGGTTTTGTTATAGCGTTGATTCTGGCTCTGGTATACAACCTGTGGACTGGTTTCCCGTTCATGGTAGGCTTTCTGGCCATGCTGTTGGCGGTGTTCGGCAGCTACCTGATTTTCATGTCTTTTGAGAAGGAGGTTATTCCCCCCAGAACCGACGAGGATGAGTCAATAATCCTGGAGAGCATAGACCAGGGTTATGTCTTGTTTCCCTCCAAGAGGGGTCGCCTGCTGGGGAGGCGCTCCCATAAGTACATGAGCCTGTACTTAACCAACAAGAGAATTATCGGCAAGGAGCTTGATGTGGTCCTGGATATACCGCTTAATTCGGTGCAGGAAGTGAAAACAGAGAGCAAGCTTTTCAGGGAATACATCCGGGTTAACTACATAGAAAACAATGAAGAGAAAGACGTCCTCATAGTCCCAGGAGATACTCAACTATGGATTCAGAAACTAAGGGAGCTGGGCGTGGCCTGAAGGGAATAAGCTGTTTAATGATTATATCCTTTTTCGTTTTCTCCAACTCTGCAAGTGCTCAATGCAGCGGCTCCCCTCAGCCAGGAGCATCATGCCATGGGTATATCCTTTGTGAGTATGATATACGCAACCCAGGCGCTCAATGCAGTGACATGTCCCCTGCGCTTGTAACGCTTCTGGACTGCATGGAGGGCTACCTCCCTGAGAGGGCGAAGGTTATAAGCTCGGTCTCTGATTCAGCGGGGATGGATAGGTGTGTTCCCGGCTCATGGAGCCGGCCTCCATGCGCTCATGTTGAACATTCATGCCACTACGGTGGTAGGGCGTGTGTAGGTAAATCCTATGCAGTGGATTTTAAAAACAGGGTATGTCTGCAGGAGATAAGGGATGCGCTTGCCTATTGCGGGGGCGGCAGGATTAAAACATATCACTCCCACATCCACGTAAGCATCGGCTGTGAAAACGGCTGTAACTGCGACTGTCGTTTAGAGGAGGTGAAGCCTGAAGAGCCGGAGTTTAATGCCGTGGCCAAGGTGGGTAAGACGGCATCAGATGTTAACTATAAGAGCGTTACCGTTGACATAGGTGATGTGGTGTACTTCGATGCCAGCGACTCTCGTGGTGAAGGCAGATTTGGGTGGGATTTCGACGGCGACGGTTCGGTAGACAATACAGAAGTCGCTCCAACACATACCTTCCCTGCTGAGGGAACCTTTACTGTGACATTGACTTTCACCGGCGAAGGAGATGATGCAGGTAAAAATGATATAGATACTGTGACTGTTGAGGTCGTTGACTTCAAGGCGATAGCCTACGTGGGTGAGACCTCAACAAATGTGAACAAAAAATCAGTCACCATAGGTGTTGGGGGCACAGCCTACTTCGATGCCAGCGAATCTATTGGTGTAGGCAGCTTCGGGTGGGATTTCGGGGACGGCAGCTCTGGTTCAGGGGAAAGCACCAGCCACCAGTACGCCACTGAGGGAACATTTATCGTATCCTTGACTTTCACCGGCTCAGGCTCTGATGCAGGTAAAACTGATAGAGATACTGTGACTGTTGTTGTGGAGGAATTCGTGACTACGACAACATCTCCGCTGGATGAAATCCTCCTATATAAGTGCTCGTGCACTGGGATCTGTCATGGCCGGGAGATTACTGCGCAGGCTGTGGGAAGGGGTGGTATGTCTTCGGAGGGGGGGGTTGAGGCGAGGTGCTGTGCCACCTGTAGGGAGATTTGGGCTCAGTTATGCGGGGGGTATGCGAACTGCAGGGAGGATTGTGAATCCTGTTGCTCTGACTGGTGTGCTGGCATCGAGGATGAAAGCGCCAGGGAGCAATGTACTGCGGTCTGTGTCAGCGGATGCGAAGGCTATCAGAATGTCGGCGGGTTACTGGGTCTCTTCTCCACTATCTTAATTATTCTGGCGGCGGTGTTTTTCGCCGTACATGCTGTTGCCTTGATTGTCTCTTTTGGGCCCTACGAAAGAAGCGAGGCGAAGAGGGCCATCAAGTACGTGATTATTGTCCTGCTCCTGATGGCTTTGGTGGTTAATATTGTTAATATATTGTATTTTCCTTTTCGTTCTCCTGGGGGTGTGACAACAACACCAACATGTATTGATTGCTCTCTGATCACGGAGTGCAGCAGCTATTCCATGTCTTCCGGGTATCAGGATTGCATCTATAATATCTGCGGTGTTCCCGGCATCTGTTACGTGAATAAACACAATAACTGTGTGAGTTGTGGGGGTAGTCCTCCCTCTGGTTGTGGGGATTACGGTGGAGCGAGTTGTACGATGAACCCGTGTGGAATTGCTGGCGGCTGTATGGTTAATATGATGTCAGGAGAGTGTGTTGAGGCCGGTAGCGGCGATGGTGACGGCGATGGTGACGGGGATATAGTGATTCCTGATGACGGGATTCCTTTGGTGGACGGTGATTTCCATGATGGTGGTACGGTTCCGGGTGGTAGTGATGTGTATGTTGACGGCGGCACACCAGTTTATTATAAATTCGTCTGTTGTATCAATGACGAGGGGCATCCTATACAGATTATAGGAACTCCTTACTCGAATTCGGGCGGAGCCCGGTGTGTTGTTTTAAAGCGCGGCAGCCCGCCTACCGTGGAAGAAATCGAGTATATGAACTCTGTCGGCGACACACGCTTCGACGGCGTTAATTGGCAGCAAATCAGCCGTAATCCGACTGTTTGGGGCTGGATGATCCCTAAACCGGCAGGTTATGAGGATTCATACATACGGTGTGTGAGTGCAGGTTCTACGGGAATAATGCTGGAGGTTACAAAACCCACCCCGAAATCGCTCTGGTACGCGGCATTCTATTCCCCGGAGGACACGATCTTAGGGCACATATCCATTTCCTGTTCAACCCCACTCTCCGAATGCGACGGCGGCGGGGATGGTGACGGTGATGGCGACGGGGAAAGGCCGGGCATTACGCTGATAAAGGGCGACACTTACAGAGATTTTAGATTTAGGCCGGGAGAAATAAAACTTTTTAAGTTTCGGGCAGATTCTGGTTCCAGCAATCCGACTTTGACAGTCGTGGCAGCGGTGCAATCACATTACAGCCATGGCGACCTGCACGTGATGGCCAAATATGCAGGTCAAAACTGGGAGATCGGCCCTCCCACAGTGAGTGATTATAGCAGTATCCAGAAAGTCATTGCTGCAGATCCATGGGCATATAAAGGCGTTCATGATGGTGTTTATTATTATATGACACGACATTTAGTAAAGATTATGCCGATAAATTATCCTGAACAGGTAACTGACGGCTGTTGGTATGTCTGGGTCAAGAATATCGGAGATACTTGGCTGCAAGATTGTTGGATATATTTTGTTTTTTAGACGAATGGGGAATATAAAAAAAATCACCTCCTTGTTTTAAAGAATAACCCCCTGAAGATTAATTGTTTAGGGGGGGTGAGGTAAAATCAGTGTACACTTTTTGTGGCTTTTTTTTCTCTGATGTTAATCGGGTCTATTTTATCTGCCAGTATGTCTGGATTTTGGAGGCGGATTCTTCCCTCAAATCATAACCTATCTAATGGATTATCTACCCTATCTTTATTGATTAAAAATGGTGGGTGATGGTTTTTCCAGGGGGGTTGTTGTTTTTTGGTTTTCTTCGGGCTTGGTTTTGTTGTTGCCAGCTCCTGGGATCCTGCGAAGAATATGTGGCACTCAGGTTATGATATTAAGATAGACATCAACAGCCAGGAGAAGAGTTTGCAGGGCGCTATCGATGACGGAGATTTCAGTTGTGGGGGCGTGGAATGGTATTACGGCAAGGATTCAGTGGAATATACGTCGGATTTATTCGACAGTCCTGTTCTACACGACAACGGAGGAGAAAATTTTGTTATTAACCCGGTTCCATTTGTGGGCGGTAAAGAGTGGTATATAGCAGCCGAGTGTCCCGATGGAATGGTACCTATTAATTGTGCATATAAAATGACCAAAACTGCTAGTGTAGGAGCCCTACCTCAATATCAAGCAGGCTATCATGAAATTCAAACAACCGGTTTTATGATAGTTGATCAGAATACGAACAGGCTACAATGGGGAGTTAGCTTTTTTGACGATGAGGGGAAATGCTGGCTGAGGATGCACTGGTGTCCTGCTGCTGAATACCCCCTCGCAGTTCTATGCCAGTAATGCTAAATATGCCAAAAAAGGCTTTAATGCTTCTTCTCGTTTAATACTATATTATCATGGATTTACTCAAGGGAGACAGTAGATTCTATATCTACCTATTCGGTTTCGTCTTGTTTATTGTTACCGCATCAGTAATGCTCCGCTTCGTTGATGTCTTAATCTACGCAGTCTTCCTGTACTACATAACAAAACCCATAAAAAACAGGCTCGATAAGCGGATTAAATCCAGGGATTTAGCTATCACCGTGTCGCTTATTGTATTAGTACTGCCTGTTATATCAATAGCCTTATACTCCCTTAGCGTAGCATCCCACGAGCTAAACCAGCTTCTCTCAACTAACGCGTTCATCCTGAATGAATACCTAAATAACGCAGTAAGGGAGCTGGAGGAAATCTACCTTAACCTAGAAGACGTAGACCTCCTGGGTTTTATGGGAAAAGAGGGTATGACAGTCTACGATAACCTGATACTTCCCCTGTTCCAGATAGCCGGCATACTATTCAAGTTCTTTCTGACATTCACTCTAGCATTCTACTTCCTCAAACACGGACACGAGATAAAAAACTTTCTCACGGAAACAATTATTCCCGGGGGAGATGAGACATTCACCCGATTCATTGAATCCGTTGACTCAAGCCTCCAGAAGATATTCTTCGGGAACATTCTAACCATACTGGTCACATCCCTGATTGGGGTGATATTATTCCATCTGCTGAATACGATAGCGAACCCCGGGCTGCAGATACCCTACCCCATCCTCCTTGGGATACTATGCGGTCTGGGAACCCTCGTGCCTGCCGTGGGCATAAAGATTATCTGGGTTCCATTATTTGCTTATCTAGGAGCTGAGGCCTACCTCAACGACCTTCTTTTCTGTGAGTGGCCTTACCTGCTGGTTTTTCTTTTCACGGTCAACGTCTTCGTGGACTTCACCCCCGACCTGCTTTTAAGGCCTCTGGTAAGCGGTAAAGACATGCACAAGGGCTCCCTGATGCTTGCATACATATTCGGGCCGGCGGTCTTCGGTTTCACGGGCTTGTTTCTGGGGCCTATTGTGCTGATTCTTATAATAAACTTCGCAAAGATTATTGTCCCAGAAAATAAAAATGACTGATAGACTCTTCGGTACCTCAGGGATAAGAAGAAAGGTTAAAGACATTAACGGGGAGTTTGTTGCAGATCTTGCCATGGCCCTGGGAACCTGCTCAAGGGATAAGGTTATTGCGGTGGGTATGGATTGCCGGGAGAGCTCTCCCCGAATCAAGGAGCAGTTCATTTCTGCTTTGAACATATCCGGGAAGAATGCAGTGGATTTGGGGCTGGTGCCCACTCCAACGGTTGCCATGGCCTCGGAGGAATACGGCACCTCTGTGGTGGTGACAGCATCCCATAATCCCCCGGAATACAACGGCTTCAAGTTCTGGGGCAGGGGAAAGGCTTACTCCCCAGACCAGGAGAGGGGTTTGCAGAGAGCATTCCAGTCCAGGGAATTCAGGCAAGTGAAGGTATCGGAAACCAAAGCCGAGTTGGTGGATTACCTTGGGAAGCACATGAATAGGATACTAAAAAAGGTGGGCCGGGTGAGTGATGAGGTTAGGATAATGGTTGACTGCGCTAACGGAGCTGGTTCTGTTATCACACCCTCTCTGCTTGGTGAGATGGGATGTCAGGTGGAGGCCATAAACACCGAAACCAACGGGTTATTCCCTCACGGTCTTGAGCCGACTGAAGAGAACCTGAGGGAGACCTGCTCTCTGGTAAAAGGTTCAGGCGTTGATGTTGCGGTAGCACACGACGGGGACGCTGACAGGACGGCAGCAATAGACTCCAGAGGCAGGCTGGTTGACTGGGATTCTTTTCTCTCCGTGCTGGCTTATGGGAAAAACAAGGTTGTTACCACAGTGGACGCTTCCATGAGGGTTGAGGAGGTCTGCGGGGAGGTTATCAGGACACCTGTGGGTGATGTTTCCGTGGCTAACGCAGTCAAGAGAGAGAACGCAGACTTTGGAGGCGAGCCCTCAGGCTCCTTTATTTTCCCGGAAGTGCACTTGTTCCCTGATGGGATATTAACTGCTGCGGTAACAGCCAAGATGGTTTCAGAGAACCGTTTCTATGAGATACTGGATGAGGTGAATGAATACCCCACCCTGAGGGTGAAGATTCCATGCGAGGAAAATATGAAGCGAAAGATTATGGCATCTGTTCTGAAGAAGGCCGAAAGACTGGATTATGAGCTGAACACCATCGACGGGGTGCGGCTTTCCTCGCAGGAGGGCTGGTTTCTTATAAGACCCTCTGGAACGGAATCATTTATAAGGATTACAGCAGAAGCAACCACCAAAAAAAAGCTGAACCAGATTGTCAGGGAAGGAAGAAATATGCTAGATATCGCATAAAACCTGGGCAATCCACTTTCCTTCCACCTTCTTCACATAAAGGTCGTGGAGTGTTATTGCCTTAATCTCGGTCTTCAGCAGGTGCCTGCCTGGATCATATTCCTCCCCCCAAACCGATGCCTGCAGGATAAATCCCTCATCCTCTCCCACTTTTATGTTGTATTCGCTGAACAATAGATGTTCTGTTTCGAAAAGAAAAAGCAGCTCAGAAAGGAAATCATGCAACAGCAGGTCAAGATCATCCCCCCCGACCGTGAATTCCCTTTTTTCTTTTTTTTCTATGGAGTCAAGGTCTGCTATGGAGTGGGTGAACGCTCTAGCACAATTAATAAAGCATTCAGATAGGCTGTTGCCGTAGGACCTGAATTTGAGATCAGCGGTATGCTCCAGAAACTCGAATTCTTTCATGTTTTATTGTCGACGACATCAAGTATTTCGGCCTTGACGTCGGCTACAGAACCCCCTGGTTCTGCAAGAACTTTTTCGCAGGCGAGACATTTAATTACAGTGGATGCTCTCTCAAAGATTACCTGTTCGTTACCGCAGTCACCGCATTTAACCCTTAGAAATCTGCTTTTGCTCATTCTATCTCCGTCCTCTTCCTGCTTCTGGACCTATAAATCTTCTGGTGTTTTTTCCCGCAGTTTTTGCACTTGAGCACTGCAACAGTACGTTTACCTATTTTGTAGACCTGCTTTTTGGGCGTTCTTGGTGAGCCTTTATATCCCTTCTTCACCTGCTTGAATTTTCTCTGCCCTTCTCTCATGCTGCTCTGTTTACCCTTCTTGCCGAGTGAGACATCATGTCCTCCGTGTTTCCTGCAGTGCGGGCAGTAAGTGTTCAATACCTTAGGTAGTTTCATTTCGGGAGGTAATATTCTGGTATTTCACCAATAAAAGTCAGATGGACTCTTCAAGCCCGCGTTTGTCCTCCTCTGTTATCTTGAAGATGTTCAATCCAAGATAGAATGCGGCTATAACGCCAATAACACAGGGTATCAGGTACAGAAACAACCTGTTCATTAATGTACCCATGGCAGCATATTCCCTGCTAATGTTGATTCCAGAGTAAGGTGATATGATGCTAAACAGCTCCACAGAAGTCCACTCCCATATACCCAGGGCTCCTGGAAGCAGCGGCAGAAACGAAACCGCCGAGACCATGGTTTCCACCACCACAACAGTGGGTAATGCAACCTCCACCCCCAGGACCAGAAAAGACACGTAAAGCCGTATAACCCTCAGAACCCACACCAGGGCGGAGATGAAAACCCCCTGGATGATTATCTGGTTGTCCAGAAGTTGCAGCTTCATTGCTTCATCGAATCTGCGGGTTATGTCCTCGAATTCATCTCCAAGCCGTTCATTGTATCTTCTGAAGAAGGGCGTTACGGAGATGATTTTACCTATAAGTTTTATGAGACTGCTGGAATAGGGTTTATGGTATGCTATACTGACCACGGAAGCGAAAAATACCGCCAGAATCAACGTCATCAGCAACAATAGGACGGAAACCTCCGGGGGCACACCACTGGAATAAACAATTCCTATGGATGCGAGAATCATGATGAAGATGGGGAATATCTCCAAAAAGAGGTCCACTATCACGGAAGATGCTGAGGTTGGCATACTAATCTGGTCAGTCTTGTATAGGATGTATGCCCTGATTGGCTCCCCCCCGGCCAGGCCAACGGGTGTTATGTTGTTGACCAGATATCCTACAAAGGTTGCTGGGATAATGTTTTTCATTGAAACCTGCGAGTTTCTTAATACAACACGCCATTTAAGGGCTGATAGGAGCATCACAGCCAGTTGTATGACTAACAAGCCGGTGAGATAAACCAGGAGGTCTTGTTTTGGCATCTTAGCCAGCTTTCCCTCAATCTGTCTGATATCAAGTGTCTGCAGGAGTAGGAGGATGAGTATTAACCCAACCAAAAACAATATCATAGTCCTGCGCTTCATTTTTTTTATGTATTTATACTGTATAGTAGAATAACTTTATACTTTCAAGATGAAGGTATCGGTTATCATCCCCGCATACAACGAGGAAAAAGACATAGGTAAATGCCTAAAATCAATTAAGGAAAACAGATATAAAAATTTCAACGTTATTGTGGTGGATGCTGGATCCACAGACAAAACGGTTGAGATATGCAGGAATCACGCGGATAAGGTAATAGAGACCCATACCGATGCCCCGGGCCCTGCCCGGAATCTGGGTGTTAGAGCAAGTGATGCTGATGTTGTGGCCTTCACGGATGCGGATACTATGGTGGAGAGTAACTGGGTGGGGGAGATCGCAGATAAATTCAATGACCCGGATGTGGTTGGCGTCGGCGGTGTTTTAAGGCCTATTGATGCCCGGTTACTGGATAAGCTTATGTTCAAAATCAACTCTGATTTATGGTACAGGTTCACGGCATTGTTTGGCTTCTACCAGCTTGGTACGCCCAACTGTGCCTACAGGAAAAGTGCCTTCCTGGAGGTCGGTGGCTTTGATGAAAGCCTGTCCATGCTTGAGGACACAGAGCTTTCTCTTAGGATGGGCCGTGCTAAACTTGGGAGAATCCTGATCGATAAAAACCTGGTAGTCTACAATTCAGCTAGAAGGTTTAAGCAGGAGGGATATATGCGAGTTTTCCTCAGGTACGTGAAGGAATACCTTAATATGTTCACCAACAGGAACGTTGAATCCAAGCACTTTGACACGATAGACCACTGACTTATTCTCCGTTGTTTTCGTTTGCTTTCACAACATCAGCTACTGGTTCGAATATGAAGTATTTCTCCACGTATTTTCTCATTTCATCATCGGAGATGGAGGAACACCTGCCTTCTGCATCATACAGCTTGTGTATCTCCTTGTGTATTTTTATAATCCTCGGGTCTCTCTTTTTAACCTTCACCTTCACTCCCATCAATGTCTCTGTTATTTCTTCAACCTTTTTTCTGATTACTTCCGTACCTGAGGTGTCTCCAACAACCAGCCGTCTTTTTCCTCCTATCAGCTCCGGTGGGAATGGCTCGTAGGTGAATGGGTTTTTTATCACACCCGCTGTGTGGATGCCTGATTCGTGGGCGAATATGTTTCTTCCGACAACTGCCTTGTTTCTGGGTACATGGACTCTAACCTCCTTTTCCATGTATTCGGCGAATTCCACCAGCTTATCTGCGTTGTATCGCTCGAAGCCCTCCATCCTCCATATGAGAAATAGGAGTATCTTCTCCAGCTCCGCATTACCTGCTCTTTCTCCTATGCCAAGGAATGTGAGATTAGACCAGTTCGCTCCGTTCCAGTACCCTGCCAGGGAGTTGGCTATAGCAAGTCCGAAGTCATCGTGCATGTGGGTTTCTATCTCCTTAACACCCAACTCCTTCATTAGCTTAACCATCTTGGGTATGCTGTAGGGTAACGGGCTCTCTGCAAATGGCAATCCCAAACCAAGCGTGTCGCATAGTCTTATCATTGAATCAGGTGCTATTTCTATAACCTTTCTGGTGAACTCCTTCACGAAAGAGAAATCCGCCCGTGTGATGTCTTCCATATGGCATCTAACCCTCAATCCATGGTCTGTTGCATACTCTAATGCATTAAGGTATTTCTCCGTTGCTTCCTCTCTTTTCTCCAGCTCAAGCTTGTCGAATATGTGGGTTTCGGAGATGGACATCAATATCCCCGTCTCTTTTATACCATCCATTTGGAGAACTAAATCAATATCTTTGGGGTTTGCCCTAGCCCACCCGGTAATCTCGGGGTTCGTGTATCCCTTATCCAGCATGTCCCTGGCTACTTTCTTATCTCTTTCGTTGAACAGGAAGCATTCTAGTTTCTCGATTCCTATCTCATGCAGGTATTCCTGTATCCTGAGTTTGTGTTTTCTGGTTAATACTACGCCAGTCATCTGGGCTCCGTCTCTCAGGGTGCTGTCGCTTATTTTTATATCCCCTGCGTTGGGAAGCCTTATCTTTGGCATTTCTTCATAACTTCGGTACATTTTTCAAAGAATTCTCATTTACTCCAGCCTATGATATAAGATATTACATTAAAACTTAAAGAATCAAAGGGCTTTAATTTTCCTTCCCTCAATAACCTGGATAAAGGAATCAAACAACGCAGTATCCGAGGTCACGGAATAGAAGTCCACGCCAGCATCCCTGCAAATCTCCTGCAGGTTGTAGATGTGATTTTTTATCTTTCTGGAGTAATCCTCCCTGAAGTGGGGGCTAAGGTATGTTTTCTCCTGTTTGGAACTTTCCATATCCTCGAAGTTCACGTCCTCCCTCCACTTGAGGTTAATCTCCCCGGGGTCTAGAACCTGCATCAGGATAGCCTCCTTCGAGTATTTAGCAATCCTGAAGACAGCATGCTCAAGGGATTCAATCGGCTCGATAAAATCCGATAGAACTATTACAAAGGAGCGGGATTTTATCATCTTCGTGTATTCATCAATAGACCTTCTGAGGTCTGTTTCCCCCTCCTGCTTTGATTTATCCATAAGTTCAATAAGCCTGAAGAAGTGCTTTTTACCCTTCCTGGGCTGTACGATATCCCTTATGCCGTTGGAGAACATAGCGGAACCGAATTTCTCATACTTTTTGACCGAAAGATAAGCAAACCCCGCGGCTAGATTAGCTGCGTAGTCGAATTTCCTCATCCCTCCCACGGAGAAATCCATGCTGGAGCTTGAGTCCACAAGTATATGTGTTGTTAAATCCTTCTCTTCTTCGAAACGCCTGATATAAAGCCTCTCCGTCCTGCCATATAGGCGCCAGTCTATTGCCTTGAAGTCGTCGCCCGGATAATATTGCCTATGGTCTGATACCTCAATACCCTTCCCGGTTCGAATAGATCTCTTACTTCCTACGTTGATGTTAGAAACCCGCCTTCTGGCTATCAATTCCAGGTTACCCAGCTGGTTCAGGAAATCCGGGTCGACAACCACTAACCCACCTCTTTCAGTATTTTTTCTATCACGTGATCTGTTGTAACGCCCTTTCTCTCGGATTCGAAGTTGGGAATAATTCTGTGCCTTAGCACGGGATAGGCCATTTTTTCTATATCCTCCCTGTTAACATAGCTTCTACCCCTTACCAGAGCCCTGGCCTTCGATGCCAAAACCAGTCCTATGGATGCTCTGGGTGATGCTCCGTAGTCCAGGTATTCTCTGGCTGTTCCGTCGTTTTCGGGTCTTGTTTTGGTTACTATGTCCAGGACATAGTCCCTGTTTTCCTGGGATATGGGAACCTTCCGTGTGAGGCGTTGAATATTAAGGAACTCGTTCTTGTGTATCAGCTGTTTCACATCAGTCTTATCTTCACCGGTGAAGAGTTCTATTATCCTGCTTTCATCTTCCTTTTTGGGGTAGGTTACTATAATTTTTAGCAGGAACCTGTCCAGCTGCGCCTCCGGCAGGGGGTATGTGCCTTCCATCTCTATGGGGTTCTGTGTTGCGAGAACAAAGAACGGCGAGTCGATCTTATGTGTTTTGTTACCCGCAGAGACCTGTCTCTCTTGCATGGCCTCCAGAAGAGCTGACTGTGTCTTGGGGGTCGCCCGGTTTATCTCATCAGTCAACAATATGTTGGTGAAAACAGGACCCTTCTCGAACTTGAATCTCTTACCTCCTCCCTCTTCTTCTACGATGTACGTGCCGGTTATATCCGAAGGCATCAGGTCTGGGGTGCACTGTATCCTCGTAAAGTCCAGGTCAAGTATCTGCGAGAGAGTGCTTACTGTAAAGGTTTTACCCAGCCCCGGGTAACCCTCCAGAAGTGCATGGTTTTTCGAGAAAATAGACACCAGAATCTGTTCAATAACCTCATCCTGTCCGATAACAATCTTCCCCATCTCGGAGACTATTGCATTGTATAACTCCTTTATCTTGGGGTAAATCATCTCCAGATCTCTTTCCTTGATCTTCTCCTCTCCCTTTATTATCTCTATCTCCCCCCAAAGGCTTCCTCCTGTTTTCATGGTTTAATTTTATATCTGAGTTAAACTATATTAATGTCTGGAAACCTCCTGCTGCATGGCCTCAAAGTATCTCTTTATGAACTCTTCATACTCCACGGGATCCTGGTCCGGCATCCCGCTGGCTTCCCCCTCCAACGTTTTCTCTGGAATCTCCCACCCGCTTGCTTCATCATTAACGTCCCTTAACTCTATGTTCCCACCGTATTCCGGGTGGAGTTTCACCTCCACGTTGCGGCCCTCAATCGATGCAGTGGATGGGTCCCCGAAAATATCCTCATCTGCTGTGGAGCCTGCACCTCCTCCTGAGTCCGGTATCTCTCCTTCGTCAAAGCCCGGGATAACACCCCCATGTGAGGAGCCGATGTCCGGTCTCTCCAGACTGTCTTCGTATCTGTCATCAGCCGCATACTCTTTTTTTTCTCCCGTGCCGGATAGACCGTCCCTCATGTCAAACCCTGTGGAGTCCTCTATCCCGTCAATCAGGTGGTTGATTTCTTCGTTATCAAGTAGGTGGCTCATGGACGAGACATCAAGGCTCATAAAGTTCAGAGTCAACAGGATAAATGATAAAAAAACAGCCGAGACTGTTTTAAACACAATCTTGTTGCTGTCCATAAGGGATGATACGCCTGTCCGATCTATCATTCTGGATGCCTCCCTGCTCAGGGACAACAAAACAATATTCCTCCCTGTATCTTTTCTGTTATCGTAGGCTGTTTTAATCTGCTCTCTCATATGGGGGTTATTTGATGAAATCAGTTCTATGAGGGCTCTCTCGCTTTCAGCGCTGGAGATGAAGAATTCATAGACCATGTAGATGATGGATGGAACTAAGGCAAGCAGCATATTGGATTCTATAAACCTAAGAATTATGGCGGACAGAAGGAATACTATCACGGCATTTATCAAGGCAATGAAAAGCCGAATCCTCCAGTGTTCTTTTCTGGTGTCCTTGATTTTCCTTATCAATAAAGCCTTCATTTTCTAACTGAGGATGGTGTTAAGTCTTGATGTTATGGTATTGATTATCCTAAGCAGATTTTTGCTTGTCCCGATTTTGTCATATACCTCCTTATTGGATTCTATGGCGCTGTCCACATCACTTTCCTTGCAACCATCCCCCTCGTCTATGTCTTTCTTGATATCATCAAGATCGTCTCTTATGTCGTCGTCGATTATTGACTCGATCTCATTAAGATTTAACCTTAGGGTATAGACGATTGAGCTCATATTCCCCACCTTACCCCTGCTTGTAGTTATCGTATTCTCCGCATCACTTAATTCACTTTGGAGGAGTTTCTTGTCTTTCTCGCATACCTCAAGTTCCTTGGTTTTTTCATCCAGGTTCAGCTTGTATCTGTCTCTATTGCTTTCAGCTGAATCAAGCTGGTTTTCAAGGGTTTTCGTCTCTCCCCTGAGGTTTTCGTAATAGTCCCCCAGGGAGGAAACCTTTTTTTTAGACAAATTAAGTTCATTTATTATATCAGTCAACTCACTCTCTCTTTCATCCAGTGCCTCGCTTTTCTTATTCACCTCGGTGATGGTTTCGTTCAGCTGGCATTCTGTCACCCTGATTTTTCCCATAGCCTGAGAGTGGCTTTCGTCCAGGGACTTGTATGTCTCTTGATAGTATAATGTTATCCCCACCATACTGAACAATAGGAATACCACTAACCCGAAGAGTATCAGGTTAACATCGTTTTTCATTTTAATTTCCCCCTTACTTATAGGGTATTTCATATAATTATTTACAATGTCTGTGAAACCTAAGGTAGCTGACTACATGACCCCTGAGGTGGATTACATAACCTCTGATTCAACAGTGTCTGAGGCCATAGAAAAATTTATTTCATCCACCCACGAGAATTTCCCCGTGGTCCGGGATAATGAATTGATTGGTTTCCTCACCGCTAAACAGCTCCTCAGAAGCTATGATGAAAAAGACAAGCGGGTGGAAGATATCCTTAAAAAGAAGAAAAAGCTGGTGGTTGCTAGGCCTGAGCTGGATTTAGGTGACGCTGGCAGGGTACTCTTCAGGTACGGATACAGGAAGCTTCCTGTGGTGAACGGGAACGGGATGCTGGTGGGTATTATCTCCACCCTGGATATATTGCGTTCTCACATAGAAAGAGTAACTCCCGGGAAGGTTAACATGGTGAAAAATCTCCTCGAGACCGAGTATGGCGTGCGTGTTGAGTTAGGCAAACGTCTTGTTCCGGTTAATAAACTACATCCAACCCAGAACAAGATTTATGCTGATGAACTGGAGGGCAGGGAGTATGAGCTCAGGAAGGGGCTGGCAGAGCCCATAATCGTTGTGAGGAGGAAGAGCTATCTCGTTTTGGTTGACGGACACCACCGGGCGGTGGCGGCTCTGAGGCAGGGTATTGATGAGTTGATGGCCCATATTCTGGAAATGGAGCCGGAGGTGGATTTGAGGATGGAAAAAACTGCTAGAGAAAAAAACCTTATCACACTAGATGACATTGAGGTGATGGACTACGCCCAACACCCTCTGGTGGGGATAACCACCAAACTTGTGGACAAAGAAAACAGAAATGTCTAAGCGTTTCGTTAACCAGAAAAGGAACGCAGTGGAGCGCTACAATCAGGCCAGAAACCTTGGGGATGTGGACGGGGAAATAATCCCCCTTCTCGAGTACATAAATTCATTGGATGATTTCTACACCACCTCCAGTTGCTCTGGCAGGATAACCTTGTTGCTTGACCTGGGGTCTAAGCGGGAAAGCCGGTGGCTGGGTAAATGGCACCGGGAGATAACCCCTAAAGAATTAATCGACTGCCTGCAGGACGTACCCTCTGAGGGGATGGTACGGTTTAAATACGAGTCTCCCATACTCCATATCGCAGCGAAAACAATAGAGAAAGCCAAGCAGATACTATACATTGCCAGAGAGTCAGGCTACAAGAGGGTTGGCATCCAGGGCCTGAGAAAGGAACGCTATCTGGTGGAGGTATGCGACACCGAAAGGCTGGACTCTCCCATAGCAGAAAAGGGATGTCTTCTGGTTGATGAGAGATACCTGAAATACATTACTGATTTTTCCAACAGGAGCTTCAGGAAGGGCAGAAAGAAGCTTTTGCACCTGGAGTCTTCAATGAGGAAGAATCTGGGTTAAGTAAATCTAATCATTGTTTATTAAGGAAGGATGGACTTCAAGCAAATCAAGGAGGGTGTGTGGGAGCATCGTAGCAGTGAACTTAATGTTCCGGTCAGGGTTTACGCCACCGAGAAGGTGTTCAGGGCTATGGAGGAGGGGGTCTTCAGGCAGGCATCGAATGTTGCTAGATTACCTGGCATAGAAAAAGCAGCTATGGTAATGCCCGACGGCCACTACGGGTACGGTTTCCCCATAGGGGGTGTGGCAGCGTTCAGCTCAGAAACCGGTGTCGTAAGTCCGGGTGGTGTGGGGTATGATATCAATTGTGGGATCCGTTTGTTAACCACTGATTTGTCAGAGAGTGAGCTGAGACCGAGGCTCAGGCATCTGGTGGACTCCCTGTTCAATACTGTGCCATCGGGCGTAGGAAGTAAAAGCAGTCTCCGTCTGTCAATAAATGAGCTCGACGAGGTGGCTGTTTCAGGCGCCGGATGGGCTATAGATAATGGTCTTGGCCTAAAGGAAGACCTCAAGCACATGGAGGAATACGGTGCGATAGAGGGCGCCAGCCCGGCGAAGGTAAGCGCTCGGGCTAAATCCCGGGGGAAGAATCAACTGGGAACTCTTGGTGCAGGAAACCATTTCCTTGAGGTGCAGGCAGTTGACAAAATATTTGATCCGCAGGCAGCCCGCAAATTCGGTATAGTCGAGGAGGGGCAGGTAACTGTTATGATACACTGTGGCTCCCGCGGCTTCGGGCATCAGATAGCAAGCGACTACATAAAAACAATGCTGCCGGCTGCTAGCAAATACGGGATAAAATTACCCGATAAGGAGCTGGCCTGCTCTCCGCTGGAATCAAGAGAGGCAAGGGATTACTTTGGTGCAATGTATTCAGCCGTCAATTACGCCTTCTGCAACAGGCAGGTGATTGCTCACTGGGTCAGGCAGACGTTCCGTAAGGTATTCGGGCAAGAGATAGATATGCCATTAACCTATGATGTCTGCCACAACATCGCAAAGTTCGAGGAACACATGCTGGATGGGGAAAAGAGAAACCTCTGCGTCCACAGGAAAGGCGCTACCAGAGCATTCCCCGCTGGCAGGAAAGAGATTCCTGAGGTGTACCGGACTGTGGGGCATCCGGTTCTTATCCCTGGTGATATGGGAACCGCATCCTACGTGCTTGTTGGAACAGAACGAGGGTTGGATGAAACCTTCGGGAGCACATGCCACGGTGCTGGTAGGGTTATGTCAAGACGTAAAGCAATTAAATCCTTCCAGGGATCCAAGCTGGAAAGGGAGCTGGAGTCCCGGGGTATTTTTGTGAAAGCCACCCATCCCAAGATGCTGGCCGAAGAAGCTCCTAAGGCCTATAAGGACGTGGATGAGGTTATAAAGAGCGTGGAGTTGAGTGGGATATCCCGGGCTGTTGCAAGAATGAAGCCTGTTGGGGTGGTTAAGGGGTAGTTAAATGAAAAAGCCCTTCATCTTTATCAACTCGGCTATGACGGTTGACGGAAAGATTTCAACCCTTGAGAGAAGGCAGGTGAGGATTTCCAGCCAGAAAGACATGGAGGTGGTTGACAAATTGAGGGCTGGCTCCGATGCTGTGCTGGTGGGGATGAAAACGCTTTTGACAGATGACCCTAAGCTGACTGTTAAATCAGGGAGGCTGAGGGAGGAGAGACTGGAGATGGGCTTATCCGAGAATCCCATGAAGGTGGCGGTTGGGAGAATAGATTCTGTTAACCTGGACTCTGAGTTCCTTAACTACGGGAATGCTGTGAAGGTTTTTTTTGCCTCCATGCACTCTGATACCTTAAAGATTGATGAACTCGGGAATATGGCGAAGGTTTACGTGAGCGCAGATAATGAGATAGATCCTTTTTTTATTGCAGAAACACTGCATGATTTAGGAGTCAGGAAATTGATGATTGAGGGTGGTGCGGAGACAAACTACTGCTTCCTTAGGGCTGGTTTGGTTGATGAGATGTATGTCACAGTAGCACCACGGATTTTCGGTGGCAAAAACGCACCCACCCTCGTGGACGGCGACGGGTTCATGGAAGATGGGGTGCTGAAGCTGAAGCTCTTTTTCGTGGACAGGGACTGTGATGAGCTGCGGCTGAAATACAGGGTATTAAATAGATAACCAGGCATTTTCCATGATATAAACCCTGGTTTCTGTTTCTTCCTCAACTTTTTTCTTGAATCCCTCAGCATCTTGTTTTTCTCCGACAACACTTCCCCAGTGCATTGGTATTGCTATCCTTGGTTTTATGGTCTTGACTGCTTCAGCTGCCTCAAGGTAGTCCATGGTGTATTTTCCGCCAACAGACATTAAGGCAACATCAATATTTTCCAGATCATTCATCTCAGGTATTAGATCTGTATCCCCTGAGTGATAGATTCTTTTACCATCTGATTCTATCACAAAACCAAGTCCATCACCCTTCTTGTGGAAATATTTATCTATGTTGTAGGCATTCACTGCAGTTATATAGACCCCCCGGATGTTTATTAAATCACCTGCCCGGGCAATAGCTGAGTCCCCTATTTTCTTCGCTGCTTCGCTGCTGGCTATCACTGCCGTATGGGGTTTCCTCAGCCGTCTGATGTTTTTTATCTCACAGTGGTCGTAGTGTTCATGCGTTACCAGAATTATATCCGCCTTAACCTGCTTTTTGGGTAGGATATATGGGTCTATGTAGATTGTTTTCCCTTCGGTTTCTATGCAGAAGCTTGCGTGTCCAAACCATCTTATTTTCATTTCAAATCCTAATATGTAATATATAAGACTTACTGGGAAAAAAATGTTTTGCCCAAAATGCGGTAGGGAGGGGGATGGCTTGTGCCTTGACTGCTATCTGGATGATAATCCACTGTACCTAGAGCATACGTCGCTGTTGCTTTGTAACTGTGGCCGAACCAGATACAAGAACAGCTGGGAAAGCAGTTTGGAGGATGTCCTATCCCGGGTGGTGAAGAATAAACTTGTTGTTCCAGGGGAACTCAAGACGATTGATGTAAGGCTTGAGGGGTTTTCCCTGGTAAGGAACAAGATAGAACTCAGGATATTGTTTTCCGGGGAATACCTGGGCGAGGAATTCAGGAAGGAAGTAACGGGGCAGATGGGCCTAACAAGAGGTAACTGCTCCTTTTGCGGTAGAATCTCTGCAGGATACTATGAGTCCATACTACAGCTTAGGGTAAAAAATCCCCGGCAATTGTTTGAGGGCATCAATCACTCCCTGGTTTCCAAGGTGGAGAATGTGAGGGGTGGAGTGGACATTTATCTGACATCCTCCGGATATGGAAGCCGTCTGATGAAAGAGTTAAGGGATAGGGGTTTCCTGGTGAGGGACTCCTACGCCCTGATGGGTAAAAAGGAGGGTAAAGACGTCTACAGATCCTCTATCTCGGTGAAGGAGCCATCCTTTGAGGTGGGGGACTTAATAAGATACAATAACAGACTCCTGCAGGTCCTTAAAAGAGGTAGTACTGTAAAGCTTAAGGATCCTGATTCCGGGAAACATGTTTCGTTGCCTCTGACTGAGCTCTCGGATCTTACGCCTGTTGCAAAGGCCTCTGACGTAAAGAGATGCATTGTTACCTCCGTAAGCCCACATGACCTGCAGTTGCTTAGCTTGGAGGATAACAAAACACTGGAGTTAGAAAATACCAAGGGAACGTTGAAGCAGGGTGATGAGGTTAAGGTAATAGAACTGGATCACAGGGTTTATATTCTTGATTGATTCCTTATCTTTAGAAACCCCATCCAGTCCTCCTCTGAGTTGAAGACTACTGGTTCATCTATTAATGTACAGTCACCGCACAGGTATCTCACTGCCACAAGATTATCCATTAATTCGGAGTGGGGGTATGATTCCTTTTCCCTGGACAGTTCCATTAGGGTGAGTTTTCTTGAACCGCATCTACTACATGCCTTAATCTTCATTCCAGTTCCTTTACCACCCTATCTACTTGTTCAACTGCTGTTCCGATATATCTGTGGGGGTCGAGGGCTTGGTCTATCTCTCCCTCATCCAGCAGTTTCTTGACTTCCTTGTTCTCCAGTAATGTTTCCCTGAACCCTATCTTTTTGTGATGGCTTTCGAGGGCGCAGTCTCTGGTCAACCCATGCGCCTCCTGCCGGCCTAAACCCTTAGACACAAGAGCTACCATAACCGACTCAGCCATAACCCTGCCCTGAGTCAAAGAAAGATTCCTCTCTATAGCGTCGTAGTTAAAAACCAGATTATCTATCAATCCGATAGACAGGTTCAGGATGTAATCTATAAGGATGCAGGATTCAGGAATAATAATCCTTTCACAGCTGGAGTTGGTCAGATCCCTCTCATGCCACAACGGGATATTGTCCAGAGATGTAAACGCGTTCGCCTTAACGACGCGGCTGAGTCCACAGATACGTTCAGCATAAATGGGGTTCATCTTATGGGGCATTGTTGAGGAGCCGACCTGATCCTTGCCGAAGCCCTCAGACACCTCACCAACCTCTGTCCTCTGCAGATTTCTGATTTCGGTGCTAATCTTGTTCAGGGATTCAGCTATCAAAGCCAGATTAAGGAGGAATTCCGCATGCCTGTCTCTTTGAATCACCTGATTCGAAACTTTAACTGGTTTTAAACCCAGATCCTCCATCATATACCTTTGCAGCTCAACACCCCTTCTCCCTAATGCAGCCTGCGTACCTACTGCACCAGTCAATTGTCCTACAATGATTCTTTCCTCGCACTCCCTTATTCGGTCTATACCCCTTTGTATCTCCACAGCATATATAGCGAACTTCAGGCCGTAGGTTGTTGGGATAGCGTGCTGACCATGGGTTCTACCGATTGCTACGGTGTTTTTATGTCTCTTTGCCTGTTTAATGATTACCTTCCTAAGCTGCTGTAGATCCTTCTTCAGGTAGGTGATAAACTCCTTCAGCTGCAGAGCCAGCGCAGTATCTTGTATGTCATTGCTTGTCGCTCCCAGGTGAACGTATTTCCCTGCATCACCGCACTGCTCAGAAAGAGCTTCGACGATAGCCATCACGTCATGATCTATCTTTGCCTCAATATCCTTCACCCTCTTCAATTTAACGTATCTAATGTCTGCTTTTTTTGTTATTTCATCCGCTGCATCCTGTGGGATACTACCTGCTTTGGCGTGGGCCCGGGCAAGAGCGGATTCGACTTCAAGCATCCGGGAAAGCTTTGTTTCATCATCAAATATCCTTCTTACCTCAGCTCTGCCGTATCTAGACTCTATTGGATGAATTGCCATATCACTTAATCTATTTGAAGGAAAACTTTATATTCCACCATCCCCCTCACTCCTAACATCCTTTATCTCAACGCTTGCTTCAGCTTTTTTAATAGATGGGTTGGCTGTGACACTATGGATGGGACTCTACATTCGGAGAAATAATTAACTAATGATTCTTTTTTTTCATAGCATGTACGATGTCTATATAATACACGCCTTTTCTGGATTTTATTACTAGGGGGTCGCCTTTCATCAGAGAGGGCAGGTCAAGCCTGTATTTTCCCTTATCCAGTTGAGCTAGATTTTCCACATCTAAACTGATTGTTTTCTCGTCCCCCTCTAACTCTTTACTGAATCTATCTTCTATCCACTCCAGGTCATTCTCTGCAAGATTCTTCTTCTTCAGCTCTTCTATCACCTCCTGATGGGTCTTTTCATCCTCTTTCGCCCTGATGTACAGGAAAACCCGGGAGCCGCAGCTACAACCATCCAATAGTTCTTCTGCGTTATCCTCATATATCATGTTGCATCTAGCGCATTTGTGGGGCATTTTTATTGTATGCAAGCCCTTTCAGGTTTAGATAGATTCTGGTTGTGAGTATGAAACCAGGGGGCACAACCAAAATAGAATTAAATAGGAGTTGTAAAAGGGTCATGTATCCTAGGAGTATACCCACATAGCTGACCAGAAAATTAGCCACGAAAACAATGAACATGAAGAATGCTATTGTAGTCCATATCTCTATAAAAAAGCCTTTGGTAAGGCGTTCGCTTCTCTTGAGGGATTCAATCACCTCTCTTTTCTCGTAAACCATGATGGGAAAGGAAAACCCTATCTTCAGGAAAATCCCTGATAGAATGAGGGAATCAAATAAGCCCACAATAAACAAAATCACCAGGTTGTTTCCTTGGGTGGATTGAGCTAACACCCCCCAAAGTAGAAATGATGGCAGGCTTAACATTACGGTAACCATCAAGAAAACCAGGGTGAATGGAATAAATAAGAGCAGCATTTTTATGTATTCCTCGTATATGAATTCCGCGAGTTTCTTCCACTTGAGATAGTTGTTTATGTCCTCAGCTAAGCCGTCTTTTTTTATTGAGTGAAAAAATAATAGGGTGAAAAAGGCACCAATAAAGCAGAATATAATCGTGTTGAAGAAAATCATGAAAAACAGCATAGAAATATGCATCCAGCCTTTACCTACTATATAATTTATCGAGTAGCTATCCCATCTGAAGGGGAAGTCAAAGAAATATTGCATTATTGCTGTAATCAGGACGAGATACAGGGATATGGCGAAAAAAAACAGGAATCCCATAAAGTAAATACTACTCTTCTTTAAACCAAACTGATAGGTTTCTCGGATGCTTTTTTGTAGGATGTTATTCATTTTCTCCCTGAGTCCTTAACCCCTGCAAAAAGAGATATTCTCTCAGGTTCCTTCTTTATTTTCTTGATTAATCTTGAGGGGCCGATTACCGTCAACCCGCCAAGTTTACCTCCCAGAATCTGTATAAGTTTTTTTCTAACCCCCTTCACGTTGTTTTCCTTCAGAGTTGAAATCTCTATGCCGCTGAATTTCTCGTCTATCTGCTTCATGGTTTCCTCTATAAGCCGGGATTCGTCAAATGAGCTAAGACCTCTCTCGAGGACGAGTATCTTGTCTTTTTTTATCCTGTTCAGGATGTAACTCATTCTTTGAGTGTTTGTTTTTGACTCCAATACATTGGATGATATGAACTCTATTTCCACTTCCATTTTATCTTGAGTATTTGGCTATGGCCTCATATAGTTCCTCAACGTGGTTTCCTGTTAGGGCGGATAACTCCACAACGGGGTGCTGTGGAAATGCTTCCTCAATCCATTCTGGCTTGGATTCGGGTAAATCCAGCTTGTTGGCTATTATTATTATTGGAATGCCTCTAGCCTCCAGGTTCCCTATTATGGTGATGTTCACCTGAGTGTAGGGGTCTTTTGTCGAGTCCATAACGACTAGGGCTGTGTCCACGTGCTCCAACCACTTGATGGCTTCAATAACTCCCTTGGTGGCTTCCTTGGCTCTTATCTGGGCTTCTTTTTTTTCCATGCCCCGCTTTATGAAGTCCTCGTAGTCTATTTTTGTGGCAATACCGGGCATGTCCAGAATGTTCATGGTGATGCTTTTATCTCCTGTCCGGACAACAACCCTCTCTTTTTTCTGCACTTCGCGGGTTTCGTGGGGGATTTCAGATACATTACCTATCGGCTCCCCTGTCCAGTCCATAGAAATCTTGTTCGCTAGCGTTGTTTTACCAGCGTTCGGAGGCCCATAGAATCCAATCCTTATTTCCTTTTTTTTCCCGAATATGTCTTTAAACCATTTCACTAATTTTTTTATGGGCACATTGTCCTCCTAGACAGATGATTTTTATTGATAAAATAATAAATATTTAGACTAATTAAATCAATATGCTTTTATTTCATTGAAAATGGGTTATCATAAATATATCAGTGGATTGTATAAGGATGTCGGCAGGAGATATTCCAGCCCGGAGCACCCTGAGTTGAGAAAGTTGTTTATTGAGCGAAAGAAGCGGTGGAGGAGAGGTCGCTCTGTGGTGCGGGTTGAGAAGCCTACCAGGATCGACAGGGCCAGACAGTATGGCTATAAGGCTAAGCAGGGATTCACTATCTCCCGGGTGAGAATAAAGAGAGGTATTACGGGTAGATCAAGGCCAAAAAAGGGCAGGCGGCCGAAGAGGGCTGGACAGTTAAAGATCACTCCGGGTAAGAGTAAGCAGAGGATTGCTGAGGAGCGAGCCCAGAAACATTACACTAATATGGAGGTTTTGGGGTCTTACTGGCTGTGGGAAGACGGGCAGTATAGATGGTATGAGGTGGTCTTGGTGGACCCGAACCATCCGGTTATCAAGGGAGATGACGAGATTAACTGGATATGTAGCAATAAACACCGAAACAGGGTCTTTAGGGGCTTAACTCCTGCGGGTAAAAAGGGCAGGGGCCTCACCCGGAAAGGGAAGGGTGCGGAGAAAGCCAGACCCAGTTTAAGAGCCAAGAACAGGAAACTAAAGTAATTCCTCTGCCACGTAATGGCAGATCCTGAAGTGGATATCAATCTTCATAGATGAAAAGTTCCTCTATTGTTGTGTTGAATACCTTGGCGATGTCGTATGCCAGCTTCAGTGATGGGTTGTATTTACCTTTCTCTAGAAATACTATGGTTTCTCTTCTCACCCCTACTTTTTTTGCCAGCTCCTCCTGCGTTAAATTATATCTAGCCCTGTATTCCTTGATGCGGGTTTTCATTGTGTATCGTCTTTACTGAAAACCATCCATCCTGTTATCGTTATGGATAAGAGCATCAGCCAGAAGATAATGTTTATTATCTGGCTTGCGCTAAACTCTATGTATCCTACATAATCCATCCAAAATAGTATTGTTACTGTGATGAATGTAATCAGCCATGACCCTGATGCGGCGTATGCTGATAATTTCTTGGTTCTCTCGTCTTTCATGTATCTTTCGGGGTATTTTTTCCTTGTGTAGGTTATTAATGCCATTATTATCACTATGTTTACTCCTATGATGGTGTTTTCGGCAGTGAAGCCTTTCTAGGCCAGAAGGCATATTATCAAAAATGCCAACACAAGCCTTATAATATTCATTTTAGTGGTTTGTTTCATTCCACGTCACCTCGCCAGCTGGTGTATAGGTAGCTTAGAGCGAAGAGGGTGGCCATGCCAACTGTGCCTGCTGCTGCCACGTGTCTGGGAATCAGTTCCACCCATCCTTGCTCGTTGGCGAAATCTGTGTACCACCTCAGGCGAGAAGCCACCAGATGGATAAAGTGAAGGCTCTCGCCGAGGCTAGGGTAAGAATCTTCTAGTTGCCTCGTCTTCGTCAACCTCATTTTACTTATATAATATATTATTACATAGGTATATAACTACTAGATATTTATATACTAAAGAATATATTACTAACTAGTATGGTAAAAAAGGTAGAAATCAAGGTGATGGGGTATCGTTGTGAACGCTGCGGTCATGAATGGCTTCCAAGAACTGAGAAAATCCCTCGTGTATGCCCCAAATGCAAAAGCCCCTACTGGGATAAACCCCGAGCCGATAGACACGAAGCAGCCAAAAAAGCTTGGAAAACACGACGGAGTAATAAATAGATAGAACCCCACTTGCTATAGAATGGATGTAAAACTGCACAGCAAGATAAAGCATAGGATATTAGCTTACTATTTTGGTGTCTGGAAAAACGTCTTTAAATCTAACAGAATCCATTCACTGGTTTATGTTGATCTTTTTGCTGGAGATGGATCTTGCACCTGCAGTCAAATGCCGGAGGAATTAATAGAGAAGTATCCAGGAGATTGTCTTCGCGACTGGAAGCCGCCATACTTTAATTTGATGGATTATGCTAAAGATGCTAATTTTAACCTACGGTGCATATTCAACGATTGGGATTCTGAGCAAATAGAAAAACTTAAAGAGAATCTTAAAGAGCATACAGATTTTGTCGAAAAATTTTTCTGCGCCGACGCAAATATTTGCTATCCTGAAATCCTGAAATTAATTGGAAAACCCAATAGACCCTCATTGTTCTTTCTTGACCCATTTTACCATGACCAATTGAAATTTTCAACTATACAGGGCATTGCAAATTTTATGGATGAAAAAACTGGGCGGAAGCCTGAATTAATAATCAATCTCATGATAGAACCCATGCTTCTGGCCCTAAAGAGAAACACAGAAAAAGACTTTAACCTAATCACTACGAGTTTAGGAACCGATACGTGGCGCGAGCAATTACCTAATTACAAAAAACAGGGGAAAAGCCACATACTGTTTAGGAATGTTTTTTTGGGACAGATACAAGCCCTTGGGTATCTAACAAGCAGCTACTATGTTTACTCAACAGAAACGAAAAGCCCCCAATATTACTTAATTTTTGCAACATACAATAAAAATGTTCACGCCATCCATAAACAGATAAAGCCTAAAATAGAGGCGCTTCAAAAGAAGGAGTGGGTAAGGAAAAACTTCCAGATACGGGAGATTGTCAATGCTCTTGCAGACGGCAGGCAGAAGCAATTATCTGATTATACTCCGGCATGAATAGGGTGCTTTTAGTCTCTGGTTGATTGGGATACCCATCATAAGTTCTACCCTCCAACAACCTCCCATTTGCCTTCTTGTTAAAACCGCCCCACTGTTTAAAGAAGAAGGGTATGCCATCGCGCTTACATTGATCCCTTAAGGAGGTAACCCATTGCTTTTCCATGGGTCTGGAATTCGGGCCGGACTCCCCCCCAACAATAACCCAGTCAATACCTTGGAGGTCTGCATCTCGTATTGGACCTAACAACGGTTCAAACGAGATAAACTTCACCGCGGCCGAGGTTTTTCTCAGATAATCTATCCTATGTACATAGTCGTTATTCTCAACTGTTACGCCCATCCAGATGTTAGGACTCCATGGCAGTTTATTATTTAGTTCTACCGTGCGTTCTGGTCTTTTTGTTAGTACCTGGTACTGATGCCTGTCGGTTTTTTGCATCACATCAAAAACTTTGAAGACGAAGCTTGTGGGCACGTCCTTATGGAAAAGGTCGCTCATTGAATTGACAAATATCTTACGGGGTTTCACCCATTTCTCGGGGATTTCGAGTACATCTTCATGAACTGTAAGCTTAAAACCATTTCGATACTTCTTCTGACCCATCTTCTTCAACCTAATCGCAAGCCGTTCAGCGTAACAGTTCTGGCAACCGGTGCTTATCTTTGTACATCCTGTGCAGGGGTTCCATGTCGCCTCAGTCCATTCTATGTGGGAGTTATCACTCATTTTCTCATTCAATCAAAACAACATAAACCTTTTTATCAATCCACTCTTTGGGCAGGGTTATCTTCCCGCTGCTCTTATTGCTCTTATGCACTGTTCTCTTAACGGCATCATCAAACGCAATTTCTTCTAAAATAAGCCGTCCTTTGACTTTTTTCTTTGTGGTCATCTTGTAGACTATTAATAGACTATTAGTAGTCTACTAATAAAAATGGATAGGATTATGTGGTAAAAAAAGAGCTAGGTGAGATATAAGCATAACAAGTAGGAATAGAATTTAAGTTAGGTAAGAACAAGTGGTTGAGTTTACAAAAGCGTTGAAGCAATAAAGACAATACCACCAACACTAAGACCTATCACAATACCTATAGCAATATTAATCATTTGTTCTTTTCTCTTTTCTTTTTTTAGTTTATCAGTGTATTCAGTCATTGCATTAACTTTACTAGTTAAAGTAATATTATGATTTTCTAATCGTTTCATTAGTTCAACATATTCTAGAAAATTATCAAAATGGTCTATTCCGACATCTTTTTTTGCACGGATAGAAGCTATCTCATTACTTATCTGTTCTACATCTGCCTTTATTTCTCTATAATACTCAGGACACACTTCATTTATTGTTTCAAGTGGAAATTGTTTCATTATGTCTATCATATCATCTCTTATAATAAGCGTTACCCAATCCAATGCATCATATCCAGATCGATAAACGTGCCCATAAGTTTTTTTAAAATTATCCTTGATATAATCCTCTCCTAGATCATCATCTGGAACGATTTCTAATTTTACAGAAGTTATTCTCATAAAGTGGTCAAATGCATGTCTTAACTCATTTATTACTTGAGTGTCGGATACCCCACTTATTTCTTCAGCTTTTAATATAACTGTTTTAACAGCTCCATACAACTCAGTGATTTTTTTAAGCTCTCGTTTCTCTTCAGCATTGAACATTTTTTTAAAGAATTAAGGAAGCTGTGCTGATAAAAGTTCATCCATTAATCTTTTTCGTTCCTCAGTCGTATGAAACAATCCCCTTGAAATTCTAACAGAACCTCTATATCTCCTTCTTCCCTTCTTGATTAGTTCACGTGACTCTTCAGTAATATTGAGTTCAGCGTATTCCTTATTCCAGACATCACCTTCAACTAAATGACCTACCCTTTCATGAAATTTTTCAATTAATGACATGATTGAACCCCTGAGTAAGCCAACCATTATGGATTACATCAGACAAGTTAATATTTATACCGTTTTTTAAGAAATAACATTGTGATTTTATCCTAAAAAAAAGTGGAGTATTCTGATAATCAATATGCAGAAAACCATCAATCATAAAGCAACCACCCTTAACATTATGATTTATGTATAAATGCTTAAAAAACAGAATTCTCTTGAGATTCTTATATTCTGAGTTAGACACTACATACTCCCTTTTTCTATATTGTTTCAATAAATTTTCTTTCATTTCAAAACTCGACTTTTTGTGCAGATTCCTGACTTTTTGTGCAAGTAGGACTTAATGTGCAAAGCCGGTTTCAAAAAAATAAAAAAAATCAAATCCCTTCTGCGATTTCGATTACGTCAGAGTATATCGAGCTGCTTGTTTCTCTGGCGCCTGCGCCATGACCCACAAGGGTCAGTTCTCCGGCGACATCAGAGTCTATCATAATAGCATTAAGGCTGTCTGACACATTCAGGGGGTGGTCTACGGGTATGAGGCGGGGTGAAACCTCCATGCGGCGTACATCACCGATTAATTTAATAACGTACCCGTGTTTCTTCGCCAAATCCACCGCTTCGGGGGTTACGTCCCTTATACCCTGAATCTTCATGTTCCCAAATTCAACATCCATATCCAGCATGGAATTAGCTA
Source organism: Candidatus Altarchaeota archaeon (assembly GCA_034659295.1). Classification (GTDB taxonomy): domain Archaea; phylum Altiarchaeota; class Altiarchaeia; order IMC4; family QMZM01; genus EX4484-2. The sequence goes on along the minus strand of JAYEGX010000055.1, from coordinate 21,667 downwards.
ATATAATCACCTTCAAGGCGGTATCCACTCCGTCGATGTCGTATGAGGGGTCCTGTTCCGCTATACCCAGTTCTTTCGCCTCATTTAATGCATTCTCCAGGCTGAGGCCGTCCTCTACCATCTTGCTCAGGACATAGTTTGTGGTTCCGTTAAGTATGCCGTAGATAGATCTCACCTCATTAATCTGCAGGCATTTCTGGTGAAGGTTTAATATCGGAATAGCCCCTCCAACAGCGGCCTCATACCTTAATTTTAGATTTCTCTCTCCTGCAAGCTCATCTAATTCCCTGTAATGTAATGCTATTGGCGGCTTGTTGGAGGTGACCACATGCATTCCATTACCTAGGGCCTTCTTTATGTGGCTGTATCCCGGTTCCCCATCGTCTATGTTCCCCGGAGTCAGCTCTAAAACAATATCTGCATTAACCTCCCCCAAGACCTCCATGCTCTTACTACTGCTCCACTGCTTGTGTTTATCCAGTTCCCCCCTTCCCGCAAGCTCCAAGGTCTTCTCCAAATCAACCCCACCATCAGAGACTATGCTGCCATTTATCTCACATAAGGCAACAACCTCCAAATCCAACCCCCTGTCCCTGAGGAATTCTTTTTTCCCCAAAAGTATCTCTACAACCCCTCTACCGATTACGCCCAGTCCCACAATAGCAAGCTTTATTTTTTTCATCTTATGTTGTGGCAAGGAGACCCATCCCCTTTGGGGGTGGGAGGAGTTGCCACGTCCTCTTTAAATACTGAATCTAATATATACTTGGTTAGAAACATGCAGCGTGCAATACGATTACAAACTGATGCAACAGCCTGTAAGAGAGCGATTCTGAAGGAATTCAGCATTAAGGCTGTTTCTCTCGCTAATCTCCTGCTCAAAAACCGAACATCAAAGAAGCTGATGGATTTACATAAGGCGATGTATTCAACTTGCAAGGAAACCACCTCTTTCAACAGTCAAGTAATCTGCGACATTGAACGGAGTGTAGTCAGAAGCAAAGGCACAAACCTTAAGGCAATCACCGTCAAATTTAATGTCCCTCGGAACTGTAAAACCTTCCAGACCAAAACCAGAACCTTCATAGAGCTTGGGATGTATCCTCGGAAGAGAACAGCAGTCCCCCTCAGGCATAACAGAAACCTCCAGAGATATAGCTCCCTGCTCCAGGGAGGGTGGACCTGTAAGACTTACGGGCTCACCTCCGACGGACAGATAGTCGCATACCTCTCCAAAGAAGCTGAAATCCCTATAAGAAGGAATATGCTCGGAGTTGATGTTAACAGTAAATGCTTCGCCGTGTCTGTTCTCACCCCAGAAGGGAAGATTCTCAAGCAACTCTATCTTGGGAAAGACATCTGGGTTAAGCGTAAGAGAATCTTTGAAAGAAGAGAACGGCTTCAGAGTTTCGCAGACAGGGGAAGCCACCGAGCCAGGCAACAGCTTATCCGACTCAAGACTAAGGAACAAAATTTTGTCAGGAACAGAATAGGTGAAGTCGTGAGAGACATCACAAACCTGGCTGTTGAATACGATGCTGATGTTGCCATCGAGAAACTCACACGATTCAAGCCCAAGGGTAGGAGATTCAATAAAGAGGTTTTGAGGATTCCTACCTTCTTGTTTAGAACAACTCTTGAAAGCAGATGCTTCGATAAAAACATCAGACTTCACCTTGTTAATGCCTACCACACCAGCAAATGGTGTAGCCACTGCGGTGCTGTGGCTAAGAGAGGGCATAGCAGCAACTATGCTCTCTTTAAGTGTGGTAACTGTGGTCAGATAGTGAATAGCGATAGGAAGGCTAGTCTTGCTGTCGCTGTTAAATCTCTGTTGGTGCGGGATAAGCATGTTTCTAACCAATCTGCTTCTTTCCAGTTTACCAGCAGACGAGTCTCTGTAAACGGACTCTTTCGTTCCGATGACGGTGTTTTGGATTATGCTGTGCATGATATCTAACCTCCTGATGGAATGCCCACCTCCTTAAACGGTGGGTAGTTTACTGCTGTAGTGAATGAATAAATGCCAGATTCTTTTCCCTGCATAGTTTTTCTATTACGGTAACCGCTTTATCAAGGCTTCCGTTATCTACGTCTGCCTTCATCAGGACAGATGATTTCTCTTTGGGATCTGGCATCACCACGTCCACATCCGAGACGCAGCCTATCTCGTTTATTTGGTCTATGGTATCTCTTATATCCGAGTCTATTACGTGACCTATTAATATGAATGAGAGGGTTTTTTTTTCATAGTATCTCCTACCCTCAACAAAGATTTCTGACATGTTTATCCTATTCTCTCTCAGAGACTTCTGTATTAATTCCAGGCTTTTCTGGTCTTTTATCTCAAAGACTATCTTAACCTTCACCAGATTAGCTTCACCTCTATGGTGCAGAACGCTTAGGATGTTGCCTCCATGTTTTGAGATGGGTTCCATTGATCTGAGAAGGCTGCCAGGCACATCCTTTAAACCCATCTCCATCTCGACTTTCATATCTTAAGATAGGTAGTGGGAGTTAAAGAATAACACCCGCCTGGTATTTTAACAAATAATTAGGTAAACTACCAAATAATTAGGTATTCTATTGGTAGTGTTTGTTTTATCAAACCAAACCTTCAACAACATCGTTTCTGTCCCCTAAGCTTATGTGGGTGATGGTGACTCTGGCATTTTTCAGTATATCCAGCCCTTCTTTATCGGTGTATTCGCCGCTGGTAACTACTCTGTTTATGCCCGCGTTAACAATTAATCTTGCACAAATCTTGCATGGGAAGGCGTTAACATATAATGTGCAGTCTAGGCTGTTCCTGCCTGCCTGTATCAGGGCATTCTGTTCAGCGTGCACGGCAGGGCAAATCTCATGTCCTGTACCGCTTGCTATATTTTTTTCATCTTTGATACAGCCAATATCCAGGCAATGGGGGGCTCCCCTGACCACACCATTATATCCTGTTGCAACAATCTCATGTTTTCTGTTGACTATGACTGCTCCAATCCTCCTTTTCGTACAGGTTGAGCGTGCCGCAACCTTCCTTGTGATCTCTGAGAAATAAACATCCCATGACGGTCTCGTATCGGGCATAAAGATAATATTCGATTCCCTGAATTAAAAGAAGAAACTCTCTCATCCAGATAATAAAACAACCCCGCTTACTGGTTGAAGGATTATCGCATCATTCATGTGTTACAGGTGAGGGAACTGTCACATGTCCCATCTCCTTGAATCAAGCCCCCGCCTGCGGGAACAGCCCTATAATATTCTTTTTCCAGACTAACGGTATGGGATTCTGTAGCGCTTGGATTCACTAATACAATACCTTCCTCAACAGTTTTTACTTTTCAGGGTGTTTTTTGAAAAACTCCCACATGGCATCGTTGGCGTTTATGTCATCACTTAGAGTTCCCACTGCCTCCTTCCACAACCTGCACATATAACCATTAGGACGTGTTTTACATGCTTCAGCGCTATACGTCGTACGACCAGGCCAGGTATGGCCCATACCCTCTATTGTGCATAAAGTTACTTCCGCATTGTCTTGGCATTCCTGGTAGGTAACGCAGGTAGCGTTTCTATTTTGAAAGGTGATCTCTGTCTTATCTGAGCATCCGTTGATTTGCTTCCATTGGTTAATATAGTTTGGCACTGAAGTACAGTCCCATAGTTTACCTGTTTTTACCGGTAACCCCATCTTGCTGAGGAATTCTGACATGCATCCTCCGCACTCACCGCCCTCGTAAAAAGCACATGGATCTTCGGTTCCATGAAAATGCATTACCGGAACCGGTCTTGATGGGTTACATTCATCAAACGAGTCATGGCCGCCGCTTGGAGCGATTGCAGCAATCTTATCTGATAGCTCACAGGCCAGTTTATAAGACATAAGCGCCCCGTTGGACATTCCGGTAGCGTAAACCCTGCCTTCATCAATACTGAAATCTTCATCTAGTTTCTCAATCATCTTTCTAATAAACCCTACGTCATCAACATTATTGTCCGCTGCGGGAGGACAGCATCTGCCGGCGTTCCATGAACCAAACACTTCCCCCTTGACAATTTTCCCAGTTCCTTCAGGGTACACAACAATAAATCCTTCTTCATCGGATTTATCATTTAATCGAAAATACTCGACACTGCGTTCAGCGTTTCCGCCCCCGCCATGAAAGGCTATTACAGCGGGGGTTGGGGTTTTATTATCATAGGAGTGAGGGACATGAACAATATATTTTCTCGTTAATCCATCATGATCTAAAGAAAAGTCGTAATCTCCGGGACCAAATCCTATGATATCCGCATACGTGCCATTAGAAATTTTTTGTTTGACGTACATTAACCCGCTGCCCACAAATCCCCCCACAATAATTTCAGATTTATCAGATAGTTCATAGAGATAGATATGGATGCCTGACCCTATGTCTCTATCGGACTCTCCAACAAGGGCTACCATCTCATCATAGCTCATTCCTTTTTTGAGTGTTCTGAAATCGTCTACGTTCCGTTGGAGTCTCTTCATCGGATGCTTTTTGAAAAACTCCCAGATCATTTCTGTTGCATTAACAGCAGTTGATGGGGTGTCTGCTTCTGGTCTTGGTTTCTGTCCTCCTGGCCATGAATGCCCTCCCTCGCTTGTAACACATAATCTAACTTCACTATCCTTTGCGCAATCACTGTAGGAATCACAGTACGCTCCGTTGTTTTCAAAAACCCTTACTTTATCCCTTGCGCATTTATTCTTTTCAGCCCACCACTCTATTGTTTCAGGCACTGAACTATAATCAACACCGGTAGTACCGCCTGGACCGCACCCGCCTTCAAATAAAACATGGTCGTCATCTACGGCATGGATATGCAGAACAGGTACGGGTCTTGAGGGATTGCATGAGATGGTGTTTTTGGTTCCGGCAACAGATGCGATTGCGGCAAAGTCATCACTCATTTCACAAGCGAGCCTGTATGAGAACATCCCGCCATTTGACATCCCTGTTGCGTAAATCCTGTTTTCATCAATACTGAATTTATTTTCAACATCTTTCAGGATTTTTTTCACAAAACCAACATCATCACTACCGCTTTTAACTGCATACCCGCAGCATACGCCTGCATTCCATGTTGCAAGTTTATCCTTAAACCTGCTAGCCCCGCTTGGAAAAACAACAATGAATCCTTCATTATCTGATTCTTTTATGAAATTATAGTGTTCACTCATAATCTTCCCATTTCCAAGCCCTCCGTGGAAAGCAAGAATTAATGGATTTCGGATGGAACTATCATAACCCTTTGGAACATGCATTAAATAAAATCTTTCCATTCCCTGATGTTCGATTGTGAACCTGTAATCACCTGGGCCAAGAGTATGTTTTGTTGACGGGGGCTGAGTGGTTTCTGTTGGCGTCTGCGATCTATTTTTCACACAACCTGAACAAAACATGACCACAGCAATAATCAACAATAAACCAAATACTTTTTTGTTTAATTGAGCCATGTTAATCTAAATAAACGTTTTCTATTTATTTTTTAAATCCCTCCTCTAATATCTGCCGGAGGCCTTGAGGGGATTGATATTTCTCTGTAAGGAAAAGTTCTTTCTGCTCATCACTCAAGTCTTCAAAACATAACTGCCCGCTTACCAGCTGGTTGATTAATACCTTAATTTGGTTGCCCAATTGCTCACCCGGCTGATAGTATGCAAAAGAGGGCGTAAAGGCAAACTTGTAAAGGAAAAATGTATAATGAATGTCTTTGCTGTTTAAGACATCGAATGTATCTTCAGTCCACTGAAGGGCATCTTCGCCGCCGTCCACTATATTTGTCGAGAATTCACCGACAAATAATGGTTTTCCTTTCACAATCTCGTTATCAAGAATTTCAGTAAAATAATTATCAATTCTATCCTTATCCCAGTATACTCCGTGATAAGTGCCGGGATATTTTTGCCCAACAGGCAAATCGTGCAGGCCCTGATTTGTGAATTCAGAGGGTCTGTAGAAATGAACACTTAAAACAATATTGGGGTCATCATATTCGCCTCCGAAGAGAATGTCTTCTGTTTTATACAAATTCCATTCAATAAACAAAATATGTTTCTTGTCTTTTTCTCTGATTTCATCAATAACCTTTTGGTAAAAATTGTGGAGCGTTTCTTTGGTCGGAGCCTGGGGTTCGTTTATTAGGTCATAGCCGGCAACATAGGGATTATTTTTATAACGCTCTGCGAGAACACCCCACAAAGCCGCAACCCTGTTTTGAAGCTCATCATCCTCCCATAAAATATCCCCATATTCATTATTGTGAGTTAATCTGTTCTGGCCTGCTGCGTGTAAATCAAGAATCACATATATTCCATTTTCCCTGAATTTCGCTATAGTGTCATCCAAATGCCTTAAAGATTCCTGGCTGTATACATACGGTTCCTTCTCTATTTCCCACAACCTAAGTTCAAGCCTTATTACGTTTGCATTGATGTCTCCAATTTCTTTGATATCATACTCGTTAAAAAAATACTTTGAAAGTTCAGTGTTGTATCCATCAATCTTCTCTTTGTTTTGTTTAGATGCAAAATAGATTTGTTTAGGTATTACATAAAAGGCGTCATAATGGACTCCCCGTAGCTTCATCTCATCTCCTTTTTCATCAACTATTTTCTCTCCTGAAACAGATAACCATGAAATGTTGCCTGTTTTACAATCCCCTGGGCAGTTGGCGTTTGTTTCCCCTTCCTCACAGATTCCGTTGCCGCAGACTGTTGGTTCTCTTGATTCTTTGACAAGTATTACAGCTGTTTTAGCGGAAACAGTTAAGGTTCCGGCTGGGACTTCTTGGTATTCAAGGTAGCCGTCATACTTGCCGTTGATGTCTACCAAGCCTCCGCCATGAGGGATAATTTTTTTATACCCCTGCGGAGCCTGGATTTCTCCTGCAGTATTAAATGGATTAACAATAACCTTTCCCTTCTCGAAATTCCGAACAGCTAGATTGCCTTGTAACAGCTCCTTAACATCACTTGGGAAGTCAAGAGGAGCGCCCAAGTCGATACCATATTCAGGATAATACTGCAGAGGATCTGAAAATTCATGCTTCATATCAGTAAAAGCATAAGAAGAGTATTCATTCATGCCCAACATATAAGCTGCGAAAGCAAATGTTCTTTTGGGTATGTCGTTCATATCATATCTCGTGTACGCATTTGACATTTTACCTAATTTACCCGTCTTTATTATGGCATTGACGTTGTTATATAAACAACCTACATCAACATCTTGCGGAACTTTTCTAAAGACAAAGCCTTCAACGCCTCCTCCATCAACATCCCCGACATAATTACCACACTCCTGACACACATCTTCGCCGCACATAATGCCTTTACTTAATCCGTTGAATGTAATCAAGAGATTGGTGTTAGCAGACACGTTAGCAAAGAGTTTTTCCATGCTTAAGGCATATTGGCATGGGTCATATCCCGCCGGCAGGCTTGAATAACCTGATTCATATAAAGTAGGATGGGCGGAATCCAACATTATTCCGTTAGCATCAGGGGGGTGTTCATTTACCCATTCCATAATTTTAGCTGTCCAGTCTGGATTATGGATGTCCATAAGGTAATTATCAAAATCAAGATTCCGTATTCTTCTGCCGCCATCATCATGTGCAAAGAGCGCTTCATCCTCTTCACATTCCAGATGCCGATAGTTCCCGGGTTTCACATGCCTGGAATTGATATAACCTAATAACAAAACATCTGAGTTATATCTGCGCAAATCCGCATAAATAGGTTCATCTATGAAGTCTTTTCCTATCTGAATAGAACAGTAGTTGTTTGCTGCGAATTGTAACTGAGCTTCGGAAAGCGACGTTCCAGACCAGATAACCAGAGCCGGCTTTATCTTGAAATTACAATCCCCTGGGCAATTACATCCTGTTTCTCCTTTCCCGCATTGTTCATTGCCGCAATTGGCGCAGACTTTTGATGGGGCTCCCGGTATTGGCCTAAAATCACAATTTTTATTGTATAATCCAGGGTTAGTTATCGATTTTAAGCTCTCGCAACATTCTGTTGGCAGGTGGTCTAACCACTCCGGATTGATTCCAGCAGACGGACCTGTTCCGCCTTCTTCTATACAACCCACATCGATACAAACAGAGTTTTCACATTTCATTTGGGAGGGACAATCAAGGCTATTAACGCAGACAGGTTTAATAGTAGAGGTCTTGAGAACAACTACCCCGCTTTGCGATGGAACAGTTATCTTGCTTACTTCCTGACTACCTAAGGTTCCGCCATATGTTCCATCGTCCTCTAGCACACCCCCGCCTTTTGGAACAACCACGAAATATTTTTTACCGAGAATGTATTCAACAGGCTTGTTCGACGGATTAACAAAAACCCTCCCTTTCTCGAATTTTCTTTCATATAAACCCGATTCTTTATTTAAACAAGCCTCTACTTGCGTACATGTTTCTAGTGGGGCTCCCAGATCAATATCCATTTCCGGGTAATATTGAACTAATGTTTCATCAATCCCCGTGACCAACCCCCAGTCCTCCACCATGTATACCACATGCTCATTTCTGACAAGAAGGTATGATGTGAAGGCAAACATCCTTTCATCAACCGAGAATTCTTCCCCGGTCTTTTTCCTGAGTTTCGCGCAAGCAATATGGCACTCTTTTTCTGTGTCTTCAATAATCCAGTTCAGAAGAATCCTCCAGTGTTTTTCAGGCAAGAATTCCCCAGACCCTAAATGAAAAACAAAACCCTCTCTCGCCCCCCCATCTGTCACTTCAAGCAGGTCTCTGCCTGAGTAATCTGGATCATTGTATATGCCGTTGAATACCAGGAGGCAATCAAGCCGGTCGTTTATAACAGACAACATATCCCTCACCTCTGTTCTCCAAACCAAAGCATCGTAATTATCAGGGAGGAAATCAACCCTACCTGTTATATCCGGTCCGCAGTCATCAGCCATCACACCGTAATACCCATAATTATTAACATCTTCCTTAGCGCTTTCAGCTACTTCATTCCTCCACCCTCTTGAGGAGATATCCATCAGGTAGGTTCCGTATCTCTCATTTATCACCCTGTTGTTGTAATTGGTGGATTGGCTGCTATGAGCATAATAATCTTCAGGATAGTTGATGGAGGGTTGGGTAAAGACCGGGTCAGTGTAGAGAAGTAATTTCATATCAGGGTTGCGGCTTAATAAGGCATTTATTAATTCAGGATTAGGGGATATCATACCGTAATCATATCGTTCTGCGATAGAATCCAGGTAATCATCTGAGGGAGCATAGCCGCCAAACCAGAGCCTCACAGCGTAATGTTTTGCCTCTGTTTCATTATCCGTTATATAAAAAGTAGTTGTTGTGGATGTGCCCGGGTTTGTAGTGGTTGTTTCACCTGGCTCCATGCACCCGTTTACTAGTATTAACGTGACTGTTAATAGAGTGTAGAATATTTTTCCCTCCATATTAATCTATTTTATTCTCTATTCATATTATTAATATATTCTTTTATTTTGTTGATGTAAGAAAATGAGTAAGCAGATTGGTATCATAAAGGACTTGAAGGAAGGTAAATACGTGATAATTGACGGAGAGGCTTGCAGGGTGTCAAAGATAACCAAGTCCAAGCCCGGTAAACACGGTGGGATGAAGGCTCGGTTGGAGGCTGTGGGCTTATTTGATGACCAGAAGAGGAACATAATGGGCCCGGTAAGTCAGAAGGTGGAGATACCCATAATCAGCAAAGACACATGTCAGGTGCTTAATGTGCTGGGAGGGACTGTTCAGTTGATGGATATGACATCCTATGAAACCTTTGAGCTGCCTGTGCCGCAAGATTATAAGGGAGAGCTCTCACAGGGTAATGATGTGTTGGTTATGGGCGCTCTAGGCCAGCGGAAAATCATTCAGCTCTAAAAAACAAAAATGATGTACTTTAGGAGGTGCTTAGTTTTTTTATTTACTATACTGTTTCTTTCTTGTCAATGCACCTCCCAGGATTATGTGGAACAGTATCCTCTCCTGAAGCTGAAGTGGGCTGCACCAATTCAATCGGATGATGTCTACATCTACGACTTCAATCACGACGGGGTTGTGGAGGTATATGCTTCAAGTTTTGATGTTGTCAGAAGCTATATCTATGCAATAAACCTGGACGGTAACCTGGAGTATAAGACATGGGTGGACAAGATAGCCCAGAGGAAGATGATAGGCTGCGGCGCCCCCCAGAGACACGCTAAGGAAAAGATTATGTATTTCATGCCAGGAGACTTCGACGGCGACAGCAACCTGGATATAATAGCCGGCTCAAGCATGAAGGGCACCAGCTTTGTTGAGGAGCGGGTGTATTACTTCGAGATGGAAGGCTCGGTAGTAACTAAATATGATACAAAATACCGGTGGGATTATCTAATGGGTGACATACCATCAGACATACTCTTTATTAACAGGAAGGCGGTTGTGGCATCCCTTGACTCGAGCGTCTACGTGCTGGATAGATATGGCAGCCTAGTTGATGAGTACGTGTTTGACGGGGCGGTGTGGGATATGGCCCTCAAGCAAGAGAACACGCTGGAGGGGGCGGTCTTTGGAACCTTCAAGGGGGTCTATACCATAAAGGGCGGTGTAGTCAAATCTTTACTGAAAACAAACCAGCGGATTTTTAAGGTGGATTCAGGTGACGTGAACAATGACGGATTGGACGAGATTGTTGCCTTAAGAGAAGACGACACCTTCCTGTTGTTTGACCGGAACATGAAAACCCTCCATGAGGAGGAGCTGGATGGTTTAGTGGATTCATCCATCCTGAGGTTCGGTAGCGATAAGTTCGCCCGCACCCTCATAGTAACAAACAAGGTAATCTATTCATTGGATGAGGTAGGAAATCTCAGGGTTGAGACTGTATTGGGGGATCACATTAATGCAGTTTATGTCTACTCTTTCGGGGGTGTTTCGAAATATCTTGCTGTAGCAACCAGCAGCAGCCTTTATCTCTATGAAATAAACCCTGAATTCACTGTCTACAGGGACGGGCAATACTTTTTCGAGAATGCCAGAGCCTACTACCTCACTGAAGGGAACTGCGCGAAAGCCCTGGAGTATGCCAGAAGGTGCCGTGATTTATTCATGGATATTGGATTCGATGAGGGAACCCTAAGATGCCATCTCATAATAAACGAGTGCGAGAGCTATACCCCCCCCGAAAACAAGAGCCTGAAGGCGGAGAAATTCTATAATGATGCACTCGATCATATGGGAGACGGGAGATATAATACCGCATTATCGTATGCAGAGATATCATTAGACCTATTCTTTGATGCGGACGACAGGAGTGGGATTCTGAGGGCGGATGATCTGGTGCAGGATATCAGGAAATCATGGAGTCGCTACGCAGATACACTCTACAAATCCTCACTGCAGCATCTGGAATCCCAGGACTACGAGAACTCGATACTTTACGCACAAGAGTCTCAATACATATACTCCAAACTGAACGAAACCTCCGGGGTTGAGCGCACGCTTAAGGTTATCTTTAAGGCAAAAACCTTGATTGATGCGGATGTAAACCTTAAGAAGGCGGAATCCTTTCTTAAGGAAGGGTTCTACGAAAACGCTACAGTGTATGCCAGGGCAGCTAGAGATGATTTTTGTTCTATCGGCTATTTGAATGAATCAAGACGGGCGGAGCATATAATCAATGTGTCAGTTAAGCACCGGCAGGCGCAAAGTTACCTGACTACTGGGGGTGAGTATCTTGATTCGAAGGATTACGTCAACGCAACCACCTATCTTGAACTGGCTAAAGAAATCTACGTGGAGTTAGATGATAAGGAAGGCATTTACGGGTGTGATGAACTGTTGGATAAAATAGAAGAGATACACTCAAGGCAGAGAGGGAAATGGGCTTTCTATATGCACGCTGCTTCTGTTTTGGTTATCTTGGTTGTTTTTACTCTCATTTTTGAGTTAGCTAGGAGAAAGAAACTATTAGATCGGTATTCCAATATACTGAAGCGCGATAACGATAACCGCTCCCGGAATACCAAGCAAGACGACTAATATCAGGTTCAGTAGAGTGAATTCTATCTCCACCTCCAAAAGGTGGATGCATACCAGCAGGATACCTATGCCTGTTATTGTATTGTATAGGTATCTCTTGGACATGCTCCATATCTGCAGAAGGAAGGCTATTAAAACAATAAAGGCCGCTATATAGACAAGCCAGAAGAGAGACCTCAGGGAGATGACCCAGGAAAGGTATTCTTCTTGGGGTTCCCAGAAAAAAAGGCTGTAAAGCGACTCCCTAAGCCCAGGGAACATGTTGAATATTAACCCAGCCACACTATCTACCACGCCCTTCATCGAGTTATATACTCCCTCTAGTAGTGGTTTGAGTTTATCCTCTGCGCAAGCGCTCATGGACAGGGAAAGCAATAATATGGTTAACAAAATGACCTTAAATATCTTGTTTCTCCTCATTTTATTCTTCCTCGCTGTAGATTGTATTTCTCACGATACTACCCGCTTCCACATAAGAGTTGGGATATATTAACCTGCCGGGGAGTATGGACACGTTTATCCCAGTCTGAACGCGGTCTCCCATTATACATCCCAGTTTTTTCCTCCCTGATGGTGTCAGCTTGTTTTTTATCTCCATCCTAACGTCCCCATGGTCGAATCTGAGGTTAGCCACCTTCGTTCCCGCTCCGAGATTACAGCCTTCACCTATCACTGAGTCACCTATATATGAGAGGTGGCATATGTTGGTTTCTGACATCACTATGGAGCTCTTTATCTCCACAGCATTACCTGCCCGGCTGTTGTCCATTAGTAAGGTGTATGGTCTTATATAACAGTTCGGACCCACTATGCAGTCTCTTCCTATATACGCCGGTCCCTCAATGTATGAACCTGATTTTATTACACTACCTTCTCCAACATGCACCTCACCCTTTAATGTAGTGTTCTCTTCAATCTCTACCTTCTTATCGGATTCCAGTTTCATATCCCTGAGCATTAGCTCGTTTGCATCAAGCAGATCCCAGGGTCTGCCAACATCAATCCACCTGCCCTCGCACTTGAATCCGTGAACATCTTCCTTGTCCAGAAGTGTTTCTATAGCGTCGGTTATCTCATATTCCGCTCTCGTGGATTCCTTTATCTCTTTTATTGCCTTAAATATCTCTTTATTGAATAGGTAGATTCCGGCATTAGCTAAATTGCTTTCAGGTTTTTTGGGTTTCTCGGTTATTGAATTAACGAGGTTTTCTTTCAACTCAACTATCCCAAACTCTGAGGGATTCATCACCTCAACCAGAGAGATGCTGTTTCCTGCATTATGTTTTTTGTTGTCTCCAACAAATTTTTTTATAAGCTGATCTGATACCAGGAGGTCACCGTTCATTACAAGAAACGGGTCACCTGCTTTTTCTTCAACCAGCGAGATAGCATGCCCTGTTCCCAGTTGATCTCTCTGGTGGACATACTCTATTCCCATCCCCTTGAAGCTGTCTCCAAAATAATTTTCTATGCTCTCCCTGCGGTAGCCCACAATCATGTAAATCTTTCTGAAGCCGTTTATCGCAAGCGCCTCAAGATCCCACTCCAGTATCGGTTTCCCGGCAACCGGTAGCATAGGCTTCGGTCTGGTGGAGGTCAGGGGCCTCATCCTCACACCCTCCCCTGCAGCTAACACAACAGCATCCATATATCCTATATATGGACTTAATAATATTTAAGCATTAATCTTACTGCAACATTAACTTAAACAATAAGCCTTAGGGCATAGATGTTGGCTTGCCCGAAAACGGAACACAACCACCCCGATATAAACCGGTTCTTGAACCTGAGGTAGTATCCCCTCCTTTATGTAATCTATCTAACAAAAGAAACCATTAAAACAGTCAGGATACTTCCCCCCATAGAATAACACCTCTGTTATTACTAGATATCTGGATGTCCTGGTATCTATTCTTTACGGCCTTTCTCGGCTATGACGTGGTTGTCCTCCCATCTGGGGGCGTTTTTTTCCATCTTTTCCCTGAACTTCTTTTTCTTTAATGCCTTCCCATCTCTTCTGGTAACGTTTTTTAGGTCAACCACGTAGTGGGTCTCATCTGTTTCCTTAACATCCTTGAGCATCTCAGAGAACTCGTCGATGAGATTCAGTCCGTCCCTTCTTATTTTTTCCCGATCCATTTTTTTATTTACTCAGGAACTTTTTTGCCAGTGGGGCCATGTGGGGGGCGTTTTTAGCCAGCATCCTGATAAGAAACGTGTATTTGGATTCCGTCAACTTCATTATATCGTCTCCGCTGAGTGTTTTGGCGAATATCTCAAATTCCTTGTCCGTGATTTTCTCCAGGAAATATCTAAGTTTCATAAGCTTCTTCAGCTTGGTGTTGAATTTATCCTCCCACCTTCGCTGGTATTCCTGAAGCGATTGCCGGGAAACATCTCTCTTATCCAGTGCCTCAGAAGCCACTTGCCCGGCTATCATGCCGGCTTCCATAGCCAGAGAAATCCCTCCACCGTGTATGGGGTTCACCTGGTGGGCTGCGTCTCCCACGACCATGAACCCGTTGTCTGTCATATTCTTTAGGGGGGATCCCATTGGCACACCTCCAGCGTTTATCTCTATGGGTGATGCGTTTTGGAATATCTCGGGGTGTGATCTAATAAAGCGGTTCAGGTAGTCTATTGCCCGATTACCCTCAGAAGAGAGTTTGCTTAGTATGCCTATTCCTACGTTAGCTACGCTATCTCCTTTGGGAAAAATCCACACATAGCCTTTTGGGGCTATTTTTTCGCCGAAATAGATGTGTAGTTTATCTTCCTCTTCCAGATTGAGACCTGCCATCTCATACTGGAAGCCTGAATGGTAGTCTTCAGGAACGTTTTTGGTTTCTATCCCCATATCCCTGGCTATCTTCGAGTCTACGCCGTCTGCTGCTATAACAATCCTGGATTTAAGCTCTATTTCCTCGCCCATGTAATCTACCTTCACTCCTTTAACAAATCCGTTTTCTTTTAAAACCTTTCTGGCATTGGTTTTTACCATGTACCTGGCTCCTTTCTTGATTGCTTCGGTTGCCAGGTGTTTCTCGAATATTTTCCTCTCAAGCACGTATCCTCCCATAGCTCCCAAATCAGTATTTACACTCTTACCTGAGGGTGAATAGCATACAGCACCGTTTATATCGTTGACAGCCCACCTGGGGTCAGGCTCTAAACCAAGAGCGACAAGCCCCCTTGTATTAATCCCCTCAGCGCATCTCTTGGGGGTTCCAATCTCCTGTTTCTTGTCCAATACCAGAACACTGTGTTTCCCTTCAGCAACAGTCTTTGCTGCCATACTCCCCGCCGGGCCGGCGCCCACCACGATCACATCATATTCCCTATCCATCATTCATCTTTCTCATATAATGCCCCTACGGGACAGAATCTGATACATGAGCCACATCCGACACATGCGTCTTCATCTACCTTGATGAATGTCTCCATTAATTCAAGAGCATTCGTGGGGCATATGGAGACACAACCCCCGCAGTACATGCATTTATCTCTATCGACTGAAGTAGTCATATTATTAATATTAGTAATTTTTAGACTTATAACCTCTTTTTTTTATTTAAATGATTTAGTCTCGCATTTCTCTCAAGTTCTTTTAGGATGCTGTACTCGTACCCCCCAAGTTTCTCCTCTCTCTTGATGTCTTCAAGCTTTTTTATATGTTTTTTTCTCGCTTTTTTTATACCTTTGATGTCTGTCATGTATTCCGTCATGTACTCGGAAATTATTTCACCACTCACTATGTCCGGTATAATGACGTAGTCTGCGCCTTCACTGTATAGCTCCAGGGCGTTGCTCACCTCTCTCTCGGATATAAAGACCAGGGTTTCTGGGTTGGATTTCTTCACCTCTCTGATAAGAAGCAGGTTGTCTTCGTGGTTTGGTATGGTTGATATAACAATCTCAGCATCCTTTAAATCAATTCTCTCCAGTATTTCTTTATCCCCGACGTCGCCGTAGATGCAGGGCACTCCTTCATCGATTAGTTTCTTCACCACCTCCGGGTTGATGTCCACCACCAGGTAGTTTTTCTTCATATCCTTCATGGTTTCTAGTATGATTTTTCCCATACTATGGCATCCGCATAGTATGATGTGGTTCCTGGATTTCTTCGGTATCTTCTCCAGTTCCCTTATCTTCCGGTCTCCTATTCTTTCTATAAGGTTGAGGAAGGGAATCATTTTTTTGTATAATCCGGTCCCGTGCACGATGAAGTAGGAGCTTACTGTTATGGTCACAACCGCAATTATTGTAACCAGCGATAGCATACTTTCTGGTATATGCTTTAGTCGGACTCCGTTCCCTACGATTATCAGGGAGAATTCGCTTATCTGGGCTAGGGAGATGGCTGCCAAAAATGATGTCCTCTTTCTGAAACCTGATAGGAGGTTTATTAACATTACTATGATGACGTTTCCGAATAAGACGAATGCGGAGAGAATCAGGCCCAGGGGCAGGAGCTTTGGGTCGAATGTTATTTGCATCCCAAGGGACACGAAGAATATGGTTGCGAAGAAATCCCTGAGGGACTTAACCCTCCCTATCACCTCAAGGTTGTAGGGGAATATTGCTAGGGATACCCCTCCAAGGAAGGCTCCTATGGTTACGGTTTCGAATCCCATCTTAAGGGATATGAAGGAGAATATCAGACACCATGATAGGGCGAACAGGAATAGTATTTCTGTGGACTTTGAGACATAACGCAGTAGTTGGGGGCCAACGTATTTAGCTGAGACAACTGCTATGCTTACCAGGGCTACTCCGTTGAGCATGGGGCTTATAATGTCTACCGGGGAGAACCCCTCCAGTGAGGATAGGGATGCGAGAACTATTATGGAGACTATGTCTTGCACCAAAAGCGTTCCTAGAACAATCTTCCCGTGCAGGGTGTCCAGTTCGTTCATGTCGGATAGGAGTTTTACCACAATCATGGTGCTGCTTATGGTTAGGGCGAGGGCCACATAGAACGCCCATAAGTCACTGTAGCCGTTCATGTCTATTAGCAGGTATTTCGCCAGCAGGAATCCTGCTATGAAGGTTATGATTATCTGCCCCAGCCCGCAGGTGAGAGATACTTTTCCCACATCCTTGAGTCTTCTGAAATCCAGTTCCAGGCCGACCATGAACAGTAGGAGTGCTATCCCGAATTCCGCCAGAACGTTGATTACTTCCTTTTCTGTTATCAGGCCCATACCAACGGGTCCGATTATTATCCCGGCCAGAACGTAGGCCACGATAAGCGGCTGCTTCAGCGCCCGTGCTATGATTGCCAGTATGGTTGCTGAAAGGATTACGTATCCTATGTCCAGAAGAAGCAAGGAACCCTCTATGCCCACAATATCCATTTTGCGTGTATCAAGTAATTACCCTATTGTTCCTTTTATATGCCTGAGTAATTGAGATGATTTTTTTTTATTAGTTTATCTTGGAGCTGATTACTGGCTCCTTAGGTATCCTGCAAATACCGGCTTAAAATACTCTTTTATCTTCTCTGAAGAAAAGAACTCATGGAGCTAGGTAGATGTAAGCCCCGAGGAAGGTGAAGCATAGGCCTGTGAGGATCAGGGAAACCCCGATGGTGTGCTGCAGCACCTCAATTTTTTTTATTCCCCCTCTATTGTGATGTACGCCCCCGGCTAGTATATATCTCAGCTCTGAGGGGGTGGTTCCACTCATCTCCGTAGACAGTGATTCCACCATCTCCCTCCAGGTGGGTTTATATCCCCCTGAGGCTTTCTTCACCTGCAGGTACCCGTTTTCCATCATAGTTTTATGTGGTCTGCTTTCCCTATGCTGTTGAATGCCTTATAGAACATCAGGGCACTCGCATACGCCTGCGCCTCCATTGCGGCAACTGCTTTGTTGTCTATGCTGTGCATCTCATCGAAGAATTTCTTGAATGCATACTTGGAGTTTTTCCCAAAGATTTCCTCGTTGCTTTTCCCTTTACCGGCGTACTTCTCCAGAACCCATTTCTCTATTTTTTCATAGAGGTCTATCTCATAAACCCTTAGTATATCCCAGACAATATTCTGCCAGAACGTCCCGACGTTGCCTTTTATCACATCACCTCTTGGGAACTGGGTGGCAATCAGGTGCAGTGGGGTTCCTGTTATCCCGTGCTGTGCTATCCTTACATTTGAGTCCATATCCCTCAAGGCCTTAGCTATGTTCTTCGTTCTCTCTATGTCAATCGATGCCTGTTCTATCTTGTGGCCGTGTTCATCATAGATGTTCCCGTGGGTGGATCCGTTAGCTGTGGCCAGAAGATCCGGTTTAACTCCCGCATTGTTGAGCTCTGATATGAAGGTAGACGCCTGCTCGGGGCTTGTGAGGATAAACCCTCCCTCATCTTTCCTGCCGACTTCACCAACCTCAACCTCCAGGCCGTATGATTCCTCCCCCATCTCCTTTGATATGAACTTTCCTATCTCAATTGTCGCATCCAGGTTGCCCTGCAATTCCTCCCTCACTGTTTCCCCCTCAAAATTGAAGATGTGGGATGCGTCTATTGCATAAGATGTGAACCCTGCTTTAATCTGGGATTTCACCAGATCCTTCGTCCCCTCAATGGTTTCCCTATCACCTTTCTTGACTGATATGTGGTCTGCGTGAAGAACCCACTTCTCAAGCCCTACCTCGTTCGCTACCTCCATTATTTTTTCGGCGAATTCCGCTGGAGTATAGCCTGTGTATCCTCCCTTAAGATCGGATTCGGAGCGGGCTATTTCACTCAAAATAGGGCTGTTGGTGTCTTTCGCAGCCCTTAGTATGCCCTTGGCCACTCCCGGAATGTAGCGGGTGTTTGCTGCCATAACAATACAGTCTTTATCAATCAATGGCTTAAAGAGTTTTTTCCCTGAGATTGGTTTATATCCGCTCATCTTTTTTTTTAAACCTCTATATCAAATTCGTTTTCCATTTTGTCTATCACACCCCTGCTTCCAACGTATAGGGGTGTTCTGTGGTCAAGTTTCTCGGGTCTGGTTTCAAGCAGGTTTTTTTTGCCGTCGCTTATTCTGCCGCCTGCTTCGTTTACGATAAAGCCCATTGGGTTAGCCTCAAAAAGCAGCCTTAGTTTACCTGTGGTTTTCCCCCTGTAGGCGGGATAAGAGAATACTCCTCCGTATTTAAGGTACTGGTGGACGTCTGCTACGAATGAGCCTGAGTATCTTAGCTTGTATCCTTCTTTTTCGAGGTATTCCATGAATCTATGGTGCTCTGGAAGCCAGTCTTTCTTTAATGCTCCGCTGCCATATAGCCTACCCTCAGGTATCCTGACGTCTTTTTGGGTCATCACGTATTCGCCTTCCTCGTTGAGAGCGAACAGGTGAACCCCCTCCCCGACAGTCAAACCCACAACAGTCAACGGCCCGTATAGCATATAGAATGCGGCCTTCAGGTTCCTGCCCTCCTTCATCACACTATCCTCCTGTACCCCGACTATTGTTCCAACAGCCAGGTTGACCTGCACGAGCGAGGAGCCGTCAAGGGGGTCGATTGTTACCGCATAATTGGCTTCGGCATCCGGGAACTCCACCACCTCAGCCTCCTCCTCAGAGGCCGCCTCTTTCACAAGTTTTGATTCCCTGAAGGTATTCATCAGGTGTTCATTGGACCATTTATCCAGGGCTATCTGTTTCTCTCCGTAGATGTTTTCGCTGTCCACGTATTCCTGGTTGGATATGAATGCCTTCCTTATCGGAATAGCTTGGTTGGAAACTAACTCGATCAGATCTTTTAGTTTATCTTCACAGCCGGTGCTGTCTAAATATTCCCTTAGTGTTGTCATATTTTAGCCTCATAATCAATTTGTATTTGGTGCGGTATAATAATATTATATTTGAAATTATATAACCGAGGGAATGCTATGAACGAAATATTGTCCAAGGAAAAAGTCCACAGTGAAGCTGTTTTGTTGGAGGTGAGATCTCCCCGGATTGCACAATCCTACAGGCCTGGGCAATTTATAATCCTGAGAATACATGAGAGGGGGGAGAGAATTCCCTTAACCGTAGCTGATGTAGACCTGGATGCGGGTAGTATCTCTTTAATATTCCAGGAGGTTGGTAAGTCCACGAAAGAGCTGGCATCCCTGGAGGAGGGTGATATGATTTTAGACCTCCTAGGTCCCTTAGGCATGCCTTCCAAGATTAGGGATTATGGTACTGTTGTGTGCGTGGGCGGCGGCATTGGTGTGGCCCCTATTTACCCTATAGCCAGGGCATTAGGTGATAAGGGGAACAAGGTTGTTTCTGTACTTGGTGCCAGATGTGATGAATTGTTGTTCTGGCGTGATAGGATGGATAAATTATCTGATTCACTTTATGTTACAACAGATGACGGCAGCTGCGGGAGGAAGGGTTTTGTAACAGACCAGTTGCGGGATTTAATAGACGGGGGCTTGGAGGTAAACCGGGTTGTTGCTATCGGGCCGCTGGTTATGATGTCCGCAGTATCTGAGTTGACCAGAGAGTATGGTATAGAGACTGTTGTAAGCCTTAACCCTGTTATGGTTGACGGCACGGGAATGTGCGGCTCCTGTAGGGTTACCGTTAACGGCGAGACACGTTTCGCCTGCGTGGACGGTCCTGAATTCAACGCCCATGAGGTGGACTTCAATGAACTCTTCCACAGGCACGGGTTCTATCTCAGGCAGGAGGGGTATTCACTTAAACGCTACCTGGGGGGTGAGGGGAAATGAGTGGGGATGTTGGAGAGAAAACCGATGTCAAAAAGCAGAAGCCCACAGATAGGGTGAAAAACTTCGGTGAGGTCTCTCTGGGCTATACCGTGGAGGCGGCTGTGGGGGAGGCCTCCAGGTGTCTCTCCTGTAGGACTCCGTCCTGTGTGGAGGGCTGTCCGGTTAGGGTTGACATACCTGGTTTTATTAATCACATTAAAGATGGGGACTTCGATAAGGCCGCCGAAAGGCTGAGGGAAAGCAATGCCTTCCCTGCAGTCTGCGGCAGGGTTTGCCCGCAGGAGAGTCAGTGCGAGATTTATTGTGTTCTAAACAAGACTGGAAGGGAGCCTGTTTCCATAGGTGGGCTGGAGCGTTTCGTGGGTGACTGGTTGATTAAAAACAGAAGGGATGAAAATCCTTCACCTTCCCTATCTGCCGGGAAGAGGGTTGCTGTTGTCGGCTCCGGTCCGGCTGGCTTATCCTGTGCTGCAGAGCTTTCAAAAGGGGGCTACTCTGTTGTTGTATTCGAGTCCCTGCATGAGCCGGGTGGTGTTTTGAGGTATGGTATTCCTGAGTTCCGCCTCCCCAAAGGTGTTGTTGACAGCGAGATAGATTACCTAAGGAGGCTGGGTGTGGAGTTCAGGCTTAATGTTCTGGTGGGCAGGACTGTATCGTTTAATGATTTAGGGCGTGATTTTGATGCAGTCTTTATTGGCACCGGAGCGGGGTTGCCTTATTTCTTGGGCATTCCCGGGGAGAATCTTAATGGTGTATATAGTGCTAATGAGTTTCTGACTAGGGTGAATCTGATGAAGGCTTATTTATTCCCTGAGTATGATACGCCTGTTAGGGTGGGCTCCAGGGTTGCTGTTGTTGGCGGAGGTAATGTGGCCATGGATTCCGCTAGAG
>JAYEGX010000054.1:0-15119 GCA_034659295.1 Candidatus Altarchaeota archaeon | reverse complement strand
GAAACGATCACGTATACCTGCATCCGTCATATTTGCCTGAGCAATAAATTCCGTGGTCGGACGGATATAGTCCTCTTCCTGCCAGTGGACAGCTATCTGTGCCTCAGATGTCTCTGTTCCTTCCTCTATTTCCGTTTTTGTCATTTCAAATCACCTCAAATTGTTTTTTACTCGTCGTTTATCTCAGATTAAACATTGCTGTGGTGTGGTGCTTTTGTAATAAACGCCAGCACAGCCGCAAGTACACACATTACTCCACAGATGATAAATGCCCAGTCATAGCTTCCAAGAGTGTCCTTCAGCCCTCCAGCTAATAGCGGACCGATGATCCCTGCAACACCATAACCCAAAAATACCATCGCGTAGTTTCCTCCATAGTTCTTTATCCCGAAGAAGTCCCTGGTTGCTGCCGGGAACAACGCGAAGTTCCCTCCGAACATGAAACCAATCCATGCCGCAGCTATCGTAAGTCCCATTACGCTTGCACCGAGATTCAGGGTTAAAGAGGGTAAGGCGAACATCATACAAGCCTGTAGGAAAAACATCAATGCCATAGCTGTTGTTCTACCAAGCTTATCAGATGACCAGCCCCAGACTATTCTACCCGCGCCGTTGAATATCGCAAGTATACCTACTGCGGTTCCAGCAGCCGCAGCCGCCAACCCGGAATCGATTCCATACACCTTCAGTATACCTATGGTCATCAAACCAGCTGATGCCGCGAATACGAACATACCAAGAAGCATCCAGAACTGTGATGTTTTTATCATATCACCTCTCTCCCAGTCCTCTGATGTGGGCGTCTTGGCAGATGATTCCGGTGGATTCCAGCCTGCAGGTTTCCATCCAACAGGGGGGTTGCTTAATAGGAATGCACCAAGACCCCCAAACACGAGAAAGACCATACCCCAGATTAGGAGGGTGGTTCCAAGCCCGTAGGTCGCCATCAGTTGTATAAGGTCAACCTGTAGTCCTGGCATGTTTATTCCTTTACCTGTAAGAACAGCTATGAAAAGAGCTCCGCCCCCGAAACCGGCTACTGCAAGCCCTGTTGCCAGACCCAGCTTGTCAGGGAACCATTTTCCTATGGCCGCAATTGGACAGACGTATGCTAATCCGATTCCTGCACCAGCCCCTACCCCTAGCGTTAATATAAACCAGATAAAGTTTCCGGTCATCATAACACCGGATAGTATATACGAGATCCCAAGTAATCCTGCACCCATAAGTGCCACATTCCTGGGACCCATCCTATCCTGCCATTTACCAGCAAATACCATAACCACTGCGAACGTAGCGAGCGCCATAGAAAACACTATCTGTGTTTCTGTTACGGTCCATCCAAAATTTGTTTTTAGTTCTGCAGCGAAAACGCTCCATGCATAAACTGCTCCAAGACACAACTGAAGCATAAGCGCTCCAATCAGTACCATCCATCTGTTACCTTCTTTTTCAGCCATTTAGATACCTCATTTGTTTTTTTTTATTATTTTTCAAAAACTGATGCTATAATTTATCATTATTAATCATTAACATTTGTCTTTTATAAATGAAGGAAAAATTAATCATTATTAATCATTGATAATAGGATCATATAAAAAGAAAAAATATAATATTCGACTAAGGACGAAGTTTGCCCAATAAACCCCATAAACCTATTCGCTCCAGTAAGGCTTCCTTATATAATTGAATGCGGAGACCGCTGCTATAGCACCCTCCCCTACTGCAGTGGTCACCTGCAAAAGCCCCCCAGTAACGTCTCCCGCAGAGTAAACACCCTGAATGTTTGTTTTCTGGCCTCTGTCCACGACAACATAGCCTTTCTCGTCCACCTCTATGCCAGCCTCCCTGGCAACCAATGTGGAAGGAGTATAACCTATTGCTATAAAGACACCATCAACCTCCAGCTCTTTCTCCTGGTTTGTCTTGTTGTCTTCTATGGTTAGAGATTTCACCATGGAGTCGCCTTTAATCTCCCTGACCTCCGTGTTGTATAGAATCTCCACACCATTCTCCTCAAGCTGTTTCTGCCTGATATGCTCAGCCCTCAGGACGTCTCTCCGGTGTATAAGGTAGGTCTTGGATGCTGTCTCAGCCAGAGTTAATGCCTCATCAACAGCAGAGTTTCCGCCACCCACAACAGCTACCCTCCTGTCCTTATAGAAGGGGGCGTCGCAGGTAGCGCAGAAGCTGACTCCCCTACCGATGAAAACATCCTCGCCCTTGATTTCAAGCCTCCTGTGCTCTGTACCAGAGGCTATGATAAGCGTCCTCGTCTTGTATCTGTTTTTTCTGGTAAAGACCTCCCTTACCTCATCACCTAGTTCAAGCTGGAGCACCTCATCTACGAGGATTTCAACATCAAATTTCTCAAGCTGCTCCCTTAGTCTCTCACCGAAATCCATGCCAGAGATTGACTTAAACCCGGGATAATTCTCCAAATGCAGGGTGTTAGCTATGTATCCACCGATAACACCCTTCTCAATCAACAAAGTATCCAGACCGCTTCTTTTGGCATAAATCGCCGCCGTAACACCAGCAGGCCCCCCCCCAACAATCACAACATCATAAACCATCCTAGATAAATAAATACTATTAGCTGATTATATATAATCTTACTTCCCGTATATCTCATCTATCAACTCCAGATACATGGCGCTGCTCCAGGCTTGCATCCCACAGCCACAGGACTCTCGCAGAGCAGCGGAACTTAACTCCGAATGATGCCCAAGCATCCCATCCCAAAGGATATCATCCGTCGAAGCCTTAACTATAGCATCAACGTAGCTCCTGAAGTCCCCCCCACCCAACCTGTGTAAAACAAGAGCTGCCATATTATTCAGGAAAAACCAGGAATCCCCCCGGTGGTAGCTTTCGGGTCTCTCACCCGTATGATCCCCAATAAACAGTTCACTGGATTTATCAATCGAGGACAGACCACCCCAGCTAAGCCACAACCTGGAGAGTGTATTCCGGAAACACTCAACCCATTCTCTCTTGGAGAGGAATTCAGGGTAAACATAGGCTGCGATAAAGATATTAGGTCTGGCTGTTTGGTCACCCAGGCCATCCAATAACATACCCTTCTTCCAGAAGTGTTCCCTCACCTTCCTGGATAAATCCTCCTCCAGCAGAGAGAAGAGATTCGATGACTTATCCCGCTTCTTTAACCTGGTTAACCTATAGCCCAAAGCATACATACGCAACAACATAGACTGAATCTCAATCCGGTAACCCGGCCTGCCCCCGCCCCCGCATACAGTGTCCATCCACGTCTCCCCCGGCCCGTTCATCAAGAACACATCACTGATGTAGTTTTCCTTAAGCCTGGAGATGCTTTCCATGAACCGGTACAATACGTGCTCTCTCTCATCTAGAGTGAACTCAGCAAAGCATTCATCCAATCTCTTAAACAACCAGCCAACTGAGTCCGCGTTGGTGCCCGAATCATCCCCCACAATGTTAGGTATCCTGCCATCCTCCTGCACCCGGTCCAGGTAGCTGTAGATAATTCTCTTCTTGTCAACAGGCGAGAGATGTTTCATAGATAAAAGCTCATCCCGACTCCATATCTGGAAAAACCACGGCAGACCGGCGCGTATCCGACCATCCACCGTCAACTGATCCAGGGAAAGCTTACACGCACTGTAGGCGAAAAACAGCTCACCCCCAAGTTTACTGTCACCGGCCGTTTCCCCCACATACCTCCTTTGCTTATCCTCCAGCTTCCTGAGGTTTTCGTAGACGTAATCCGCCTCATTTAAGGCCTTATTCTTGTTCGGTGAGAACGAAATCACAAGCTTCTTGGCTCTTATCCGGGCAAGATCGTATACGCTCAATTTAACCGGAGGGGAATTCCTCTCCCCGTCCAGCTCATAATTAACAGGTTTCCAGCGGCATATCTTCTCATAATCCAGCTTCCCTGTTTTGACTGCGATATAAAGCAGGTATTCCTGCTCCCCCGACTCCGGGTTCCTTTTGGTATACTCCACCAGGAGTTTACCGTCCACCTCAGATAGCTTATAGAATCTCCCGAACGCATCCGGCTCATAAGAAGGCCGAACATCAAGACACAACCTTATCGGTTCCCTTCTCCTGAGCCTATAGACAAGGGAGTTGAGTTTGGAGGGCATGAAAAAAACCTCCCGGTTTCCTGTCAGCTCCCTTTCCACCCTGTAGAATTTGTTGACAAACCCCCTCACATGGAAATCCCTATCAGGTCTCAACTCAGCTAAAACCCTAAAAAGTGACTTATTGACTGGGAAAAAAACTCCCATGTACCGGCTTTGCCTACCCAGCAAGGGTTGGTTGGAGAAATACGTATATCCAAGCCTATTGTTTGTTAAAAGAAATGAGGTTTCTTTATCGGTTTCCCTGGATACTGTTTTTTCCCCTATTTTGTGGACAAGCTGCATTGTTATGCATTCTTTAATTACTTTTTCAGGAATACCCTGTCAACCGCCATGTTGTGAGCCAGGATATAGTTGCCCATAAGTGTCTTCCACCCCACCAGGGAGGCATAATTATGGGCCTTCACCTTATCTGCCACCCTATCGTTCACATTAAATGTGGAAAAGTCATAGAGGCAGTTAAATAGATTATTTATTTTGGTTTCATGCTTCTTATTGAACATCTCTATGACAAAAATCCCCCTGTTCAACCTGTCCTTATCCTGCAGCAGATATCTTCCGAACCCGGCATAATCTGTTGTGATCGAGGCAACCCCCAACGCTGCTGTTTCCACGGGCGTGTAACCCCACGGTTCATAGTATGATGGGAAAACCCCCAGATGCGAACCCAGTATCGCTTCATTATAGTTTAAATCAAGCAAGCCGTCTGCTCCGGTAAGATAAATAGGATAAAATATGGTCTTGACCCGGTCCTCCTTCCTGTTCAACAAATCGTATTTCCTGAAATATGACAGCATCGGGTCTTTATCCTCACCGGGTAGGTCGTGGGTGCATAGCGGCGGAGTTCCTTCTTTAAGGAACCTGCGCACCTTCTTTTTTATTTCAAAAACCAGTTTATCGCTGAATAGGTTACCTGTTGAAATAGATTTCCCGGATATGAGGTTTCTAATAATCCTCCTCTCAATATCATCCAGACTATCTCCTACAGAGTCTTCCACATCCTCAAAATAAGCCCTATTATGTGTTATTTCGGGCTTAATCCGTATAGTGCTCCTGGGGACCCAGAAGAATGCGACAATAGTCTTCCTTGATTTCTTCTTTTTCAACTCCTTATTCAGTTTAGATAACGCCTCGATGAAGACATCAAACCCTTTGTTATGGAATTCATATCTCCCCGTGGTGAAATAAATCAATGTGTTATCCAAGTCAAAGGAATAGTAAGGGAAGAAATAGTACTCCAAAAATTTCTTTATCTTCCCCCTATAAAGGATATGATCCACTGAAATCTGCTCAAATGTAGAGTTATCCTGTAGGTTAAGTCCGTTATAAAGTAGCAGATCCGGCTTCTTTTTAAGGAAGTTTTCCACCTGCATAGAGGTTATCTCGCTTACTGTGGTGAATACGTCAGAGATGTGGGCTGAAACCCGTTCCACCTGATGTTTTGAATGAAGTTTGAAGTTATATGCCTCCTTTTCCGGATCAATCTTATCGATTTCCTTGTATAGTTCGACGTTATTTCCCGCCATAGCCCTTCCAAGCATGGTACCATGGGTTGTGAATACGGTAGCTACATTCACGTTCTTCCTTTTTAGATGTAATAGTGCACCGCATGCAAGCCATTCATGGAAATGGGCCACAATCTTCTTATCTTTAAAGAACCTGGACTTAGCGAGTTCCTCCATAAACCTTCCTGCAGCAACCCCCCAGAGTATAGGTTCATCGAAATCAGAGAACATGCTATCTAATGAATCAATTTTATAGCTCTCCCAGAGCTCTCCCTTGATATCATAATTCTTGGATATAAAGCCCTGGTAATCAAAGAGTATTACATTAGGTTCCCCTGGGATCAACCATTTCCCGAAGTGACAGACTATCCCCTCCTTCCTGAGTTTCTTACATATACTATGAAGCCCGTTGGGAGGTATCTTCTCCTGAAACTCAGTAACAGCCTTATCCGGGAAATACGGGCCAACCAAAAAATACTTGTCATGGTATGTTTTTATTGTTTCAGGAGTTTTTGATTTTATGACCGTATGTATTCCCCCTACCTTGTTGCAAACCTCCCAGCTGAATTCAAACAAGTAGTCTGCCTTTTTTTTCACCATCCTTTTCGGGATTATTTGCTTATTTGTTTAATCCTGCTTTTCACATAGCGGGCCATGCTCTTTCGGGTCTTCAGTTTGCGGAGTTCCTTGGCTAATGCCTGCTCACCTAATACGTCGTTCACCCAGTTAGCGAAGTCGTTTTTGTAGGGGTTCACGTGATAATGGAATGTCTCAAAACTCATTGAGATCAGTTCCTTCTCCAGATCCACCAGATTCTTCAGTACTGCCCCCCCGTTCACCCAGAAAACCTTATCTTCGGGGGCGTTAGCAATCGTCTTCTTGTTTTTTCCTGAGCTCTTTGTTTTCTTGACTGAGTTCTTCTTTTTAGCAACCATCTTTTCTACCCTCTTTAAATCGATTTCATCCATTTTTTATGGAATATGAAACATTGTGTAATAGTGTATATTGTGCTTTTTGTATAAAAGATGATGGTTTGCACGATAGGTGTTATGGTCTTTTATTAGAGAATTTTTTTGTTTTATGGATAGAGAAAACTCCTGAGAAATGCACAATGAACTATAATATGATAGATAAACCTGTTTTTGTCTCATATCAACCCATAAAATACAGATAGGTAAGCTATTTATACGTCCAATCACCATAAATTCACGAAAAACTGGTTAAAGTAATGATAATCGAAGACTCCATATTCGAGAGGAAAGCAATCTCAAAAAGAGCTGAGAAAAAAAACATGAAAACGTGAAAATCCTCATGGTTAGCATCATAAGAAACAAAAAAGTAGTGGACAAATGCCTTGAACTGGGGGCTGACGGATATCTCAGCAAACCAGTCACGCAAAAGAATCTCGTGGAAAAAAAAATAAGGGAGATGCTGGCTTCCAGCTTCTAATTTAAACCCCCCTCCTTAAATAGATAACAAGATGAAAAAAACACTTTTAATCCTATTCCTGCTTCTATTCGCTATTAACTCAACAACAGCATCTGAGATAATTATCATCAACGAAACAGAAGAGAGGATATATACCCTCAACGAAGTAACCCTGTCAGGAGACCTTGCAGATGACCTGCTAATCATCCAAGGCTCTGGTGAAGTGATCCAGGGAGAGAATGTAAAAGTCTACCTTTTCGGGCCAGCAACAGATGTGCTGGTATCGGACTTGAAGGTTAACGGCCAGAAAACAACTGTGTCCTTCGATGAGGGGGGGTATTTTTTCATGGCAGATGAGGGCTTAATCAACCTCCAGGGTAAACTGGAAATCAGAACCATCGGGCAGATTATGTTATACGTCAACGGCCCGATAAACGAGCTGATCTTTCATTTAGATCACGGCTATGCCATAGATGGAGACCGCTTCGGAGTATACAATGAGAGAATAGTCCTACAGCGGAGCGAGAAGGTTGCTATGCTGGTGGACGGGAACTTCAGATACACCTACGCTGAGAGAGACCGGTTCCAGTACATGATAAATTTCAAGGCCTTCGGCCGCTCCCTTGGAGGATACACCCTTGATTTACCCAACAACGAGGTAGTCTCCTCAGTCACTGGAGTCATGAAATGGGAACAATCAGGCAACAGACTACTGCTGGATCTGCAGTCCTCCGAGGCATCAGTATCTGTAACAGGAATATTTGGCAGCAAAGACATCAGGATACCCCTAAAGGATGATAAACACCAGGTCCTGGTCGAATCAGACCCTGAGAAGAAGATCAGCATCTCAACGGGTGCCAGAGAGATAGATTTATCCGAGTCATCCATGAGCGCAACATACCCTAACGCCAGAGCATTCATCACATCAAGAGATGATATCATTCACATAACAATAAAACAGCTGGATTTGATGCCCTCGCTTTCCGCATCAGTCAGCAGGGCAACCCACAGGGTAGCGATTACAGAGAAGGGTAGTATCGTGGGGGAGATGAACTATGATTATGCCAACACCGGAGTGGATTATATAGAGATTGATGCACCGGGCACCCCACTATATGCGGCAACAGCAAGAGCGGCTGTGAAACTAACAAAAGACGAGAAACTCCTCCTGTCTCTCCCAAAAACCGAACACGGGAACCTGGATCTGGTTTATTTCACCACCATCCCGCCGCTGGCACCCATAGCATTAATAGAGGTCCCACTCGCTAAAACAGACCTGCCCATAACCACATCAGATACATACATATACCTGCCAGAAGACTATATAGTATTGGATACGTGGGGCACTGAGGGTGGAAGCGAGCTACCGGCTCTTGACTCAAGCATCCTGTTCCTTACAATACTCTTCCTTCTGGCTGCTGCAGTCAGATACAACAAGAGATTCATCACAGGATATATTGTTTTTTCCGCAGGCTTATTCTGCTTTAATCAGGGTTTGTTTATATTGTTGGTTGCCTTGACTCTGGCTGCTATAGCCAGGAAACACATGCCGGAAGGGTTTAAAATCAAGTGGGTTCTTGCCGGAGCAGCGTTGTTGGTAGCGGTGTTTATGTTTTTGCTTGTTCCCATGCTTGTATGGCAGATGGGTGTATTCAAGATGGGCTCCGGGGGAGTCAGCACGATGGAAGGCAACTACGCTGATGTAGAGTATGCAGCCGCCCCAGCAGCGTTCAAGGGCCTGGACGTGATAGGAGAGGATGATGCAGGAGCTATAACAGTACCAACCAGGACAGGCGTCTACCCCGTGAAGCTGGAGCTGCCAAGACTGGGTAAAACCATAACGGTGAGAAATCACCTGGTAACCAAAGAGAAACCGTTGAATCTTAAGGTTTTGCTGGTAGCGAACTGGTTTAAATACCTGTTTTATTTAATTTCTTTAATAGCCGGATACATGGCTTACAGGGAATACAAGATGGAGGCCGGAAATGACTAAGAGAGGTTTAATTGTTGGCAGGTTCCAGCCATTCCATTTCGGACACATGAAGTTCATAGAGTGGGCGGCAAACGACATCAACTACCTCATCATAGGATTAGGAAGCTCACAGGAGAGCCATACCCTCAATAACCCATTCAGCGCACCAGAAAGAAGGGATATGATAAAGAAATCCCTAGGTACAAGAATGAGATATGAAATCGTGGAAATACCTGACGTTAACGACGACAGCCGATGGGTTTCTCACGTAAAGGATATCTGCCCTAATTTTGATTTAATTTATACTAACGGGGAGAAAGAGAAAAGGTTGTTCAGCAATGAGGGATATAGTGTTAAGTCCACACCATTATTTAACAAAAACCAATACTCTGGAACAGAAATAAGGAATAGGATGATAGACAGCAGACCATGGCAGGATTTGGTACCCCAAGGGGCTGTTGATGTTCTTAAATCCATAGACGGCGCAGGCAGGGTAAGGCGTTTATATGAGAGTTATACCTATAGAGACTAGGACAAGAACCCACCCGATAAGTACTATAAACTTCAGAAACCTCCTAAATCCTTCCACAAACTCCAGAATAAGCCATAGGGCTGTTACCGGAATCAGCATAGAGATAGCGTCCGCGTACTTCGCCGCATACACGGAATTAGCCTGATATAATGTAATACCCAAGAGATATTCTATGCCCTGCCTTATCAGATCGTATACGAAATAGAATACATTAACCATAAAAGCAATCTCTTCAACCATCTTGTTTAATTATCTGTTTAATAGAATAATAAATCATTTTATGGAAGCAACGAACTCATCAAAGAGATAGTAGTTGTACCAGGGACCTGGATGCCCCTCAGGATGGTACTGCAAAGCACTTACCGGCAGCTCCCTATGTTTAATGCCCTCCACGGACCCGTCGTTTAAACTAATGTGTGACACCTCCAGATCTTCTGGCAGGGTATCTGCGTCAACTGCGAAGCCGTGATTTTGTGAAGTGATATGCGATCTCCCCGTCTTCAGGTCCTTTACCGGGTGGTTGCTGCCCCTGTGCCCGAATTTCAATTTATAGGTTCTGACCCCGTATGCTATTGAAATCAGCTGCAGGCCCAGGCAGATGCCGAACAGGGGAAGCTCCTCTTTTACCAGCTCCTTTATGGATTCCACAACATAAGAGGGTTTCTGCGGGTCTCCCGGACCGTTAGACACCAGTATCGCGTCCGGCTCAAGATCCATGATTTCCCCAGCTGATGATTTAGCAGGTACCTGGATTACGTTAACTTTTCTCTCCATAAGCAGGTTTATTATGCTATTCTTAACCCCACAATCGATTAATACAACACTCTTTTCTCCACCAGCATCGTGTCTAACGATCTTTTTAGTGGATACCATATTCAGCAGATCCATCTCAGATATACTATCCAGCTTAGATGCCTTCTCCTTCAGGCCCTCAAGCTCTTTCTTTTCGTAGGGATATTTTAGTATCCCGTTCAGGACGCCGTGGAGCCTGATTTTTCTTGTCAGGAACCGGGTGTCTACTCCCTGTATCCCGGGAGTATCATATTCCTTAAGAAATCCATCCAGGTTTCTATCGATTCGGGAGTCTTTAGCGTTAGAGTTCAGCTCCCGTATAACCAAGCCCTCCGCCTGTATCCCGGTGGACTCGAAGTCCTGCTCTCTTATGCCGTAGTTGCCCACCAGGGGATAGGTCATAAGGAGAATCTGGTGCTTGTAGGAGGGATCTGTTAACGCCTCCTGATAGCCGGTCATGGAGGTGTTAAATACTACCTCACCCCCGGCTGTCTTTTGTGAGCCGAAGCCATAACCCTCTAATACGGTGCCGTCCGCCAAAACAAGAACTGCATTGTTCTCCATCCCTTAACTATAGGGATTGGGGATAAATATTTCCCCAATGTGGGGATTATAGTATGGGCAGGTACTTGTCCAGCTCGTATTGGCTTACATGCAATCTGTAGCCATCCCACTCCAGCTTCTTGTTGTCTATGAATTTCTCGAAGATGTGATCTCCAAGTGCTCTCTTTACCAACTCGCTTCCCTCAGTCAGCTCAGTGGCCTCAAAAAGGTTACTTGGCAGGGTCGTTATCCCCCTCTTCTTCCTCTCAGACCCTGTCATCTCGTAGATGTCCGCCTCTATCGGATCACGGAGCTCTAACTTCTGTTCTATACCCTCCAATCCAGCCGCAAGCATCACAGAAAAGGCCAGATACGGGTTGCATGCAGGATCAGGGGACCTTACCTCAATCCTCGTTGACGCCTCTTTACCTGGCTTGTATTCAGGCACTCTCACAAGAGCTGACCTGTTCTTTTTGGCCCATGAGATATACACGGGGGCCTCATATCCGGGAACCAGTCGTTTATAGGAGTTAACCCACTGGTTCAATACAGAGGTCATCTCAGGAATATACTCAAGTATTCCGGCAATATAGTGTTTAGCTATATCGGAGAGGTAATGCTCGTCATCTGCATCGAAGAAGGCGTTTGTTTTCCCCTTGAACAGGGACTGGTGAACGTGCATCCCGCTTCCGTTCTCGCCGTAGATTGGTTTCGGCATGAATGATGCATACACGCCATGCATCAGCCCCACCTCCTTAACGACGAGGCGGTAGGTCATGGCGTTGTCAGCCATCGCCAGCGCATCAGTATACCTTAAATCTATCTCATGCTGGGATGGTGCAACCTCATGGTGGCTGTATTCGACCTTTATCCCTATGTTCTCAAGCATTAAGACCGTCTCTCTTCGCAGGTCGCTTGCCACATCCAGAGGCGTCAGGTCAAAGTATCCTCCCATGTCAAGACCCTCAGGGTTGTATGAATCCTTAAAATAGAAGAACTCCAGCTCAGGTCCCACGTAGAAGTCGTATCCCTTCTTTTTTGCCCTCCCTATATTCCTCTTCAATGCCCAACGAGGGCATCCGCTATATGGTTTCCCATTCGGTTCCAGAACATCACAGAACATCCGGGCAACACCATGTTCTTCCGGCCTCCAGGGTATTATCCGGAAGGTGGTTGGGTCGGGCATTGCTATCATGTCGCTCTCATGTATTCTTGCAAACCCCTCTATTGAGGATCCATCGAATCCCATCCCATCATCTAATGCAGTCTCCAGTTCCTCAACAGTTATTGCAAAGCTCTTCAGAAATCCTAGGATGTCCGTGAACCAGAGCCTGATAAATTTGACGTTCTTCTCCTCAACTTCCTTTAATACATATTCTTTGTCCTTTGCTTTCATGTTTTAACCTCGTTTAATATTTTGAGTTAAGTATTATTTATATTAATATTGTTGAACACTTATATAAATATTAACTCATTTGTTATAGAAATTCTTTATATGTAAATGAGAAATTAAGGAATTCCTCATAAAACATAAGATTCTGGCCGGCTACAGCAATTTTAGATAGCGATTCTCTCAATCCCGCATATAATCTGACACTCTTGAATGTGCTGTGGTATTCAATGGGTAGGGGATACCTCATCTCTCAATCCACAGACACAATATTGCCCTATGAGGATACACGATTATAAGAGACCTTGAACTGCTTAAAAAGACAGAGAACAGAGACAATCTGAACCCTACTGACTTCGACGGGCTGCGCTATGTCATGTGGAGCATCAGCGTATCAAAAAGATTTGCTTCACAAAATCTTAACTCGCATACTCCCATATACGATCAAAGGAACGACAGAACTACAGGAGGATATCGGTGTTCTCAATAGCTGCATTGATTGTTGCAGCAATCCTTGATACAATGTGAATCCAGTCTAAGAGAGGCATAATCCAGATATTAATATCTTATTGTATTATAGTCACCGAATTTGATTACTTTTCTTTAAGAAGTCTGGTTGAGTGGGAATTGGGTGATTATGAAGGGTTTGGATTAGATTTCTCCAGTAAATCCCAACCTTGTCTAAATCAACAAAACCCTGATTCTCTGCAGGGGGGGGATAACAAAGGTGTAGATTGCGAAAAACTATAACAACCGACTTATTCAAAGATTAACAATCTTCAGATTATAATCCTCTTTACTATCCGTGTATAACTTATTCGGACGGATTATTAATCTTATCTCTGATTCAATACTCACCTCATTCAAGAACGCCCTTCTAAATGATGACAAGATAGCACCTGCATCGGTCTTACCTGTTCTCATGGTCTCAGAAAAAATAAGTTCTGGAGGGATTATCATGAGTTTGGCTTTGTCCTTCAAGTTGAATAGGGAATATATGTAATACTTTCTGGCTTTTTTTGGCATCACTTCCCAAAATTTTTCGGTTTGTGATATAACAACGAATGAGGGTAAGCCATCTTTCCATTGTGATTTGACCTCAATAAATCTTGATTCTGTCTCTATGTCATACACTTCACCTTCATGCAATTCTTTCGGTTTGCTCCCAGAGCGTTTTCGTTTTTCATATTCTATAACTTTATTGACTGCAATCTTATGCATTTCTTTATTGGTTGGTCTTTTCATTGTGTTATATAATGGGGATGTGCCTTAGAGAAATATCACAACATAAGCACCCAGATTGCATCTTTTTAGGTCGAAAACAAGCAATAAAGGTGCAGAACTCAGAAGTTAGGTGTAGGAAAGTAAAAAAAAATGCAAAGCCCTAAAACTCGAAAAATATTTGAGGTAAACCAGCATAACATCAATATCTGAAAGGGAATACAATCAACCGAGATCTCGCATTTACAATTCCCGTCAGCAATTCACTCACAGCAGATCAGATATGTCAATTACCTCCAGATCCCTTGCTTTAACCCTGTCTTTATAAGGCACAAACAACATAAATCTCCTGGCATCTAGTTTCCCCAGAGTCTCTCTTATCTTCCCCAGATCTCTTTCCTTGATCTTCTCCCCCCACTTGATTTCAACAACTATCTCGGGTTTGTTGAATTTCAGCAGGCATGCATCAACATCAAAGTCTTTTGCTTCAAAGATGCTCTCCTCTAGAGCATGTTTTTCAGACAACAATTCCCTTATATTGTCTTCAACTATCCTAGGCATGAGCTCACCCACAACCCTCTCTATTTCCTTCTCGTTTAACCTCCTCTCCGAGATATTGTATTTCTCATCCGCATAATAGAATATCGCAGCTAACGGAGAGACATGCTTATAAATGAACTTATTCCTTCCATAAACCCTGATCCTCCTTATTAAACCAAAACCCCTTAGATTGCCTAAGTAGGGCTGGATTAAACTCGGATCATCCTTCTTTATCAGTTTCCTTGAGAACAAATAACTTGAGATTTCAGTTGATACATGCTTCCTGTTCGCGACAGCCCTCAGAATCCCCTCATAAACCGCTGAAAGCTCTCTTCCTTCCTCAGTGAATATCTCCCCGGTTAATGCAGGTATTGTTTTAATGGAGGACATTAATATGGATGCCATAATTTTTCTTGCACTCTTTCCCTTCCCGAGGTAGTCTACTGCAATAGGTTCTCTTAGAAGTATTCCAAGCTCCAATAATTCCCTGTTATTTAATCCAACTCCCGTCAACGCCTTGAGAGTATCCTGCAGGCTTATTAATCCCACAGGGAATTCAGCAAAGAACCCGAGAACCGGGGATCTGGATTCAAACAATCTCTTTGACATATTGAGTGTTGACGAAATCAGTATAAGCTTCCCCTTCTTGCCGGTGTATTGGAGGAAATCAATGAATTCATCCCCGAGTCTGTGAAATTCATCCACAACCACAGTTTTATCTTCACTTAACGCCCTCTCCAGCAGGCTGATGAATGTCTCGTAGGTTATCTGTTTCACATCTCTTTCTGAGATTATTGTCCTGTCTCTTTTAACAAAAAAGAACTCATCATAATCCAGGAAATTTTTCACCAGAAAGGTTTTACCGGTCTTCCGTCTTCCGTAGATAAGAACCCATTTATTTATTTCCTTCAGGTCCCCTATCTCTTTCCTTTCTATAATCATGGTTAGTATAATGGGGATTATAGTATTTAAATCAGAAGGGGTTTAAGAGTACCCAAGAAGATCCGAATTTCCTTTCCATACCCCCTGCCTTATTGGAACCAAAATATGTACATTTGCATAATAC
>JAYEGX010000053.1:0-4007 GCA_034659295.1 Candidatus Altarchaeota archaeon | reverse complement strand
CCAGACGGTGGAAGAGATCATAAAAGCCCCCACAGATGAACTAAGAAAGGTGGAAGGCATAGGGGAAAAGAAGGCGAAAGAAATAAGGAGGGTGCTCAAAGCAGAATACGGGAAGAAATAGTAGGGGGTTTTTTAAACACCCAATCCTCTATAATATATGGTTAACGGCCACAGCGGATAGGACACACCCGTTCCCATCCCGAACACGGAAGTTAAGCTGTCCAGCGATCCAGGCGGTACTGCTTAATAAGTGGGAAGCCTGGGACGCTGTTAACCATCTGATCCTAAACCCCTTCTCCAAAATGGATACACCCCAAAACCACCCCCGCATCAAATCCCTTAAAGAAAGATCACTGCTCGTGCAAGGTCTCAGGGAAGGTATCATAGCAGAAGCAGGATTAATAGCCCACGGACGAGGTGAAGCATTCGACTACCTTCTGGGAGAAAAAACCACACCAGAGGCGCTGAAGGCTGTGAAGGCAGCTACAGCAATGCTTTTATTAGCGGAAAACCCCGTCATCTCAGTCAACGGCAACAGCGCAGCCCTCTCAGCTAAAGAAATCGTTGAACTATCCAATGCGCTGGATGCTAAAATAGAAATCAACCTCTTCCACAAGAGCAGAGACAGAGAAGAGAAAATACAACAGAAACTGCTTCAGCAGGGAGCAGAAAAAGTATACGGGATGGGAGAGGACGCAAGCGAGAGGATACCTGAGCTAAAATCCAACAGAGGGAAAGTAGACCCCCAAGGAATACACGCATCTGATGTGGTGCTCGTAGCCCTGGAAGACGGGGACCGGACTGAAACCCTAATCGCTGCGGGAAAAAAGGTGATAGCAGTAGACCTGAACCCACTATCCCGGACGGCGCAGAAGGCAACAGTAACCATCGTCAATAACCTAACCAGAGCACTACCCAAGCTGACGGAAACAGCCACCGAATACCGGGAAATAGAGCAGGAAAAACTAAAGGAAATAACCAACGAATTCAACAACAAAAAAAACCTAGAGGAAACCATAGAAAAGCTGAGAGCTGGTATTTAATTTCCAACATACAATCATTATACACACTAAATGCAGGGGTGGCTAAGCCCGGTAAGG
Organism: Candidatus Altarchaeota archaeon; assembly: GCA_034659295.1. Taxonomy (GTDB): domain Archaea; phylum Altiarchaeota; class Altiarchaeia; order IMC4; family QMZM01; genus EX4484-2. Next base: position 2,907 of record JAYEGX010000053.1, on the reverse strand, counting down.
CGGTCGGCTGCAGACCGACAATTCGGGGGTTCAAATCCCTCCCCCTGCTTTTTTTTTGGCTCAAGCTTTTCTAAAGCTTGATCTGGGAGGTTCAAATCCCTCCCCCTGCTTCACCACCTTTTTTTTTTGTAAAAAGAAAGTGCAGGTTGCCCAAAGAAAAACAATTACTTTGCTCAAGCTTTCCTAAAGCTTGATTGCAGGGTTCAAATCCCCCCCCTGCTTTACCTGTTAATCTAGCGTCATATGGGGGAGGTATAACTAAAATACTAAAAATTAATCGCGCGCTGTATGGAGTTAATTAATGATGAAACAAGGCCTTATAGGTATTATGCCAGAAATCCAGAATGGAAAAATCTTTTCCGGCGGGGAGAGAATAAGGTGATTAATGCATTTTCGCACCGGTTTTGGATGTGTAATTGCAGTACATAACTAGTGATTTTGAAAGGTCGGAAGTGTGAATAGATTATGAAAGCAACAATGGTAATTCCTTCGTATTGGGGAAGGGAAAGTGAAGGCGGTTGGAGGGAGGGGGACTGTATCTATGACCACCCGACCCCCCTGGATGAGGAAGGCACCCTGCATAGGGCTTTAGAGAGTTTAGCCCTGCTGCAGGATAAAGATTTTCGGGTGGTGGTAATCGCTGTTGCCACCGCAGAAGACATTGAAGATAGAGTTGAGAAGAAGACTGCCGACATCATTAAATCAGCTTCCCCTGCTGCTGGAGTGGGGGTGCTGTTGTTCGGGCCCTCTAAGTTAAGGCGGATACATGACGTATTGATTGATGAAGGTATGGGGGAATACATCGACCTTCTCCAAACCAGGGGATATTCCAACATTCGAAACCTGTGTATGTTCATCCCGCACATCCTGGGTTCAGATGTGGCAGCACTCATTGACGATGATGAGGTGTTTGAGGACCCGGAGTTCATGGCGAAAGCTATGGAATATGTTGGCGGAAGTGTTGAAGGAAACCCGGTTAATGCGGTAGCAGGATACTACATTCAACCGGATGGCGGCTACCGCATTAAAAAACCATTCCACCCCTGGATGGAACACTGGAACCAATATGATAAGATGAATGAAGCATTTGATAAAATTATTGGATGTGAGCCGCGGCTTAAGAAAACATCTTTTGTGTTCGGCGGGAACCTGATCATCCACCGGAATCTTTTCACTGTTGTTCCCTTCGACCCTAATATCCCCCGGGGGGAGGACATAGATTTTCTGATGAACGCAAGACTGTTTGGATTCACCTTCTACTTAGATAAAGAACTATCTATCAGACATCTCCCGCCGCCAAAGACACACCCCGTGTGGATGCAGTTGAGGGAGGACGTCTATCGATTCATCTATGAGCGAGCAAAGATTGAGCATCAGAGGGATGTGGAGGGGATGGATAAGATCTATCCCGGGGATTTTGATCCCTACCCCGGATGTTTTTTGAAGAAGGATCTTGAGGAGAAGATTAAAAAATCATGTAAACTATTGTCTGAAGAGTATCTTGCCCGGGGCGACAGAAAAAGCAGTGAAGAGGCATTAAATAATATTGCTCTTGCCAGAGGGGATGCTATACCTGAATCCAACCCTTTCCAAACCCTCTGCAGACTGCAAAAACGCTGGCAGAAATTAATGGCGTATACAGGCAAACAAGGTGTTTGTTTAAATATAAAAGAGATTATTGAAGAAGATGAAGCAGGTATTTGATTAAATTAACTGTCGTTACGTTCTAAAGATCGCTTCAGGATGGAAAAATATCTGAAATCTAAATACTGAATGATATAATATAAATTATGGACGGGTATGATGTGGTGGTGATTGGAGCAGGGCCCGCTGGTTCAACAGCTTCCGCGATATTAGCAGAGAGCGGCATAAACACCTTATTAATAGATAAAAAAACGCTTCCGAGACAGAAAACTTGCGGAGGAGCGGTTTCTAAAAAAGCATTATCGGTTCTTGATGCGGCAGGCATAGACGTGCCTAAATTAAAGACTTTTAAAAAATGTAGTTCAATACAGGTTGGGGTCTTTGACTCTGATTCGGTTGAGAATCTGGTGGACATAAAAGTTAACAACGAAGTTGCGTATCTCATAGACAGAGACGAGTTTGATTACGCCCTCACCCAGGATGCTGTTTCAAAGGGGGCGGAATTAAAACAAAAATCAGCAATCAAAGACATAGAAAAAGAAAACACAGGGTTTATAATAAAGGGAGCGGGTTTCAGTATCAAATCAAGATACGTCTTATGTGCAGACGGAGTATGCGGCACCTCTGCAGAATTGCTTGGTTTCAGAGACAGATGGAGTAGTGAAAATGTGGGTCTGTGTATTGAATCGGAGATAACAGGGTATAATCCCCCTCCCTCGCCGATCAACTTTTATTTCGGGGGAGGGGGGGTTGGTTGGGGATACGCCTGGTTTTTTGATAAAAGCGGCCGTGCCTCGGTTGGTGTGGGCACAGTACTTAAGGACGCGTCTAATTTAAGACAGCTGTTTAACTCTTTCATAAAAAATTGTTCAGGCATAAACCCGGACAGGAACTTAGAGATAGGTGCCTGGATGGTTCCAGGGACTGGAGGAATTAAAAAAGATCTTTCAAACGGGAACGCGCTCTTGCTTGGAGATGCTGCAGGCTTGGTAGACCCGTTTCTGGGTGAAGGGATTTCTTACGCAATCCAGAGCGGCAAAATCGCTGCAGAATGCATAATCAACAACGAAATTAGGGATTACAATAAACGGGTGGGTGAAGAGATAACAAACAACTTAAGGTATGCAAGATTTCTGGTGGAGATAGCTAAAATAAACCCGAAAAGGTTTATTAAACTCTTCTCTGATGACGAAGAGATATGGAGGAGTTATGTAGGGCTAGCTTTAGGTGATTCAACATATAAACAATTTCTGAAAAACATAG
>JAYEGX010000052.1:0-4009 GCA_034659295.1 Candidatus Altarchaeota archaeon | reverse complement strand
ATCCTGCAGATTAACCCTACTAATTAATTCATAGAAATCCTTTTTTGCCATGGAGCGGATTTTCTCCCGTATCTCTGAAGCAAGCTCCTTGCTCTTCTTCCTTCCGGGGGTTAGCTCCAAAAAATAGTCGGTTCTAATCTTTACGGCATTAACAGGCCCTCCGTAAACCCTGACTTTATCCTCTCCTATCTTGAACCCCACTGCCACACCCAAGGGGGTGTTCCTGTACCACCTCTTTCTTCCATATATCATGAAGGCGCCCTTTCCCAGGTGTTCCCCTGCAGGAGCTTCCTTGGAGACCTGTTCGGGTCCCACCTCATAGACATCCACTGAACCGATGCCCTGGCTCCAGGCCTTGCTATAGGAGGCGGCTGCCTGAGCTGTCTCCATCCTCGTGGAGTCCGGAACCTCCACACCCTCAGGATTTTTTACAACGAAAAAAGGAGCACCGTGGACGTGGGAGTGAAACACTAAATCATTTGCCATTGTATGCTTCTTAATCAAGCTCTCGTTGGTTGATGCATCCTTGCCCCCAACTACAAGCAGGTTGTCGCTGCTCTCAAAGAAACGAAAAATCTCAAACCATTTTTTATTTCTCCTAGGTTCCTTTTTCTCCGGAATCTTTTTATCAACCTGCTCCTTCCTATCCAATCCATCGAGCTTCTTCCTGGTCTTCTCAAGAGCTTTCAGGGCACCCCTTATCTTTTTTTTAGCCTTCTTGGATTTCCGATAATAATATTCCGCATTCTCGGAGACTGATTTATTGGAGTCGATTATGAATCTCATTTTCTGAACTCCCAGCTGAATTTCTCCTTCACCACCTGGTAGACCGCCTCAGGAGGCATGATGCCCAACTCAGTGACCACCATGTCCACCATGCTGGCGTCTGTTATATCAAATGCAGGATTATATACTCTTAAGACTGGGGGGCGGTCCAGCCATACCTCGTCAGGGCTTCTCTCCTCTAGCTCTACAATCGAGCCCATCATCGACTGGGGTGAGAACTTGATGGACTCAACGGCGACGATGAAATCTATGCTATGTTTTTTTGCGCACAAGGCAACCTGGGAGGTTCCTATCTTGTTGACCACATCCCCGTCCACGCACACTGTGTCTGCTCCTACCAGGACCTTATCCACCTTCTTTGTTTCCATGGTGAGGCAGGCCGCAGAATCAACGATTAAGGTAACCGGTATCCCCGCATCAAGCAATTCCCCGCTTGTTATGTGCCCCTGCATCCTTGGTCTGGTTTCCGTGGCATAGACAGTGAATTTCTTTCCATTATCCCAGGCTCTCTTGAGAATCTCTATAACCGTATCAGAGTTGCAGTGCGTCAATAATACATCACCGTCTCTTATTATGTTGGAGCCTATCTTGGCAATCTCATCCAGCGAGTTCTCCATCTCCTGGATGAACCCGTCTATGTCATCCAGCAAGTGTTTCCTGAATTCTTCATCCCCCCGCTGAGAGTTTTTTTCAGCAAGATAAAGTATGTAATCCACTGAGTTTGGAAGTGAAACAGCCGTAGGTCTCGCACCCTTCAACCTCTCCCCAGCAACCCTCAAGGTCTCAATGGCTTCGCTTTCCATAACAAGTTTTTTCATGGATTTAGCTGCTGTGACTGCTATATTCAGCGCTCCCCGCACCTTCATGGATTTTATGTCCTCAACTACGGAGTCAACATCCGACAATACACTCTTTTTGACCATATTTATCTATTCAAATATATAAAAGTATATATTATTGGGGGTTCTCGGATATAATATACGGAAAATGCACCTGCTTTCGATGTCTGATTTAAGCAAACAGGAACTCGATCGTTTTTTAGTTGAAACCGGGGCGATAAAAAACAATCCAGCCAGGTACCGGGATTCTATGTCTGATAAGACGCTTGTTTTGTTGTTTGAGAAACCGAGCACAAGGACTAAGGTGTCCTTCGAGGTTGCGATGGTGCAGCTTGGAGGCTATCCCATAACCCTGGACTCCAGATCCTCACAGATATCCCGGGGCGAGAGCATAGGGGACAGCGCGAGAGTATTAAGCAGGTACACTGATGCTATAGCGGCAAGAGTCTACATGCATGAAACCCTGCGGGAGCTGGCGGAGAACTCATCCATTCCAATAATCAATGCATTATCCAATCTGGAACACCCCTGCCAGGTCATAGCAGACCTGTACACCATGAAGGAGTATAAGGGCTCTCTTAATGGTGTTAAACTAGCTTACGTGGGCGATGGAAACAACGTCTGCAATTCCCTGCTACTCGGTTGTGCGATGACGGGCGTTGATTTATCTGTTGCATCCCCACCAGATTACGAACCGGATGAGGGTATACTCTCAAGGGCGCAGTCACTTCCAAAATCAGAGATTAAACTCTACAATGAGCCTCTGGACGCGGTCCAAGACGCTGACTTCATATACACTGATGTGTGGGTGGGTATGGGTGATGAATCCGAGGAGGAGGAACGCCTCAGTGCCTTCCAAGGCTATCAGGTGAATACGCAGCTTATAAAACAGGCAAAAAAGGACTGCCGGGTGATGCACTGCCTGCCAGCCCACAGGGGCCTGGAGATAACCGATGAAGTATTGGACAGCAGCAAGTCGATTGTATGGGAACAGGCAGAGAACCGGTTACACACCCAGAAAGCAATAATCCTCGAGCTGATAGAATGAAGTCCGAGCTCTCCTCCCTGGATGTTTCCGTCCTGGTTGATGAATTAAATAACCTGCTCGGGAATTCCAGGGTCAGGAACGTATACCAGATAGGGGAGAAAGAGCTTAAGATCAAGTTTTTCATATCCGGGAAGGGGAACGTGGACTTGATTATTGCAGCAAACTATCTATGCGTTTCATCTTATAGCAGGCCTTCACCCCAGGAGCCAACATCTTTTGCGATGCAGTTGAGGAAGTACCTGAAGGGTTTATTTCTTAAGGAAGTTCGGCAGCATGACTTCGACCGAATTGTCGAGTTCCTGTTCAAGGGGAAAGAGGAATCCTGTCTCCTAATTGTTGAGTTGTTCAGCTCCGGTAACGTGATACTATCCGGCATGGATGGGAAAATCATCGGTGTCCTGGAGTGGCAAAGATGGAGGCACAGGAGGCTTGGCGTGGGCCAGGACTACAGCTACCCCCCAGGGGGAGTTAATCCCCTAAAGATTGATAGAGAAAACTTCGGTGATATACTGGCTGGCTCAGATAAAAAGATCGCTTCAGCTCTTGCCTCCGAGCTGAACCTAGGGGGCCTGATTGCGGAGGAGATCTGTTTAAGGTCTACAGTTGACAAGGAGGTGAGTGCATCCTCTCTTGGTGTGGATGAAACCAACCGCCTCTACAGGGGTATCGGGGAAGTCAGGGATGAGCTGGATAAAGAGGATGTGAAGCCGGTGCTGGTTCTTGATTCAGAGGATAATCCAATAGATGCCTTACCTTTTCCCTTCCAAAAATACGATAATTCCAGGGTTAAGCTGATGGATTCATTCAATCAGGCGGTGGATGAGTTATTCAGCCTCAGGGAGATAGATGAGATAGAGTCCAGTATGGATAAACGTTTTGCGGAGAAAAAAGAGAAGCTGGAGCGTATCAGGGCCAGCCAGGAGGGGACCATTGAAAGCATGGAGCGGGAGACTTATGAGATGAAGAGAGTTGGGGACTTGATCTATCAGAGCATGCCTGCTATAGAGCAATTGACTGAGGCAGTGAATGAAGCCAGAGACAAGAATTATTCCTGGGATGAGATAAGCAAGAAGCTTTCCGGGAGGGAAATAGATGGTTTAGGGATTGTGGAGGTTAAGAAAGACGGCTCCATATTACTTGATGAGTTGAAATGATTGGTTTACTAGCTGACACACACGACAACATGCAGGCTATCAGGGGGGCTGTGGACTTCTTTAACTTGCGGGATGTGGGTCTGGTCTTGCATGCAGGAGATTTGATATCGCCATTTACAGCCAGAGAATTCAAGCGGTTGAATGCTCCCTTCCATGCAGTATACGGCAACAACGAGGGTGAG
>JAYEGX010000051.1:0-4052 GCA_034659295.1 Candidatus Altarchaeota archaeon | reverse complement strand
TATATCAGAGAAAGAAACCCTCCTTAGTTCATGAGATGAGCGGTCAATGTAGTGCACCAGATACTCTGCCTCAACAAGCCTGTGATCCCATTTAATCCGATACAGGGCATCCCTTTCGGTCAACTCCTTACCCAAGGTCATCAGCGAACACATAACCCACCAATTTATAGAGTAACCTGGCAGCCAGGAAGTCAGGTGAAACGAAACCTTCTATGGGAGAGAACTCCACAACATCAAAGCCCACCACGTTTTTCTCCCTGCACAGTAATTTCAGAAAATCCAGTGTAAGATACCAGTCCAAGCCCCCCGGCTCAGGTGTGCCAACAGAAGGCATGATGGACGGATCAAATACGTCCAGGTCAATTGTTAGATAAACGTTATCTTCCAGGGCATCAATCGCCTCCATGAACCATTCTCTATTGTCAACGAGGTCCCTGGCCCATAGGATGTTGTAATTCTCCCTTTTAATCAGCTCATCCTCCTGCCTGCTGAGGCTTCTAACACCCACCTGAACCGCATCAGCCAACTCCCTTACACGTGACATAACACAAGCATGGCTATAGCGTTCACCCCTGAATTCATCCCTCAAGTCCGCATGAGCATCCAGCTGCATAATCGATAGATCACTGTATCTCCTGGTGAAGGCCTCCACCACACCAACAGATAGAGAATGCTCCCCACCTACCAGAACGGGAAACTTGCCGTCGCCTAAAACCCCGGCGGCCTTATCTCTCACCTCCATAACAGCCTCCAAGGGTTTCATTCCCTCAAGCTCAAGCCCAAGAAGGCAGATGCCAACCTCAAAGGGGCTGAAAGCTAGTTCCTCATCATATAACTCAAGATTCAGGAAAGCCTCCATCACAGCCTTAGGACCATTTGAGGTGCCCCCACCCCAGGATACAGTAGCCTCGTAAGGTGCCAAAAGGAACACAACACCAGCCTTCCCGTATTCAACGAACTCCCAGGAGATGCTCAATGAATCGAATTCATGCATTCTCTTAAATCACCCACGAAATCCTCTAAAACCTCTTTTGTAACGTGTGGCATCACCACAACCCGGATGGAGTTGGTCTTCCGATCCAGCGATAGAGCCCAGCCCCGCTTAAGCAACAATCCATAAACCTGAGGCATTGAATCAGAGGTTAAGGCCACAAAATTAATCTCCGGTTCAATAACAGGCGTTATACCATCCACATCCTCCAAAAGAGACAATAAAAAACGGGTGTTCTCCATGCACCCCCCCACCTTACTTCTGAAACCATCCACCCCGTAAAACATGAGGTTAGCCCACACAGCCGCTATAAAACCCGCGCTCCTGGATCCGGTTAAGGTGGGTAGCGGTTCCTCCAGATAGGATGGTTTAAATCTTAGATTATTCATATATGATTCATCCCTAAACAGTATGCAACCAGAGGGTATGGGAGTATAACCCATCTTGTGGGGATCTATAGTCAATGAATCAATGTTCCTAAGACCGAAATCTATTCTCTCCGAGTTCTCGAGAAACGGCAATACCATACCAGCGAATGCTGCATCCACGTGAAAGAATACATCCCCGCAAAGCCCATTAACCTCAGCTATTGGATCCACGGCACCCAACGCTGAAGTCCCCGCAGTCAACACAACAGCCAGGGTCTCATCTGAGATCCCCTCCCTTATTGAGTCCACATCAGCTCTGAAGTCCTCATCCAGGGGAATCCACTTAATCTCAAGCTCCAATAAATCCGCTGCCTTATCCAGAGAATAGTGGGCTGACTTAGGTACCAGAATCTCTTTTTTGCCAGGGTATTTCTTTTTAGCGGCCCACAGTGCCTGAATGTTGGCTTCAGTCCCTCCGCTGGTTATGTAACCCCAAAGATTCTTCCCACCTAAAAGAGAGCTATACCATTTAATAACATCCCTTTCCAGCTCCCCGGAATTAGGAAAAACAAAACGATCTAAGACATTCACGTCAGAGAAAATCCTAAACGCCTCAAGGGATACATCAGAGGGTTCAGTGCACACGGAAGACAGAATCCTCCCGTCCGCAAAAAACGGGTCTTTTTCCCTCAACCCCCTAAGCTTATCCAGCACATCATCCATTATCATCCCTCAACCAGCTCCCCGATAGTTATCCGGCCCTCATGAAGCGATGATCCAATCAAAACCCGGGATACACCAGCATCAAGTAGCATGAGCACATCAAGTAGAAACCGTACCCCACCACCATATATCAACTCCACACCATCAAGCCGGTCCATTATCATCTCGCACAAATCCAGGTTGGGACCTGTGGACATACCCACATGATCCAAATCAATAGCTACAACCTTCACTATGGTTGGGCTGTCTTGTATAAGGTCCAGGAACACATCAAGGTCACAATTCATCTCGCACAAGAGATTTCCATTTTTTATGTCAATGCCTAATGCAAACTTTTTAGGGAACATCAGGAGGTTAAGTGAGGTGAATGTTTCAGTAGCCAGTATGGGCGTTATACCCACCGCCTCTATGGAAAAAATAGCCTCCCTGGACCATGTGCCCAGATCTGCCATCAAATCCAAACCAGTATCCCAGCGCATCCTTTTAAGTAAATCAAGGTTGGGCGATTTATTCATTATGCCATCAAGATCCGCTACGTAGATGGACTTGAATCCCAGCTGCTTGTAGGCCTTGGAAACCTGTAGAGGATCTGAGGAACCCACCAACATGCTGCTCAACTCCTTATAACTCTCCCTTCTTCCCTGTTTTGCTCCAACAGCCACACCGTCTTTTATATCAATAACAGGCACAATGTAATCGATCAATGACATATAGATATATTGGAGCAGGATAGAAAAAGACGATATATTTCGATTCAATACAAAGATAGTAAGATATATATAGGCAATAACACTAATTTAGTTAAGTACAATGAAAATCGACAGACTAGATCTAGAGATAATAAAACATTTACAGGAGGATGCGAGATTAAGTTTCCGGCACCTTGGCAGGAAACTTAATGTGCCACACACAACCGTTTTCACAAGAGCTGAGAAACTGGTAAAAAAAGGTATAATAAAGAAATTCTCTGCTCTGATACACCCCCACGACATGGGCCTACAGACAGGTTTCGTCATAATAGACGCTCCACCAGCCCAGTCAAAAGAGATGGCGGACAGGATATCCAAACTCAATGAAGCCCAGAAGGTGTATCGGACATTCGACGGAAAAATCATCACCAAGGTAGTTGTATCAGACCAACACAAGGGTTTGGAGAAATTCCTGACAAAAATAGGTGACTACCCCATGACTACCCTGGCCGTGCACGATGTGGTGAAATTCGAGGAAGGAGTGCACCCTGAAATCCTGAAGTCTCTTGATATATACCAGGATAAATGAAATTCCTGGTCTATGAATATTTTTCTTCCGAAGGATTTCAAGACCAAAAAAAGAGCCTGTTGATGGAAGGGCTCTGTATGCTGAAGCTCATAATTGACGGGTTACGAAGAGAGGGACATCATGTTTATTCTGTGATGGATGATTTAAAAAACGTGCCATATGGTGGAGATGATGTGCTGGTACCTGAGAAAGATATGGATCCCATATCCTTCCTCATGGAAAATGTTGATGAGTTGGGTGTAGATTACGTTTATCCCATAGCACCTGATCGAGAGCTTGGTATTATTGCATCAAAACTTAAGGGAGAGGTTGACATGATCTGTTCCGAGCCGGATGCTATAAAGACGGCAGCCGATAAATGGCAGACATATAAAACACTGGAAGAAAAGGGTTTGAGACAGCCTGAGACATTCGAGGGTAGCTGCCCAAAGAAGAATTTCGTGGTGAAGCCACGCTATGGTGTGGGATGTGAGGGAGTTTGCATTAGCTCAGTAGCCGGTAGTGAATCCATAAACCAGGAGTATATCAGGGGTGTGGATGCCAGCGTGAGCGTATTCTCTGACGGTAGGAACTCTAAGGCCATCTGCCTGAACAAGCAACACATAATCAGGACAGGAAATCTTTTAGGTTACAGTGGAGGATTTGCTCCCTTAAGCCATCCCCTCAGAGATGATGCCTTTGTTTTAGCGGAG
>JAYEGX010000050.1:0-4168 GCA_034659295.1 Candidatus Altarchaeota archaeon | reverse complement strand
CGCTTCCCTTGGTGAGTTCACCGGGGGGGTTTGTGAGACCTTTATCCCGGAGGTTGGTTCATCCATCGAGCTCTAGACTATTTTACCTCCCTGGTATCTGCCGTTGTATTCTTTTGTTTTCCCTTCTATTTTCTCAAAGATTATCTGCGCTATTCTTGAGTTCTTCTGTATCCTGAATTCTGATTTAGAGTGGTTTGTTAATCCCATGGTGAGCGTTCCGCTGTAGCCTGGGTCAACTAATGCTGTCTTAAGGGATGTGCCGGATCGAAATAGCGTGGACCGTGGTAGTATTCTTGCTGCTAGATCAGATGGCATGTTTATTTTCTCCAGGGTTTCTACCAGAACGTATTCTCCGGGATTAAGCGTGTATTCCTCAAATATTTTTTCTTTGATTTCTGGCAGGTTTCTGTAGTCCACTCCAAGGCTTGCTCCCCCATCTATCTCGTGGATTCTTCCGAGCCTGAGGTCGTATCCGCAGCCTTCCAGGCATTCCCTGTCGAAGTCTTCTATGAGTTTTTTTTCTTCTACGAGCTCGTGTATTTTCTCTCTTCCGAGAAGCATATAATTTATTAAGCAGTCAGCTAAAATAGTTAACAATCAATTTTAAAATGAAAAACAAGATATTGTTTTCTGGGATAATTGCTTTGATTTTTATGGGGTTGTTGGTAACAGCGTTGCCAGAAACCTCTGGAGATAACGGGAAGAAACGGGTTTTTGTTTCCGGGAATTCGGTGAGTAAGTTCGTTGCAAAAAACACCTTCACGATGCATCATGGGTTTAGGGATGGTTTCACGGTGGACGTGGATGCCGGAGGTTTAGCTGCGCTTAAGAGGATACCCGGAATAGAAACTGAGGAGGTTCAGTTGTATCATATCGTAGGAAAACCAGTTTGTGGCAATGGCATAATAGAAGGTGGGGAGAAATGCGGCGAACCGAAGTTGTCGGAGTGTCCGACAGGCTATGTGTGTGAGAACTGCAAGTGTGTTGAGGAAACAGCGCCACCTGAGAGGGCTTGTTACCCTAGTATTCAGAAGCCGTGGGGTATAGTGATGGTAAACGGCGGCTCTGGTGGGGCGGGTGTTAATGTTGCAGTTTTAGATACTGGTGTTTACAGAAATCATCTGGATTTAGATGTAAGATTATGCAAAGATGCAACCAAGAGAGGAATAAAGAACGGGTGTGCTGATAGGGATGGGCATGGGACGCATGTCGCAGGAACGATAGCAGCGAATGGTGGCAGTGATGGTAAGGGGATTTATGGTGTGGCACCAGAAGCAAATCTATGGGTGATAAAGGTTTGTGGAGCAGGTGGCTGTTGGTGTGATGATATAGCGGCAGGGATCATGTATGCGGCAGATAACGGAGCGAATATTATCTCCATGAGTTTAGGCGGGGATACTCAAAGTCCTTTAATCAAGGACGCGATTGATTATGCTGTAGGTAATGGTGTTTTGGTGGTTGCAGCAGCAGGGAATGATGGTCCCGCAGACGGCAGCATTGATTACCCGGGAGCGAATGTGGAGGTGATAGCAGTTGGAGCAATTGATTCAATGGAGACTGTTTCGAATTGGTCATCTAGAGGAATAAATGACGGAGACCCTATCATAGAAGAGAGGGAGGTTGAGTTCGGTGCGCCTGGTGTGTTGGTGGAATCAACATGGAAAGACGGCTGTTATAATACAATCTCCGGAACGTCTATGGCAACGCCACATGTAGCAGGGTTAGCGGCTAAGTTATGGGATATGGCAGATGGAGCACTCAATGGAACAGGTAATGCAGCGGACACGAGAAGTTACTTACATAGCGCAGCAAAAGATATTTGGACAACTGGTGATGACACAGCAACCGGATTCGGACTACCGATAGCATCTTAGCTGGTTTTTAGGTTACCGTAGGCAACCTGTTTTCTATTTCTTTTCTTATTCTCTTTAAATTCCGGTGTTTGGATTAGTTCAGGTATCTGGTGTAGACCTCAAAGAATTTCCTGTATGTTTCCTTAAACCTCTTCAGGAAGAAGTGTTTTATGCTCCAGTCGAAGCCATTATCGTAGTCCTCCAGAACTTTCAGATAAGAAAGCCTCTGACTCTTCCTTATTATCAGGGGGGGATATTTGTTTTTCATGAGGATTACATTAGATAGCACCCTGCCCACTCTTCCATTTCCGTCTTCGAAGGGGTGGATTCTCTCGAATCTTCCGTGGAAGATAGCGGAAGCTTTTAGCGGATGAATGCTTTCTATTGATTTTTCATACCACTGGATAAGGTCGCTCATCTCGGATTCTACCTTCTCTGGTGGGGTTGTTTCTACGCTCTTCCCTAGGATATAGTTCGGGACTTTTTTATAGCCCACGGGTGTGTCCATATCCCTCATCAGCAGTTTATGTACCTTGATTATGTCTTTAGGGTTTATGTCAAACCTGCCTTTCCTTACCAGCTCCATAATATCCCTCAGGTTTCTTGTCTCATAGATCTCTCTGAGGTCCTTACCCTCTATCGTCGCATTCTCGAATAGTACTATCGCCACGTCCTTTAATGTCAGGGAGTTCCCCTCTATGGCGTTTGATTCATAGGTGAAATTAACGGTGAATCTGTCGAATGCATCCTTCAGCTGTTTTTCACTTAGTTTCCTCATCAGGTATTTATAATCCACTCTTATGGATTCCAGTTTCTCTATTTCGTTTTCCGTGTAGATTGGATCCGTTTTGTATTTCTCAATAGCATACTTAGCGTATAGTTCTTTCTCCTTCCGGATGAAGTAGTCTCTGTACCGGTTCTCCAGTGCCTTCATGTTCTCTGGATTCTTTACCAGCTTTTGTATCTTTTTCTGGCTGCCATCCGGGAGCCTGAGCGATTTGATAAGATAGTGGTATCGTTTCCCGTTAATGGTTTTTTTGGTGAGATATGCCATGATTATATATTAACCCCACAGATATTTAAATATTACAATTTTGTGGGGTTAAATAAACTCGACAATTTTCTTGTTTTTCTCCAGGTTACCGTAGGCAACCTATTTTCTAAATAGGATGGTAAAAAACTTACTGTTGGGTTTCTTTATTCTATCGCTGTGGGAATAATCAAGCTATTATTTTTATACTTGAATACAATGTATATAATGTAGACAAGGTGATAGTATGACTGATGTTTCTGTATCTGCAAGAGTTCCTACCACACTAGAGAAAGACTTAAAGAAATTTATGAAGCAGGAGAGGTTAGAGAAATCAGTTGCTGTCAGGAAAATTTTGTATCGGGGCTTAAAGGAATGGAAGCAGGAGAGGGCATTAAAGCTTCTAGAGCAGGGGAAGGTAACTGTTGCAAAGGCTGCGGAGATCGCTGATTTAGATATCTGGGAGTTTCTTGACGTGCTCAGGAAATCTGAGAGGATCTGGGTGAAGGTCTCACCAGAGACAATAAGAAGAGATATAAAGGCAGCAGTTGAAAGCTAAAATGAAGCCCTTGGTTTTTGATTCAACGCCATTGATTTATTTAGCTAAAGTCAACGTCATTGGCTTTGTAGAGAACATGCCTGGGAAAAAGTTCATATCCACCAGCGTATACAGAGAGGTTGTAGTTCAGGGAAAGAAGATAGGGGAGTCAGATGCATTTCTCATCGATAATTTGATTGATAAAGGAGTTTTTCAGGTTAAGGATATTAAAGAAAAGACATTGCTCAAGAAATTACAAAAATCTCCACTTCATTTGGCGGATATCGAGACATTGACATTAGCAAAAGAATTAGATGGCGTCGCTATTATAGATGAGAAACTGGGTAAAACAATTGCGGATATCAAGGAAGTTGAAAATAGAGGGACGATTTTTATTTTATTCAGGTTGCTTGAATCAGGTTTGTTGGATGGGAAGGATTTAAGAGAAAAACTCGATGAGATGATAGGAGAGGGGTGGAGATGCTCAACCGAGCTTTACGCTATTGTTCTGGAAGAGTTGGAGAGGCTTTCAGCTCTCTAAAATTTCATTACTATTGGAAAATGGCGTTAATTCATATATTCGGGGATAAGCCGATTCCCAGGGTTCTGGATTTCTTTACAGTAAATCAGTTCTGGGATTATTCATTAAGAGATGTTAGTGAGGGAACCGGAGTCAGCTACAGAACACTGCAGGGCATCATCCCTGATCTCGTCAGGGAGGGGATACTGGAGTATTCGAGAACTGAG
>JAYEGX010000049.1:0-15682 GCA_034659295.1 Candidatus Altarchaeota archaeon | reverse complement strand
CACAGTCTCAACAGACCTGAGCCCGCACCTGAACTGGAGCACCGTAACAGAAACAAACTTCGCCAACTACACAATAGAAGCCTCCACAAACCAATCATTCCCCTACGTCAACCACACATACAACACACACAACAAAACAGAAAGCAACTACAGTATAACCTCCGCATGGACCACAGACACCACATGGTACTGGAGAGTCACCGCATTCGATAAAGCAGGACACTACAACAGATCCGGGACATTTATATACACCACAGATACCAAAAACCCGGGGATAAACTACACCACCCCGACGGAGGACAACGATACATACTGGAAGAGGAACTGGATCTATGTGAATGTTTCTGTGACAGAATCGCATGAGGAGAATATAACCTTCTATTTATACAATAACGTCAGTTTGGTGAATGAGACCACATACACTGATGGGACGCACCACATCAATTTCACCAATCTGGGGTATAGGGAATACTGGTTCGAAGCCATCATATACGATGAGGCAGGAAACACCAACTCAACAGGGCTGAGAAAGCAAACCCTGAGCAATGTTAGCATATATCTCATACCCCCGACAGAGGAAAATGATACATACTGGAGCAGGGACTGGATCTATGTCAGGGTAGCGGTGCCGATAAGTGAAGTGAATGTTACCTTCCGCCTATTTAATGAAACCAGCCCGTTGAATGAAACCACATATAGTAATGAAACAGACTACTGGATCAACTTTACTAGTTTAGGGGATGATAAATATTGGTTTAATGTATCAACCTGCGATTCGGGTGGAGGTTGCTATTCCACAGAGACCAGGAAACAGACGCTGGATACAACACCACCAACGGAGCCGATATTGCTGAAGCCGCCGGATGGGATAACCTCCTATGAAATGACCCCCCTGCTGAACTGGACCACCGTAACGGAGATAAACTTTAGAAACTATCTGGTTGAAGTGGATAACAGCTGGAACTTCGATACTATAAACTACCTGTATAATGTTACGGACATAAACGAGAGCCATTATCAGGTAATTGGGACATGGGGTAGAGGTATCTGGTTCTGGAGAGTCACCGCTTATGATCTTGCAGGGAACTATAATAGAACGGATTACTTCACATATAATGTGATGGGCACCGGACCATCGATTAATTACTCTAGCCCATCCGGTTACCTAAATGATTCGGGAGTGAATCTGACTGTAATAACCGGCAGAAACGCAACCTGCAAGTATGACTATGTGGACAGAGAGTTTCTGAGTATGCAATATACGTTTGCAGATACTGGTGGAATAAATCATTATACGCCGTCTGATGCGATTGAGGGTTTAAACCAGTACTATGTGAGATGTGCTGATGATATCAATGGAACCAACACCATGGAGTATTCAATAACAATCTCGTTTATTTTGGATACCCAGAACCCGACAATAACAATAAATCCTCCAGACAATGCAACAATCGCAGATTCCACACCAGAATTGGATGTTGTTATGGTTGATGCGAATCCATCAAGTATATGGTATTCATATGATAACTCAAGCAATATTACCGGCTGCTCTAATGGATGTGCATGGTTAGTAGTTAACATAGGGCCATTAACCGATGGAGCCCATAATGTAACAGTATATGCAAATGACAGTGCATCCAACACTGGAGTGGGGAGGAGATACTTCAGCATAGATACATCACCCCCAGCTATAGTAGATGCAGGGCCGACAACAGAGCAGAGTTCAGCAACAGTCACGATACAGGCTGTAACGGATGAGCCCTCCGTTTGCAGGTATAATGAGAGCAATATCTCCTATAACCTCATGAGTTCTTCACTAACCGGAACTGAGATAATGCACGAGAAGACGATAACTGCAGTAAACGGATCTAATACATTCCATATTCTGTGTATGGATACTTTAAGGAATACAATGACAAATCCAACCCAAATCTCATTTAATGTAACAGTGATAGAGGGAGGGGCACCATCCATAAACATTGGAGGAGTTGAGGAGGACTACGAACAGGGATCTATTGTCACAATCTTCGCATCTATACTGGATGGAACGGGTTATCCAGTAGATCCAGGCTACTGCAATGCGACCATCAAGCACTGGAATGGTACCGAGTTAGTATATGACGTCACAGACGCTGGTATGATCTGGATTGAAACCGGGAACTATTACTATAATTATCAGATTCCAGCGAATGCAGACCGTGCGAGTTATGGTATCCTGGTGGAGGCCAACCCTTCCGGGATTGATACCCAGGCCGTATCCGGATTCCATGTTATAGAGGGTATAATCTGTGGAAATGGAGTTTGCCAGACTGGAGAGAACTGTGAGAACTGTCCTGCTGATTGCGGTGCTTGCCCAACAACTCCAGTATGCGGGGATGCGAGCTGCGAATCCGGGGAGAACTGCGAAAACTGCCCCGCTGACTGCGGAGCCTGCCCAACAACACCCGTATGCGGGGATGCGAGCTGCGACTCAGGAGAAAACTGCGAAAACTGCCCAGCTGATTGTGGTATTTGCTTGACTGATCCCGTATGCGGGGATGCAAGCTGTAACAGAGGAGAAACATGTGAGAACTGCCCGGCAGACTGTGGGGTTTGTCCAATGAGCTCTGTGTGTGGAGACGCAAGCTGCGACTCAGGAGAAAACTGTGAGAACTGTCCAGCAGACTGCGGAGCCTGTCCGATGAGCTCCATATGCGGGGATGCGAGCTGTGGACTGGGGGAAACGTGTGAGAACTGTCCAGCAGACTGCGGAGCCTGTCCGTCAGGTGTAAGATCTAGCGTTCAGGGACTGGATGAAATCAGAGAAAGCCTAACCTCAATCGAGAATAAAACAAGCAGCATTGAGAATAAAACAGATGAGATTAAGGCACTAGCCCAGAAGATATGGAATAATTTCAAGAAAACCAACTCATCCGTCATCCAAGACGAAAAAATCACTTCATATAAATTATCCCAGAAATCAAGCATCAACATACAATACAATATCACAGTACCAGTGAAAGAAGGATATTCGGCTGGAGACTATCTGCCGGTGAGGTGGAAATTCTGGTTCGTGGACGAGGAAGGCCGGTGTATAGACCAAGGAGTCGTTGGAGATATAGAACCCCAATGCACGCCATTAATAGCTGAAACCATAGGTCGAGCAAATGACACATTCCCCATAGAAATAAAAATCAGACCCTCCCTCAATAAAGGAAACTACTCCCTGGTCAGGGAATTCGAGGTAGACCCCGAGCAGGTGTGGATAAGCTACGGAAGAGGAATCATCGCGAAAGTAGCGGTCATGGAGGATAACCCACACCCACAGGTGGAAGTGGACAATAAAAACCTGAAAACCCAGAGAAATCCTGATGAAAAACCAGGTATTATCGGCAGACTGATTGGAGGCACAGGAGTCGGAAACATCCTGGCAGGCATCGTACCCTTATTGTTTTTAGTTTTGATAACGTTAATAATAATTGTATACAATATGTCTATGACAAAAAAAGAGGAGAAAGAAAAGAAGTGGTATGAAAAATAGTTTATTTTTTATAATCCTGTTTGCATTTGCAATCCTAAGCTTCATGAGTATAGGAGCTGATATAGTGGGTATAGTAGAGACAACAGAAAACAGAACAACCCAGGAGGCGGTGGTCGGCCCCATATCAGGGATGCAGGTGATCTCCATCGACCTCTATCCAGGGGAACGCATAGATAGTTTCATAGATGTGGTTAATACCTTAGGTGATACTGCAACCCTCAGAGCCAATATTACAGGAAAGGTAAAGGAGTTCATAGAGATTAAAAACCCTGTTGTTGCCCTGGAGTCCGGGGAGAGGACTAATCTAGAGATCATCTTCTATGTGCCAGCAGATGCTGCTTCCGGAGTTTATTCCGGAGTTTTATCACTTACATTAAAGGATAAATCAACAAGCATACCTGCTAATGTAAGGGTCTTACCCCCACAGCAGACTCTATTTGATATAAAAATTAAACCCTCGACCTACAGCATATCCCCCGGTAAAAAACTACCTGTCAGGGTTACAATAGATAACCCACATAATATTAAAAGAGATACAGTACTTACTCTGCAATTGCTTGACCCTCTCACAAAAGAGGTTTTGAATGAGAGCAAAACATTTCCATTTATGGACAGTACCATTACATTCACAGAGAATTTGGATATACCACGAATTGAAGGTGGTAAATACCTTATCAGAGGTGCTCTTGAGTATGAAGGAGCTGCTAACAGAACAGAAGAGGTTGAGGATATACGGGAGATTAATGTCAATGTAGGTCTATTGGAGTTAAAAATTGCAGGCATACCAATCTGGATATTATCTTTGATATTCTTTATCTTTGCCTGTTGGTACGTAGGATATGTTCTATACAAAAGAAAGCAGGCGAAAGGAAAGAGATATCTTGCGGGAATAGATTTTATGAATTTACCCCGCCACGGGAAAAGATCCGCCTTCATCGGCAGAATCGCTGAATCAGGGATCAGGGCATTCATGGAGTTGGACAGATTGACCGAACACGTACTAATCGCGGGTTCCACCGGAGGAGGGAAAACCATTGCCGCACAAGACATAGTGGAGGAGGCATTGAAAAGTAATGTTTCGGTTCTGGTTTTCGATCCAACAGCCCAGTGGACGGGTTTTTTGAGACCTAACAAAGAAAAGAGTATGTTCAGGCTTTATCAAAAATTCGGGATGAAAAAAAAAGAGGCTCAGAGATTCGAGGGAGGGATAAAAATACTGAAACGTCCCTGGGAATTGAATATCACCGAGCATATGAAATCCGGAGAGATAACCATATTCTGTATGAATCACCTGGATCCAGAGAATACAGAGGATGTGATAACTCAGGCCATATTAGAGGTGTTCAGGGCCAGGATGGATGAGGCAACTCAATTAGAAACACTCATAGTCTTCGATGAGGTTCACAGGTTATTGCCAAAGTTTGGGGGAACAGGTAGTGGCCTCATCCAGCTAGAAAGGGGGGTGAGGGAGTTCAGAAAGTGGGGCATCGGCTTGGTGCTGATCTCTCAGGTACTGACAGATTATCCCAAGGATATCAAGGCAAATGTGGGGACCGATATGCAGATGAGAACCCGTTATGAGGGAGATCTATCACAGATCAAGATGAAATACGGGGAGGCCATAATGAGATCCGTTGTGAAGGCCCGCGTTGGTACCGGAATGATGCAGAATTCACACTATAACAGGGGAAATCCATATTTCGTAACATTTCGACCACTATTACACAACCCGAGAAGATTGAGCGATAAAGAGTTGGATCTCTATGAGAAATACGACCTGAAGATCGAAGCCCTCAAGTTAAAGGTGAAGAGGGCCAAGGCAATAGGGGTGGATGTCTTCGATCCGGAATTGGAACTGAATCTCGCCCTGGAAAACCTGAAGAAGGGCTCCTTCCAGATAGTGGACATGTACCTGAAGGATCTGGAGGAGGATATAAAGAAGTTAGATCTCAAAGAGTCCACGGGTGGTGAAGCTCAAAAACCTGAGGAGGAGGATGATTGGAAGAGGTTGCAGGATGAACTTTCAGGATGAAACGTGACAAGTATATTAACGTAAAAAAAAAATAGATGTTAATGCGTAGAATGTATATATCAAATCATGAATTAAGAGAAATTAAAGAATTACTCTATCGGAGGATAGGGCAAGCCAGTCATGGCTTGATGTATTCCACAGGACAGATTATAGGCAGGAACATAGCCTCACAACTGGGAGAAGATAACTTTTTTCAGGAAGCAGGGGATAGACTAAGGGAGAGAGGCATAGTGAGGGATATTATTTTCAAGGAGAGCAAGGTGGAGGTAAGAGGCAGCGTGGAGATAGATAGCAAAACAAACGATAAAACCTGTCACATATTGGAAGGAATTTTGGTGGCATTATACCAGAGTCATGGAGGGGAAAGAAGGTACTGTAACGAAACAGAATGTGAGAGCAAAGGCAATGATAAATGTATATTCCAGATAAAGGATGAGATTATCTAAAATGGACACTGAAGAGAGATTAAGGTCAGGGATTCCGGGTTTAGATGAGATGTTGGATGGAGGATTTCCCATACCCTCAACTATTCTAGTGAGCGGGGAACCAGGAACCGGGAAAACCACTCTGGCCATCCAGAGCCTGTTCCATGGTACCAGAGAAAAAGAAAAGGGATTATACATTTCCGCTGTTTCCGAACCCGGGTGGGTTATCCAGAAATTCCTCTCCCAGTACGCTTTTTATTCCCAAAGACTGATAGAGTCCGAAGCAGTACAATTTCTGGACATTAGTAGGATAAAAGATGGGAAGGAGATACTAGATAAATTGATAAAGAATACAAAAAGACTTCAGCCAAAAAGAGTAGTAATAGATTCTATCAATCCCATAAGGTCCAGATTGGAAGATGGTGAAGAGTATCGGGAATTGATGTACGATCTTCTCTCTTCCCTAAAGGGCTACGGTTGTGTAACAATGCTAGTATGCGAGAATTCTTACCAGGATCTGTCAAAACTGAGCGAAGCATATCTATCGGATGGCATACTCGTTCTATCCTACAGGGAGATAGAGCACTCCCGTAAGAAGTATCTGGAGGTTCTAAAGATGAGGGGAACCGATCATACAACAGGGGGGCGATCTGTGAATATTTCCCAGGAAGGATTAGCAGTCTATCCAGAGTTGAAATAAAGATCAACAACCACCCCCTGAAGGGAGTGGTATGAACTTACAAACACACAAAATGTTGGAACAAAAAGAAAGGAGGTGCAAACGCAAGGTGATGGAATACTATGCAATTCCTCTGCGAGCTAAAGCATGCAGCATCCTTGCGTGTGTGTAATGAAACTACCCAGAATCTTGAGCAACAGAGGAGGGGAGCAGAAAGAGATCGATGAGCTCATTCTAAGAGGGGAAGAAGAGGCTGGGGAGGTAGAGGAAACCACCCCCTCCATAGAGCAATCCGGCAGGGTGGGAATAGAGATCCAAAAACTCTGGGCACAGGTAAAAACCCTGCGAGAGATGATGAAGATGAACGATGAGAGATTCCAGAGGCTAAGCGAGGGAATAGGCGATGTGAGACAGAGAAGTCTTGCCCTGGAAAGAAGCCTTAATTCCATGGAAATGGAAACCAGAAAAGCCATAGAGCTGGTAGGGGAAGTCCAGCCCCAGAAATTGATGGAGGAGGTGAAAAAAGAGGATATTAAGGTGATGAAGCTAGAATCCAAACAAGAGACATTTAAGAAATTTCTAGACTCCCTTAGGGAGGAACAAAAAAAGATTAAGTCAAGCATATCAGCCTTCACGGGCACTGAGGCAGTAATAAAGCTTAGTAACGAAGTCAGGGAGGATCTAAAGGGTATAATGAAGATTCAGACCGTTGTTAGTAGAGATTCAGAGAAAGCGGAGGACATCTTCGTCCAGATACAGAAAAAGCAGGGTAAATTCCTGAAACTCTCCGAGGAATTCAAGTCCCTGGAAGATAAGTTCGAGGAGGTTATGAAAAAAGCCAACCACTTCATGGTAGAATCGCAGGATTTGGTGAAAAAGGAGGATATAGAGTCTAGATTGGGATCCCTAGAGGGGCTTAATGAGGAGTTTATAAAGAGAAAAAAGGAATTCGATAGAGAGATTGGTGAGATCAGATCTGTGATACCGCGGGTGGAGAGATTAGAAGATACCCTAGAAAGCAGAGTGGTGGAGATAGATGACGCAATATCTAAACTTGCAAGGATGGAGCAAAAAAACTACGTTACTGAGGATGTATTTGATCGTGAGCTAGACAGCTTTTTCCAGCGCGTGATGGAGAGACTGGAAAAACATGATGGAGAAGGTGAATGAAATCCACTGTTTTAATTCCGGCGACGGGTCTTTTTTTTATAGGCTTTATAGCATGTATGTCCTCTCTTATTAATATCGTTACCCATAAAATCGAAATCAGCTATCCTATACAGTTTATATCAGCTTGCTTGTTGATGATATGCAGTGCATTATTGATAGCCAGAGCAGAGTTGATACGGATCGGAGGTCAGATAGAAGACAAAGAACAGTGGAATGAACTCGATACAAGAGTTCGTGGACTAGAGGGGAAAAGGAATCGAGTCAGCAGTTGGAAGTTTAGCGATTTAGAATACAGGGTTGCGGAATTAGAGAAGAAAACCGGCGATTGATGTTGGAAATAATCATCTGACCCTGACAGCCATGCCCTTGCTATAATCCCTCACCTCCGCAGGCGATAGGTGCAGGGTGCCAATGCGGATTAGGTTATCGTCTTTGTCAACGACCAACACCTCATCCATGCACCTCAGGTTGTCGTCGATTTGGAGGACAAACTTGCAGAACACGCTCTTCCCCTCCTCAACGAAGGGCTTGGCCTCATCGTCTACGGAAACCCTCAGCAGGGGGTGGGGGAATTTCTCATGCAAACCCAATGCCAGTTTCTCCTTTGGAATAATCCAGTTATCAGATGCCCTAAGTGAAGCGATTAATTCACCATCCAGGTACACCCAGCGCATCCTCCCCGTCCTCCTTGAGTTCTTGATGCGAACCCTTTTAGGTATCAGGGAGCCAGCACCGGAACCGAACTGGTAGTCCATCATCGCCTTAAGGCGGTCAATATCTCTAACCTGGGCATAAATTTCCTCTCTCCCAACACTATCGGGGGCCATGTAGGAGACGAAGGGATAGATGCTGGTCAGCTCCAGGGGCACATCACCGAAGGGTGGCATCCTTACCTTTCTCTTGGAATCAACCCTCCCAAGCCTCTTCCTCACATTGATGACCTCAGTCCTGTGTTCTGCCTCAGGACCCAGGTGATAGAATGATGCTTTCCCCGTAATCCTGTCAAGGGTTGAAAGCCACTGCCCCTGCTCCGAGAGGGATTTTATGGCTGACAAAAGCATGGGATGCGACCTTAATCTCACGCTCAGAAGATTCCACAGACTGCCCTCGTGTATTGCCTGCTTGACCCTCGCCAGTTCCGCAAAGGACACGTAAAGATTGTGTCGTGCCAGCTCCCTTACCCGTTCATCCCCTTCAAGCTCTTTCAGCTCCAGCCCGTAGCGGGCACATACGGGACAGCAGCAGGGCAGGTAACTTAGATCATCCAGATGGAGAGTTCCCATAGCGGTTAAATAGCGCCCACCCCGGGCATACAATGCATAAGCGGCTGAATCAAACAGGTCACAGCCTAAAGCAGCAGCCAGGGAGAATATCATGGGATGACCTAAACCGAAGGCGTGCACCACCCTATTGAGAGGAATATTCTTTTTTACTGTTGCAATGATATCAACCAAATCAGAGAAACGATAAGCCTCCATGATACCTACAATACCCCCCACAGCACATAAGCGGAAGTCTTTGCCGATCTCTTTAGCAGCCCTGGCCCTCAAGTCCATATGAGATGAGCCCTGAATGCCTGCGTTCACTATAAAATCCGCCTCCCCACGAGCTTCCTTAGCCCTCTTTAGAGTCAAATCCAGCTGTTCTTCGGCTCTGGCCTTGAAAGCATCGGGCATGGAGGGAATATCAAGGAAGGAACCGATATCTGAGCCGATTTTGTTCTGGAACCCGATGATCTCCTTGTTGGAGGTCAGCACGTTACCGTACTGCATCAACTGGAATGAACCCGAATCCGTGGCAACAACACCATCAAAGCCTAAAAGCCCATGCACTCCCTTATCCAGGACTTCCTTTTTAAGTTCCTCATCACGCAATAGGATGTAGGCATTGGTCATCACCGCAGAAACGTTGAATTCCTCCCTAAGCTCCCCACAAGAAAGAACCTCCCTTTTGGGGCTGACCACAGGCATCAGAGCAGGGGTCTGGATTATCTTACCCCCCACATCAAGCAGACCAACCCGTGCACCGATGTCCTTCGCCTTCACCTCAAAACCTAGCTGGGAACCCATTTTTATAATCACACTCCAATAGTGTCTTATAATATATATGAAGCATAGAACTAAAATGGAATTAAGCGTAGGGGATGTGATGACCAGGGCAGTAGTGTACGTTAAACCCACCCAGAACATAAAAAAGGTAGCTGAGCTGATGAAAAGCCATGACATAGACTCCCTTCTGGTGATGGAGAAAAAAAAGGGATCCGGCATAGTAACAGATACCGACATAATACGCAAGGTTGTGGCTGAAGGCAAAGACCCGGCCCACATACATGTCGCTGAGGTGATGACTTCCCCGCTGATAACCATAGAACCTGAAGCGGACATAGACGAGGCAGCAAAGAAAATGTCCGAACAGCACATCAAGCGACTTGTGGTAACAAAACGCAATAACATCGTAGGAATCCTTTCGGAGGATGACATAGTTAACGTTGAACCCGCCCTGAGCACATTAATCAGGGAACACACCATGTGGAATATTGAGGAAATAACCCCCTCACCAGAAAGCCTCTCAGGCGTATGCGAATCATGCAATAACTTCTCCGAAGACCTTAAGGTCATAGACGGCAGACTACTCTGCGAGGAATGCAATAGGTAGATAAAAAAAAATGGTTTCCGTTGAAGAGGTTATGAGCACAGACCCGCTCTGCATTAGAGAAGATGATATTCTAACCAAGGCCCAGTCTCTGATGAGGGAAACAGGATATCGGGCCCTGCCCGTTACCGATGAAAAAAGCGGGCGGATTACGGGAATACTATCCAGGGGTAATGCCTTAACCGTTACATCCAGAAAAACAAACGTGGAAGTGCGAGGCGTCATGGGCCATAATGTTGTGACAGCATCACCCAAAGAGGACCTGTTTTCTGTTGCCAAAAAAATCACCGAATCAGGGGTTAGACAGCTTCCAGTGGTAAACCCGGAGGGTGAGGCGATAGGCATGTTATCTTCTATGGACATTCTCAGAGCCTTCGTCGACCTCGGTTACAAGACAGCAAAGAAAAACCTCTCAGAGGTTATGAGCACCGACGTGGTTTCCTTAAGGGAAGATGATGACGTTTCCAGGATATGGAACATGATGGAACAAAGCGGCTTCGGAGGCTTTCCTGTTCTGGATAAGAAAGGTAAGGTGAAGGGCATGGTAACGCGAATGGATCTTCTCAAAAAGAGGTCTTTGCACATAGGCAAAGAATCAGGTAAAAGCAAGAAGACGCATGTTGTTAAGGCCATGAGCGCTAACCCAAAGACTATAACAGCAGACTCAGGAACCCTGAAGGCTGCGCAGCTGATGGTAGAAAACAGAATAATCCGCATACCTGTAGTAGACGGAAAAGGTAACCTTGAGGGGCTAGTTGATTCCGAGGACCTGTTAAGAAGCTATCTCTCCTGAAAAAGTATTTTTCTATACTCACATCCATCTATTTTATACCATGAAATTCACTCTCGATGCAGTGCTGGTTTTAAGCAAACCCATTACAGCAGACCTCACAGGATACATTAAGGAGGCAGGGAAGCTTCTGCAAAAGGGCGCCCCCGAAGGTGAAGGGGCCAGAATAGATGAATGGATGCTGGAGAAGGACCATCTTACGCTAAGAATCCAATCAGGCAGATATGTCAGACCCCATGACGCAGTATATCGGATAAAAAACTACCTGGCAAAAGAGATGGGAGCTGAATACAAAACAGGGGTGAGGGAAATCCTTGGCCGCAGATATGAGATAAGCTTTGATGTGAAGGATAGTCCCGAAAAGGAGATGAAACTACCCTTTGTAAAAGAGATTGGTTTTGAAAACAAAACCTGCCACATCCTATTAGAGAATCTGGATGAGTCTTTTCTAAAGAGAAACTACGCGGACCGGATCATCAACCTCATTAACGAGAAAATAGAAGAGCAATTGTATGCCGGGAAGGGTGAGCATCATGAAATCACATGGTCCTCACCCGTGAAGAAACACGCATGGAGTGAAGATCCAACCCAGGAGATGAAGAAAAAGAACTGGATAAAGCATAGAGGTAGGGGGCAGTGGATTTACGGCCCCACACCCACCAAGATAATAAAGACCATGGAATCCATCGCGGAGGAAAAGCTTATTAAGCCACTGGGCTTCCAGGAAGTTATTCTACCTAAAGCAGTTACCTGGGACGTATGGAAACGCTCCGGCCACGCTAAAAACGTATACAATGAGATTTATTACCTAAGCCCCCCAAAAACCAGAAGCCGTGAATTCTGGGAGGATGTGATAGACGAATACAGGATTACAGGAGAGATACCCCTAGATAAGATTAAGGAAAAAATAGACCCCCCCATAGGGGGCATGTCTTATGCACAATGCCCGCCACTTTGGCCGTTTTTCGAGAACAGAACCCTGGACCTTAAGCAGATGCCCCTGAAGTTGTTCGATCGCTCCGGCCCATCCATGAGATACGAGTCAGGAGGCATCCACGGAATAGAAAGAGTTGATGAATTCCACAGGATAGAAATCGTATGGCTCGGAACCAGAAAACAGGTCATTGAGCTACACAAGGAAATTATCGAAGGATACAAGAAAATCTTCAACCAGGTACTTGATCTGGAGTGGAGGATGGCCTGGGTAACACCCTGGTTCATGGCCCAAGAGGGCCTTAAGGGATTAGCTGATGAGAAACATGAAATTGGAACCGTGGATTTCGAATCATACCTCCCATATAAAGGCTCAAGAGAAGATAGCGAGTGGCTTGAATTCCAGAACGCCTCAAATAATGGAATAAAATACCCTGAAGGATTCAACGTTAAACTCTCCGGCGGGGAGAAGCTTTACTCCGGCTGCACAGGAATAGGGCTGGAGAGATGGCTTGCCACCTTTCTAGCGCAAAAAGGCCTTAACCCGGAGAACTGGCCTAATGAGTTCAGGGAACTCTTTGGTGAAATGCCAGAAGAAATCAGACTGCTCTAACACCCTCCCTTCTTTTCTTCCGGGTGTAGCGTATTACATAAATACCTACCAGAAAGACCAATAAGATAGATAGGATGTTATGTAACCCATAGTTTCCAGTAGCATTCATGATAGATAGATTACGATTTATTAGTTCTATGTATAAGTAGGTGAGATTCAGGCCGTACAGGATGAACAAACCCCCTGTCTTGGTAAGGGATTCCGTTGTTAATTCTACGCCGTTTTTTGTTTTCAGCGCATAGCTTACCAGCAGCACACCAAGAGCTCCTGATATAAGCATTGACATTATATCCCCCCACACTAGAGAGCTGAGTGAGTGCATCAGGAAGATACTGCCAAAGACTACAAACAGAAAGATCCTGATCTCAACATCATATCCCCCAAAAAATTTTTTAGCGTCTTTTATCACTTCAACCACCCAGTAGCATATCCAGTTCCCCCTCGTTGAGCACAGGCTTATCAAAGAAGTCCTCAACTATCCGGGGACAGGCCGTGTTAACCCATGCATCAACCTTGAAGGGGAGAACATTATCGGGGGTAATCTCGGATCCTGCGAAGATAAAGGCCCTACGACCCGCAGTCTCCAACTTCCTTTTGACCTTGAACGCTTCCTGGGGGCTGAACTGCCCCTCCTTGGTGGAAACCAGCACCCCAAAGATATTAGCATCATATGCCAGCAGGATCCTGGCCTTCCTAGCCTTCTTCAGACCAGCTATCTCCTCTTTCCCTACGGTGTCAGCGAAATCTGATAGGGGATTTGCGACCACCACAGGTTTCTGTGTTACGTATGCCACACTCAGGGGATGAAACCGTCCGGAGCCGACGTAAAGGTAGACCTCCACCTCATCGATAATTTTTTTTGCCGCTTTGATGTCGCAGCCCAGTATCTGACCCCCCTCAACCACGTCAAAACCCGCTTTCTCAAG
The DNA here is from genome assembly GCA_034659295.1 of Candidatus Altarchaeota archaeon. Classification (GTDB taxonomy): domain Archaea; phylum Altiarchaeota; class Altiarchaeia; order IMC4; family QMZM01; genus EX4484-2. The sequence goes on along the minus strand of JAYEGX010000049.1, from coordinate 1,942 downwards.
GGTTTTTTTAACCCCCCCCATCTGATTAAGATGCTGGGCGATAGTTAGCAGGCCAACGCTTTTGTATCCCTCAAGAAGCCTTAGAGACTTCTTTACAACCTTCTGGGAGCTTTTCATAGAGTATGCGGGTATGTAAATTTTCTTCATAGATTAGATTATTTGTTTAAAACCATTTAAATCTCTTGGATAAGAACTCCATAACCAGACCGTTGACGACAGAAAAAAACAGGGTGTAGAAGGTGAGGGATAGAGTAAAGGTTAAGCTAAAGTACATCAGCATCACTGGAAAGAGGGGGATTTTGATAGATTTAGCGTATATGAAAGCCGTTAGCAGGGAAATTCTCATGCCCTTATTCCTCAGGTCCCTAAGCAGGGGATACCACATATACACCGGCCCTGTGGAGATAACACCCCCCGTTATGGCAATAAACCAGCCCTTGAGGCCGGATTTGCCTCCGATATATTTTTTAATCCTATCCTGCTCCAGAAACAGGTTGGAAAGGAACATCAAGCCGAAAACCAGCAACAGGATAGGTGCTATGTTTATCATCAACATGATAAAATAACCCTTGGTTTCCTGGAATTTAGGGTAGTCCATTAACGCCAGAAACAGGTATGCAAGCAGAACCATGGCCAAAAAAACCAATCCCTCGTTTTTCATGTGAGCATCACCAGCGTATAGGTTGTTAATAGGGCCACGAGTATGGATGATATGAAGGCCAGAAGGTTTCTGGCCAGAGCATATTCCTTTCCCAGAAACATCATCTCTGCAGGTAATTGCACTACTCCAACGGTAACCCATGCCACAATGAATGCTGTGATAGCAACCAAGCTGATACCCTGTTTCAGCAGCTCCCCGCCGATTATGTAGCTGGTTAGGGGGTTGCCGACTGCTATGCTGCCAAATAATGCACCAGCCAGCGAGTCAGATACCAGGTTCCCTGTGAACAAACCAGCATATGACTGCAGGGGAACCAGCTTCAGGATCAGGGATATTAGGAGAAGAACTCCCAGAAGGACAGGGATCATGTTCACCACTGCCTTGAGTGTTTTATTGAACGCTTTCTGGTATAGCATATAGTATTATTTTCAGGCAGTGAATATATCTACAGCACAGGGATGCTCTATTAAAAAAAAGATTATTTAATCATCCGCAGCAGGATGTCTGTCCTGGTTATTATCCCCACTGGCTTGTTCCCTCTTGTTACTATGAGCCTTCCAACATCGTATTTCTGCATTTTGTTGACGCATGTTATTATTTCCGCGTCTTCTTCTATGACATATACGTCTCTTATCCCAAGATCTCTTGCTTTCGCTGTTCTTTTGCCCTCAGATATGGCCTTAACTATCTCTGACTCAGTCAGTATACCAACCAGTTTCTCATCTTCTATGATTGGCACCCCATTAATGTGGTTTTCCACCAGGAGCTTGGAGCATTCCTGGACGCTCATTGAGGGTGTTAGGCTCACTAGTTTCTTGGTTGATATGGAGGAAACTTTTCCTTTAGGTATACTTGTTATGCTTCTCGCATCCAGTAGTATCTCTCTTTTAGTGTCATCTCTGCCGATAACTTTCCCGCATACTATGACATGGTTTATTGGTGTTGGACCGATAATGATTTCGTTGCCGTCGTCTATTTTTCTGGTGTCTCCCAGAACCGATATGATAACGCTGCAGGATTCAGGATCCGTTATTTTGTTGAATGTTATCTTCTGTGCGTAGATTCCATCCAGTTTCTCATCATCCCTGTAGATGGGTACTATGGCAGGGTTTTTAACTGCAGACAGCCCGAGAGCTTCATATGCCTTCATCTCAGGAAGATACCCCCCCCTGGGTCCGGGCACCCCCTCCACATAATTTAATGCCCTAAGCGTTTGCATCTGGTTTCTCACAGTTCCTGATGATTTATCCAGTGCTTTAGCTATTTTCTCCCCCCGGACTA
>JAYEGX010000048.1:0-4188 GCA_034659295.1 Candidatus Altarchaeota archaeon | reverse complement strand
GGGGTTTATACAACATCACTGTGAATGCATCAATAATAAACGACAGCAACATCTCGGATAATTTCCGTTCCAGGGTTGTGAGGCTTGTTTATCCCGTTCACGACTTCTCAATCAGCTTGGACTATAATGGGAGCTTCCAGGGCATAAAGATCGTGGAAACAGATACGGGAAAATCAATACTCAACAACTCCGGCAATCTGACAGTGCTCAACCTGGATGGAAACTACAACATAAGCTACCAGCTCACCAACCTCGGAGGATTCAACGACTCAGCCTTTTCAGAAATCAAGCTGGTGGATGAATCAGGTGTCCGAATCCAAAAAAAAGCATATGTGTGGGGTATGTATGGGAACACCATCGGCCAATCCAAGGAGTTCACGCTTGAATTAAACACCTCCCTCACAGTTGAGGGATTCCATAACCTAACCGCTGAAATATTGAGCTTGATGGGATTCTACGACAACAACCCCTCAGATAACTCCCGCACCCGGGTGATATACCTAAACAAGCCCCCGCAGGTTTCAGCTCACAGTCCTATAAACGGCACCTACAGCGGGAACGTAGAGCTTAACTTCACAGCATCTGATGTTAAATCAAACCTCAGCAGCCTCTGGTACCTGCTGGACGGCAAAACAAAGAAGATAGGGGATGTAACAGGCAACACAGCATCCTGCAACAAAACGATTACCCTGCCCGGGGGAGTGCACAAACTGCAGGTCTGTGCCAACGACAGCTTCGGTTATGTAGGATGCAGCGAGGAAATAGAGCTCACCATTCAGGCTCCAGTGAACGCGAGCAGATTCATCCAAGAGCTTGTAGGAGTAGAACACGTTAAATCCGCCTCCCTGCTTGATGCAGGCAACAACACAATAAACTACTCAGGGGATGATGGCATCATAATCAACAACACCTTCACTTTGCTGTTTCGTCTGGAATCCAATATCACAGTAAAAATCCCCTCCTTCAGCGGATTGGATATGAACTGGAATCAAGCACCCCTCCTGGAGATATACAATCTATCGGATTCAGGTAACTGGATGGATGAGCTGGAAGACCTGCTGGGTGTGGAGTTCCAAACCCTGCTGTACTTCAACAACACAGAAGAGCTGCTGGCAGACCAAGACTACCTTGAGGGGGCTGTAATCCAGCTCGACTGGAACCTCTCCAGCGACCTGCAGCTAGTCTACCTCCCCGATGAACAGGAGCCTGTAATACTCAAAGAATGCAATGATGCCGGAGGGACTATGTGCTACCTGAATACCCCAAATAATCTGACCATCCGGCTCCCCCACCTCTCCGGTGTTGCGTTATGGAACGACACCCGAGCACCCGAGAAAAACAAAAACCGCCCCGGAAACAAAACAATAAAACACGACAGCATGCCCCCTGCTAATGTCTTCATGTTCAAAGTAAAGGAGATAAACCCTAAACCACAACCAGAGGTCTTCTGTAGATATATGATAGAGTCCGGGGATGGTCTGGTTAAGAGAGGATCAATCAATGTCTCCATCTCCACAAGATTTTTAGACGAGAAATACACCTTCAACGTTGAGGGGTTGTTGGATGGGTTCTATAATTTCACTGTCAACTGCAGCGACGTTTACGGGAAAACCTCCACCCTAAAACACAACTTCATCGTCAACGACACCACACCTCCTGCGATGAGGGGTGAGGACACTGACGTGGAATACTCTTCGGGATACAAGAGCGCGGAGGTGGCTGTGGAGGTGGACACCAACGAGAAATCCACATGCCGATACGATACCAAAGACAAAAGCTACACGAGCATGAAGTACAAGATGCACGCCTCCAGCTCAGGGATGGAACATGACGACACATACCCCACGACGTTCACCCAAAAAACCTCAGGCAAATTCTACATCAGGTGCCGGGACCTTAACGGAAACGACGTGGAAGACTACGTGAAAGCAAACTTCGAAATAAACCGCATACGCAAGAAAGATGATGGAGATGACGACGACGATAGCGGGGGCGGGATCACTGGAGTGCCATCTAAAAAGAAGTCAGATGAGGGAAGCTGCTTTGATCTAATAGAGAACTGTCATGATGGGGCCTGTGAGAGAGGCATAGACTGCGACGGGCCCTGTATGCCCTGCCCCAGCTGCAGCGACCGCAGGCAAAACCAGGGAGAAAGCGGAATAGACTGCGGGGGACCCTGCCTACCCTGTAAGACAACCACCTCCACGACAACCACCACCACCACGACAACCACCTATACGACAACATCCACCTCCTCGACAACAACCTCCACGCGGAAAATAGTATACCAGCGGGAAAAGAAGGAAGAAGCTCCAGCGGTTACTGGCATGGTAACAGGATTCGACCTTTTTGGCATGATAATCTCGTTTATAGTGCTAGCTTTCTTGCTGTTGATTACTGCCGTCTCAGTCTATGCCTACAGGAATTCATCCACCGGGAAAAAGCAGAAGAGACCCTACGAACTCAAATCCACCAGGAGAGGCACCCGGCTGGGAGATGTCTGAACCCTAAACGTATTCAGAGCCTGCTACCCTGATCTTCTCCTCTCTTTTGTAGTTGAACTTCCTTCGCTGCTCTCTTTTAACCCCCACATCATCAACCGAGCACATAAGGAATGGTATCCTATTCATGGCCCCGGCAATAATGCACTCGCCGACGTCAAGTGAATCCAGGTCCTTGATTATCTCATCATTAATGGACTCGAAGCTCCGCCTGATATGATCCTTGTCGCTTGGGTTGGTGATGTGCATGTAGATCCCGGTATTGCACTGGGAGAGAATTTCCTCATCAATTTTTGAGGGCTTCTGGGATATGACACACAATCCCACACCAAACTTCCGGCCCTCGGAGGCAATCCTTTGCAGCTGGTACCGGCAGGAATGCGAGAGCTTGGAGCTGGCGTAATTATGGGCCTCCTCGACCACAAAAAGTAGCTCATAGCCTATCGAGTTGCTCATCTCGTTTTTCTCCCTTATCCTGCCCTGCAGCAGCTCACTTGCGAGATAGGAGACAACAGACTGCCTCACACCCTGGGGGGCGTAGGAGGCATCTATTATTGTGACCTGATACGGTTTTATTATCTTGGTTATATCCGTGCCATACTTGTCGAAGACGTTGCGGAAACTCCTCTCCAGGGAGATCACCTTCCTCTTTAAGGCCCTGATGGTGCCCTCATGGAAGTCTTTCTGGCTTAACTCGTCGGTTTTGTCTATTATGTCCTGAAGTAGATAATCATCTCCCTCAAATTTATCCAACACCGTCTCCAGAGCAGTTTTTTGCGGCTCCGTCAGTTGTATGAAATGGTTGAAGTCCTCCGGGCTCAGAGCTGATACGGGAATCTTCAACTCCCTGAAACCCTTCCTCGGATACTTGACCGTGTACACCTCAAGGTCTATGTCCTCCTCCTTGATCATGTGGGATAATAATCTCTGGTATTCGCCGTGGGTGTCCACGACCAAAACCGGCAGACTCAGGGACAGGAACTCCTTTATCAGGTTAGCTGTTGTATAGCTTTTACCAGCGCCCGTGCTCGCTAAAACCGCCATATGCCTGTCGTATTCATTCGGGTCGAGGAAGGCCCTGGCTCCCGTACCGTAAACATTACCCAGGCTTATGTTCCTCTCACCTGAAAGCATATCTCCCAGCTCCACATCGCTGGCCAAGAAGACCTCAGCGTACGGCTGGATGGGTCTTTTAATCTTCAACAATCTATTGTTGCCCAGTTTACCGAATACCTGGACGTTGGCTATCAGCTTCTGCTTGGATCCGATTTTCTCATCCTCCCTATAGAGCATGTAGGCAACTATCCCATAGAACTCTCCTATTCTCAGTATGGAGCCGGTCTCAACCCGATCATCCTGGACCAGGACGTCCGCTTGCCTGCCCTCTGACGAAACAACCATCCCCACCGTTTTCATATATGACTTTTGGATTCCATGGATATAAACAATATGATGGAGGGCAAAGGCAAAATGAAGTTCTACAGCATAAAAGATGAGGTAAGGATTCTGGGGGTGGATGATGCTCCATTCAGCCTGCAGGAGGATGAGGAAACCTACATCGTGGGCACAGTATTTAGGGGAGGTAACTGGCTTGATGGGGTCTTGAGGAGTGAGGTGGCGGTTGACGGCATAGACTCAACAGACAAGCTCGCAGAGATGGTGAACGGGAGCAGGTTCAGGGACCTGA
>JAYEGX010000047.1:4835-16231 GCA_034659295.1 Candidatus Altarchaeota archaeon | reverse complement strand
CGTCTGCGCTCAGGTCCCCAATAATCTTCAGTATAAGGTCTTTGGAATACACTCCCTTCGGCAGCTCTCCTGCGATGTTGATTTTTATTGTATCCGGAACTTTGAACCATAGCTTACCTGAAGCGTAAACTGCTGCTATATCAGTCGATCCTATTCCGGTGGAGAACACGTTCAATGCCCCGTAGGTGCACGTGTGGCTGTCAGCGCCCACCACCAGGTCTCCTGGAACAACATGACCCTGCTCCGGTATCAGCTGGTGGCATACGCCGCATCCTATGTCGTAGACATTAATTCCCTGTTCCTTGGCGAACTCCCTCATCATCTCGTGCAGGTTGCTTACCTGCTGGCTGGGGCTTGGAGCTGAGTGGTCTATGACGAAAGATATTTTATCGGGATTCCAGACATTTTCTACTCCCATGTCCCTGAAGGATTCAATCGCCAGGGGTGTGGTGCCGTCCTGGCTCATGGCATAATCTATGTCTGCTATCACTATATCCCCAGCGTATGCTTCCCTGCCTGAATGCCTGGATAGAATTTTTTCTGCGATTGTTTGACTCATTTTAATTAATAGGAGATACGAAATATTAATGTTCTATCGCAGGACCTTGAGAAGGTCTGCGTTGGTCACTATGCCCTTGACTTTCCCCTTTGCCACAACGAGAACTGCATTGTTGTGTTCCAGAAGCTTTGAGACCATTGATAGGGGGGATGTGGGGTTTATGAAGGGGAATGATTCCTCCATGAAGTCTTTGACTTTACGCGAGGGTATGTCCGTGATGTCAACGCCACCGGATATCTGCTTGAGGACTATCTCATCTGATATGGAACCAACCACCCGATTCCTCCTGAACACTGGCAACTGGGATACGTTGTGTTCTTCCATCAACCCTATTGCCTTGCTGATTGGGTCGCTGGTGTTTACTGTCACAACTCCGCAAGACATTATCTCCTCCACTTTTATCTCTTCCTTTTTGAGCTCGTTCAGTGCCCTGAATATGCTCTCTATTTTTGAATACCTGGGGTCTACTGTTCCAGCCTCTACCCGGGCTATGAGGGACTGGCTTATTCCTGCCTTTTCAGCCAGCTCTGTTTGCGTTATGCCCAGCTTTTTCCGGTATTTTTTTATTTCTGTGAGTGATGGGGGTTCCATTTTGGGATTCTATGCATATCTGAATATTTATAGGAGTTCTGTATTTATAAAAGAATATATGCATACTTGCATAAGATATATGCCGCCATATTTATACTAAAATAACAATATATTAAGTATTTTCATTATAGCCCCCCCCTCACAATCCAACAGGTACCTGAATGAAGACCATAAAAGAAATCAACCAGAAAATAAGCAAAGGCGAGGCCGTAATAGTACGAGCCGACCAGATGCCTGAAATCTACGAGGAAAACCCCAAAAAAGCAGCCAGCGAGGTAGATATAGTAACGACAGGGACATTCGGGGCCATGTGCTCCTCAGGAGCCTTCCTCAACTTCGGGCACGCAGACCCACCAATCAAGATTACCCGGCTATGGCTTAACGACGTGGAAGCGTACTCAGGGATAGCGGCAGTGGACGCGTACATCGGAGCAACCCAGCTAAGGAAACACAGGGACCCCGAGTACGGGGGAGCGCATGTTATAGAAGACCTTGTTGCCGGAAGAGAAATAGAGGTGGGAGCTGAAGCCTATGGAACCGACTGCTACCCCAAAAAGAAGGTGGAGACCACAGTCACCATAGACGACCTGAACCAGGCAATAATGTACAATCCCAGAAACATCCACCAGAGATACAATGCAGCAACCAACTCATCAGATACACTGATGAGAACATACATGGGAACTCTTTTACCAGATAAGGGAAACATATCCTTCGCAGGTGTTGGAGAACTCAACCCCCTCGTAAATGACCCGGACTATGATGTTATTGGAGTGGGGACAAGAATATTTCTTGGAGGAGCTAAGGGCTTTATTGTCGGGGAGGGAACCCAGCATTCCCCTGACAGCGGAGCAGGAAACCTCTCCACCAGAGGCGACCTCAAAGACATGGACCCCAGCTATGTCAGGGGATGCAGCATCCCAGGATACGGCACGAGCCTCTATCTGGGTATCGGCGTGCCCATCCCAGTCCTGAACGAGGAAATAGCCCGCAAAACAGCCGTAAGGAATGTGGACGTAAAGACAGATATTTTAGACTATGGAGTCTCCAGGCTGGCCAGGCCGGTTGTGGGTAGTGTAAACTATGAGCAGCTCTTCTCCGGCAGGGTTGATGTGGAAGGGAGAAAGATCAGAACAAGCCCGCTCTCAAGTCTAAAGATAACCTACCAGCTCCTTAAGGAATTAAAGCAATTAATCGAGGACGGAGAATTCTATCTCACAGGTAAGGTACAGTCCATCCCAAAGAATGGGAAGGCTAAACCAATGAAACTAAAAAAAGGCACCAAAACGATTAATCAGGTCATGAGCAGGGAAGTGATTACAGCCAAAGCAGATGCTACCATAAAAGAGATCTCGGAGTTATTGATAAACAACCACATAGACCAGATACCCATAGTAGATGAAGTAAACAAACTACAGGGCATTATAACATCAAGGGATATAACAACATCCTTAGCCAGGAACATAACCAAAATGGCTGACGTCATGACCCGGGAGGTCATAACCTCCGACCAGAATGAGGCCCTTGACATAGTATCCAGGAGGATGGATAAACAGAGGGTGGATGCCACACCGGTCGTGGACAAAAACAACAAGGTCATAGGCATAGTTACCATAGCAGATATAATGAGAAAAGGTGAGTTGGGATGAGCAAATATCTTTTAGAGTATTCCTCGAACGTGGTTGAATCCCCCATACTCTCGAAGGTGATTGTAGAGACGGGAGTGCTGATTAACGTCCTACGGGCTGATATAGAGTACGACAAAGCATCTATTGTGGTTGACATACCGCACGACGAGGACAGTGTGATAGAGAGATTTAAGGAATCAGGGATCAGTGTCAGGAAACTAGATGAGAACATCAAGAAGGATATAGAGAATTGCATAGATTGCGGCGCCTGCATCTCACTGTGCCCTACCGAAGCAATTTATTTCACGGAAGACTGGAGTATTGAGGTGGATAAAGGAGAATGCATTCGATGCGGGGCGTGCGTCCTGGCATGCCCGATGAAGGCCATGACTATTCAGGAACGCTGAACAGCTTTGAGTTATCATTTAAGGAATCCCGGATTGTTGTCTACTGCGACCTGGACTCCTGCAGGGAAGCCAGGAAGGAGCTGGAAAAGACGTATACCCTGCTGGAGGGGTACATAAGAAACAGCCCATTCTACCAGTCAACCTACGAGCCCCTTAGGGTGGGAGATAACGCCCCGGGCATAGTACAGGAGATGGCTGAGTCCTCAAGGAAAGCTGGCTGTGGCCCCATGGCCTGCGTAGCAGGAGCATTCTCCGAGCATCTGAGGGATTTTCTGCTGGAGTCCGGTGCCACAGAGGCTATCGTTGAAAACGGCGGGGACATAGCATTGAAGGTGAACAAAAAGGTGACTATCGGATTATATGCCGGCTCATCACCTTACTCCGGAAGGATAGCCTTAAAGGTCAAACCAGAGGATACGCCCCTGGGGGTCTGCACATCCTCCGCATCAGTAGGACACTCCATCTCCCTGGGGGAAGCTGATTCCGTTACTGTCCTATCTGATTCAACGCCGCTGGCTGACGGGGCAGCAACCGCAATAGCCAACCAGGTCAGGGGAGCGAACCCAGTGCAGAACGCCCTGATGCATGCCCGAAAGATTGAGGGAATCAGGGGCGCCATGATTGTCTTAGACAGTGAGCTGGGCTGCTGGGGCAGTCTGCCGGAGATAATCAGGATATAACCTGCTTTGTTGAATAGCTTTTCTTACATAAAAAACTCATGGTTTTTATACTATACCTCTATAGTATTAATACCGTAATGGACTCCACAACCTTCAGGATACTGGACGCCCTATCACGCCACCCAGGCAGTAAACCCTCAATCAACGGCTTAGTCAAGGAAATAAGGGAACTAGGATACATCGCCCACTACAAAAACATCTACGACAAAACCCAGAAACTGAAGAAACAAGAAATGCTCACCATCAAAAAAACAGGGAACATATCCCTCATCTCACTCAATACCAGCAACCCGCAACTAATAGACCAACTAACCATCATGGAACTGGAAAAGAAAAATAATCTGCTGCAAAAACACCCCCACGAAAAAGAACCCATCCAAGAACTGGAAACCACATGCGACAATAAACCAACGTCAATAGCACTAATAAACCCGGAAAAAAACATCAAACTAAACATCACCGAAATACTCTACCTGACAACCAACAGAAACACAAAACCACCGCTAACCAGATTAAGAGAGATAGCACGTAAACACAACACAACAATACATTCCCTAACCCTCACCAGCCAGGAACTCCAAAAAATGCTGGAAGCTGAAGAACAGAACCAGGCCAAAAAAATCCTCGAAAACAAGATAATACTAGCAAACCCTGCAATGTTCTGGAAAACAATAACCAAAATAAAACCAAGGGAAGCAGGAGAAAACAAACCCGATCCAGGGAAAATAAGCCCGGAGGCGCTGGAATACAACCTCAGACGCTTCGGATACGCCAGCCTAACCACGAAACAACAAGAGAAAACAGATAACATAAACATAGAGACCATCATAATAGCATGCCTGCTCCAAGGAGATGCGAGACTCAAGGAGGCTGTGCCAGTCCTACTAGCTAAAAACAAAATCAACCACAGACTCCTACACTACCTGGCGCTAAAACACCATAAACATAACCTAACAGGCTACTTCATAGAAACAACCAGCGAACTAGTCGTAGACCAAGAAAAAAAGAAAGAACTCAGAAACATGCTAAAACTATTTGAGACATACTCCGACAAAAAACCCAAAACCAGCTCCGAAGAAACAACACCTAAACGCTGGAGCGTGGAAACAAAAACAAGCAAAAGAGACCTCAAAGAAAAAATGAGGTTATATAATGCCATTTAACAAAAAGAATTTGGTGGAATTCCTTGGGATAGTGGACGGAGAACTAGAGCGGAAAATAGAATTAACAGCCGTTGGCGGCACAGCCATGACCCTCCTGGACATTAAAAACTCGTCAATAGACATGGACTTCAACCTAGAGGAAGAACATGCAACAGAATTCAAAAGAGCACTGGACAACCTAACACACGGATACAATATAGACATCTACGTCAACGGACTCATATTCAGCCAACAGCTCCCAGACGACTACATAGAAAAAAGAACAGATATAGAAACAAAATACGAGAAAATGAAACTCTACGCACTACATCCCCTGGACATCACAGTCACCAAAATCGGAAGACTAAACGACCGTGACATAGAAGATATAAGAGCATGCATCAAAAAACAAAAACTATCAATTAACGAGATACGCTCAAGAGCCATGGAAGTCGAATACACAGGCAACCAAGAGAACTACCTAATCAACCTGAGATACGTGCTAGAACACCTCGCCTAAAAAAAATTACGTAAAAAAAGAAAAACCTCCTTGTTTTCAGCTGTTCTCATAGCTCTTGTCTATAGTTTTCGACCTTCTTTCCGTGTTTCCACAAGGTTTCCTTCTTTAAGGTCTTTGTTTAGGTTGGGGAAGCCTAGATATTCCACGTTTTCATATGTGTTTTTAATCCAGCAACACCATATATTCATGTAATGCATGATTTGGTAGTTATTGGTGGGGGGGGCGCTGGTTTAACATCGGCTTTAACAGCTAAGAAACTGAATTGGGATGCTAATATAACCATTATATCCAAAAACAAGCTCTCCTATTCACCCTGCTCCCTGCCCTTCGTTTTGAGCGGTGAAATCCAGTCATTTGATGCAATAGGCCATGACCTGAAAAGCATATGTGACAAATCCCACATCAACTGTGTTATAGACGAGGCCGTGGGGATAAACCTGGAAGAGAAAAGGATTTCCACCAGAAAAGAGGGTGATTTCGCGTTCAAGTCGCTGGTTATTGCCACAGGAGGGAGACCAAGGAAACTTGAGGTTGACGGCAGCGACCTTAAGGGCATCTACACCCTTCAGGACATAGAGAATGGGAGGAGGCTTCGGGAGAAAGCAACTGAATCCAAGAATGCTGTTGTTGTGGGAGGGGGCGCTGTTGGCGTGGAAACAGCTACCGCCCTAAGGAAGATGGGGCTTGATGTGTCCATAGTCGAAATGTGCGATCAATTATTTGGTCACTGCTTTGATAAGAGTTACTCTGACATAATAAAAAAAACTCTGGAAGATGAGGGCATAACCGTCTTAACCGGCAAGTCAACCGACGGATTCATGGGAAATAAGTGGGTGGAATCCGTTAACGTTGCCGGAGAAAATATTTTAGCGGATTTAGTGGTTGTGGGTGTTGGCTTAATACCTAACGGTGAGCTGGCTGAGAAGGCCGGGATAAAAACGTTCAAGGGAGCTGTCCAGGTAGATGGATGGATGCAGACGAATGTAGGTGGGGTTTACGCTGCCGGGGACTGTGTATTAACACGTTCCCTTGTCACAGGCCAGCCCATGTGCTCGCAGCTGGGTACATCGGCTAGCAGGCAGGGTAAAATTGCAGGCTCAAACGCGGTAGGCTGCTACACTGCCATGGAGGGAGTCCTTAACTCGATGGTATTGAAGCTTTTTGACATGGAGATTGGCCGTACCGGGTTGACCGAATCAGATGCCAGAGACAGGGATATCCCCATTATTTCCGGGAAGGTTAAGACAAGCACTAAACCACATTATTTCCCTGGCGCAGAGGATTTATACGTGAAGTTGGTTTTCAAAGAAATCAACAGGCAGATTATAGGAGCCCAGATTGTTGGAGGAGGGGAGGGTGTAGCGGACAAGATTGATTTATGCGCCTATGCCATACAAAAAAATTCCATCATAGAGGATCTCATGAAGATGAAGTATTGTTACACTCCCCCACTAGCCCCCGTAAACAACGCCATAGTGGATGCTGCAGAGAATGCCCAAAGGAAGATAACCCGACTGCGGGATGTTAGAAGAAGGAAGTTTTAGCTATCCTTTACTGTGAGATACATTTCTGAGGTGATCTCTTTTTTATCATACACCACCTGAATGTCTATCCCATAGCTGCCCGCGTATTCTGCATCAACGTCTATTTCGAATGGTATGTTCCGGCTTTCTCCGGGGCCGATTATTATGCTCTTTTGTACCGCCAGCTCCCCTGTGGATTTAAAGGATAATTCCCTGCTCTTAGCTGACATCCTAAGGCTCAGGTTGTACTCATCATCCCCCAGATTCATCAACTCCACCCAGGCGGTGCTGTCATCTGAGAGCCCCACAGTATTCGGCTCCAGCCAGGAGCGCATCTTCATTTCACCGTCACCCTGGTATTTAGGCTCCATGGGGTTGCCCAAAAGCAGGAAGACTACGAGGACCAACACAACCAATAAACCGAATACGACATTCCAACGCACCCTCTTGAGGGTGTCCACAGCAGCTGCCTTCAACTCCATTCTATTCCCGTAAGAAGTATTACGTCAACACAATATAAAATCCTTTAGTTTCTGGAAACCACATCTAAAGCCACCTCCCCCGCCTTCTCCAGTATCTCCTCCTCACCTTCGACCCTGCCCCCCCTCATCAAGATCCTTCCATTGCAGATTACGGTGTCGATGCAAGAACCATTAGCTGAATACACCAGATTAGAGATTAGGTTATGTCTGGGTGTTAATGCGGCCTTCTTTAAATCAACCAGGACTATGTCAGCCAGTCTGCCCTCCTCTAGTCTACCTGCCTTAATCCTTAAAGCGGATGCGCCCCCCAGGGTGGCTATCTTAAATGCTTTCCTGGCAGGCAAAGCAGTTGGGTCGTTGCTTGCGGCCTTCTGTCCCACGGCAGCGAATTTCAGCTCCTCCAGCATGTCCAGGTTGTTGTTGGAGGCGCAGCCGTCCGTGCCCAATGAAACAACAACCCCTGAGGCCTTCAAGTCCCTGTAGTTGAGAAAGGAACCAACAGACAGTTTCATGTTCGAGACAGGGTTGTGGGAGACCTTCACACCATACCTGGCAAGAACTTCCATCTCCTCCCTGCTAAGCCAGACGCAGTGTGCGGCAATCAGGCGGTCGCATAGAAACCCGATATCCTGCAGGTACTCCACAGGATACTTGCCGTGTTTCTCCATACAGTCCCTGCCTTCCTTTTTCGTCTCAGCCAGGTGGAAGTGAATCAACAGATCCTTTTCATCGGAGTATTTTCTGAACCATCTAAGGCCCTCCTCTGAAACAGTATAGATTGAATGCGGTCCGAGCGATGGCCTGATTCTATCGCTGCCCATTGACTCAACGTATTCAACGAACTCTATTGTTTTTTTCCTGGATTGCGCGGCTTTTTCTTCATCGAAGAGGTCTATGAATGCCTCAGCCAGGAAAGCCCTTAAACCCATCTCATCCACAGCCCTAGCGGTTCCCTTCATGAACCAGTACTGATCGTTGAAGCAGGTAGTTCCTGACTTGATCATCTCCAAGCAAGCCAGTTTGGAGCCCCAGTATACATCTTCTTCCGTGAGTTTCGCCTCAGCAGGCCATATTTTCTCCTCAAGCCATTCATGCAGCAGCATGTCATCCCCGAAACCCCGAAACAGGGTCATCGCAGAATGCGTGTGGGTGTTGATTAAACCAGGGATGGCTGCCATGTTGCTACCGTCTATTACCTCACCAGCCCTTGAGCCACCAGAGCATAATGATTCTATTCTGTTCCCGTCCACGTAGATATTTTTTCTCCCACCCTCAAGCCAAACATTCTCTATTAAGATACCCATCCTAAATCAACCCCCCATTCTCAAAGAATCGTAGATTAAGCTCAAAAATCAGAAACAACACATAAAGAAGTATTAAGGCCACACCCTCCTGCCAGAGTATATGCCCCTCGGCTTTCACGAAGGTCATGAAAAGGAAGGCTACAACAACGAGGAAAAAAGCAGATGTCATGAATACCAGAGGGTCTGCATTTATTGGATGGATTATGGAGACCACACCCAGTACAAGAGAGGAATTAAGTATGACCGAGCCAATCAAGTCCCCTAGAGCCATGTACTGGTGTTTCATGAAGATGGCCCGGGTCTCGAAGATCAGCTCAGGCAGTGTTGTGCCAAATGACAACATGAACAACCCAACCAGTATCGGAGGGACCATCAGGTATTCCTCTGCTATAACCCTGGAGGCGTCCACAACAATATTAGCGCTCACGCAGAGCAGGTAGACACATACAACAGCCATGATGATACCAACGTATAGTTCCCTTTTGTTCTCGCACAACAACCGGTCCCTGAAACGCCTCTCCTGATTGAACAACCGCCACAGGTACATGAAGAAAGAACCTAAAAGGATCAGGCCGTCATATCTCGATAATTCACCGTCCAGAAACAGGACCAGAGGCAGTAAAGCTATAAGGAACATGTAGACGCTGTCTGTCTTAACGGTCTTGGTCTCAATTTTTATGCCCCGGCGTAAGATAGCTATTATACCAACAATCAGGGTTAAATCAATTATGTTAGCTCCGATAACATTACCCAGGGAGAGTGATGGAACACCGTCGAATGCAGAGTTTATGCCAATAATCAATTCCGGCAGGGATGTTGCCATTGCCACAACGATAAAACCTATTGTGAACTCGTTCATGTTAAGGCATATTGCTATCTTGCTCAATGCCTTAACAAGATACTCGGAGCTGATAACCAATAAAATAAAGCCGAACAACAGAAAACCCATGCTCTCTAAAAACATTTCAACCCCTCAATAACCAGATCCAAAAGCTCATGCAGGCTGTCTCTGTCCTTGGAGGCATCCTTCACCACCTTCGCGTAATCCAGTTGCTCATCCGCTATACCGTTGGCGTAGTTGTCCACAGTGCATAATGCAGCGTACCTGATTCCCAACTCGCAAGCGAGGGTAGCCTCAGAGGCCAGGGTCATCCCCACCACCTCAGCATAATCCCTCAACAACCTAACCTCTGCCCGGGTCTCCAGCCGAGGTCCTGTGGTCTGGAAATATGTGCCCCCTGATATGACATCCAGACCAAGCTCTCTCGCCTTCCCCACAATAAGCATTCTTATATCTTCATCCAAGACGGGTGTTATGTGTATAGCATCCTTGTTGAAATATGTTGGAATATCACAGAGTGATATGTAGTCATCCGGCACCACCAGCGAGCCAGGTTTGATTTCCCTGCTGAGACTGCCCACAGAGCACACACCCACCACATGAGAAACCCCCTCACTTTCCAGAGCAAATATGTTGGCTTTATGATTTATCCTGTGAGGGGGAATACTCTGGTTACACCCGTGCCGTGGCACATAAACCCAGTCCGCACCCCTCATCACCAGAACCTCACCGTGTTTGTTCTCCATATTCCTGTTCTCACCCTTCATGTATCTGGAGTTCGACATAGAGGCCCCGCCAATTAATCCAACAACCATACACTTAAGAATTAGTCCTGAGAGGATATATAATTATTCCCTCAGCAGCATCACATTCCGGCTTCTGCCCCGTCTGCCCTTGATGTATTCGGTTTCTATAAGTTTCTTGCTTTCCAGCTCTTTCATAAGCTGGTTGTATTTCTTTATCCCCGAACCGGTTTCCTCCCTGAAGAGCTGATAGATTCTGCCTGAAGACTTTTTATCGTTTTCCTCTATGATTTGGAGGAGCTTCCCCCCTCCAGGGGAGAGCTTTCCCCCTCTGGCCTTAGGCGATGATATTCTTGAGAACACCTCACTGAGGTGTTCCTCAGTTATACTCCTGGAAGAATCATTTTCCGCCAAAAGAGCGCTTCTCCGCAATAAATCAATGCCAAAGCGAAGGTCTCCTTTCCCGCAGGTGAGGTCCACAACAGATTCTAGAATCTCCTCCGGAACAACATCCCCGTAGAACCCATACCTGATTCTGTATTCGAGGATGTCTCTCACCTCCCCTCGGGAGTATGGCCTGAAATGAATAATGGATGGGTTGAACACACTCCTGGCCTTATCACTTAACTGTGCTATGTACTCTCTGTTTATCATAATCCCTATGACACCAACCCTGTCGAAGTCGTAGCTTATATGGGCCTTCAGAAGGTCAATCAAAGCAGCCTCCACGTTCCTGTTCAAAAAAAGCCGGTCTAGCTCATCTAATGCCACGACAAGACTCTTATCATCCTTCTTCAGCCGGCCGTATACTCTCTCTTTCACATCCTCAAGCGGTTTACCTGTGCTTGGGGGTGGGAACCCATAAAGAGATTCATATATCTTTGCGAATATGGCATAGGGTGTTGAATGGTCCTCGCAGTTTATGTAGACTGTGGCTAGCCTGCCGCTTGATTCCTTGATCTGCTGGAAGAGGTAT
>JAYEGX010000047.1:0-4825 GCA_034659295.1 Candidatus Altarchaeota archaeon | reverse complement strand
TGGATGAGAGTATTTATCGGGTTCACCCCCCTCAATCCTGGTTTGAGAGAAACAGCCAGCTCTTTTGTTTCACTGTCCCTGTGCATGAAGTCTGCAGGAATGTGGTTTGGGGTGAAGATTGTTTCATCCCGAAATAGTGTCTCTTCACTTAAAAGAATGTCTTTGATTTCCATATTCTATCTGTTAGTAGAATAAGGAAGGAAAGAAAAAAATACTGGTTCTTTGCTTCTCTGATCGAGTTTCACCGTCTTGGGTCTGAAGCCCAGGTTCCTGTGGACGTATTCTTTTTCTGTTACTCCCAGGTATTCCCATATGTCTCGTCCTTTAGGTATCTGCGGGCATTCAGCTACTTTTGGATATATCATTTCTTGTACCTCCCCCAGCTCTCATCTGGGATTATCTTTATCCCAGGTGCTTTAAATAAGGGTTTTGTTAGAGTGCGGGGGAAAAGTAATACCCACCCTCTCGCTATCTCGATATAGCGCAATATATATCGCGCAGAACAGATATAAATACTTGACTATATAGAGTATACATAAACTATATAGATTATTTGCTTTTTTTCCTGAAAAGAAGCCAATTATCCTCCCCCGGAAATCTCCCGGAGGGTTTCATCTTTATCAGAACATAAGGACAATTTATTTTCTCTCCATGAGGGATGAATACTATCTCACCATCACCCCACTTGTTTATCTCAAGAGCCCCCTTATCCCATATCTCCACACTACCGGCCCCGTATTCGCCTTCAGGGATGATGCCCTCAAAGCTTGCATAGCCCAATGGATGATCTTCAGTCTTAACAGCCATCCGCTTAACCCCCTCCTTTAGAGGTATTCCTTTAGGTACGGCCCAGCTCTCCAAAACCCCACCCCTCTCAAGACGTAAATCATAGTGCAACCTTCTTGAATCATGTCTCTGAACAACAAAAATCAGACCCTCTTTTTTTTCTCCGCCGCCGCCTTCAGGCTCAGTGGTCATCCCAAAATCCCTTTTTTTCTGATACTCCTCCAGGGCCATAACATCACAGCACTCATTAAATAATAGTAAAACCATGAATATATTATGGATTTGACAATCGCCCAAATCTCAGATATACACGTCGGACAGATAAACTTCCTACCGGAGAAACTGGATGCGGCCATAGAAGAAATTAATTCACTGGACCCTGACCTCGTTATTCTAAGCGGCGATGTTACCATGATGGGTTTCAGAGATGAATATATTGAAGCAAAGAAATACGTGGATAAAATAGACAGTAAGGTCCTGGCCATACCGGGAAACCATGACGTCCGCTACATGGGACACATCTACTTCCAGGAATTTTTCGGGAGACGAGAGTGGGTGGATAAGTTCTCTGATGAACTATATATCATTGGATTAGATACATCGCTTCCGGACCTGGATGAGGGCAGTCTGGGCAGGGGTAAACAGAAATGGCTTCGCAGGAAGCTGGATGAGATATCTAATTCCTGCTGCAAGATTGTGGTAATGCATCACCACCTCGTTCCCGTACCGATGACAGGAAGGGAAAGAGCGGTTCTAAGCGACGCAGGAGATGTCCTTGATATCCTGACCCGGGGGGGAGTTGATTTATGTCTTAGCGGACACAGGCACACACCATACGCGTGGATTGTAAACAACACCGCGGTTGTCACCGCCGGATCACCCTCCACCAGAAAGGTCAGGGCCACCATCAACCAAAGCTACAACATAATAAGATTAACCGATGAACACATCAGGGTGGAGAAAAAAGATATTTCAGGCAATAAGAAGCTAATGGCCGAATACAACAAAATCAAAGGCAAAAACTATGTCATAACAAAGAGTTAATCCCCGCCCACCAGTCAATAGTCGAAGATATGTTTAATCCCTTTACGCATGTGTTTTTTCTCTTTCCTGGACCAAATAAAAAGGTACCAGTAGACAGGCATTGTAACAATACTCCCTACCAAAAGCAGAAAAACCCACATAGCCTTTCCCTCCACAAGCTTAGTTTGATATAAGTCAACGAAATAAAAGATAAGCAGGGAAAACACCCACACCACGAAAACAGGAGGGTATGCATAGAAGACTATAGATGACTGAGGTAAAAAACCAAATACCACAACATAGATGAAATAAACTAATGGCATAGTACTTAAAAAACCCAGAATTATCCTGATACTCTTTTCCATAGTCAATCCACAGGGAATACCCCACTAAAGACCTCCGAAACAGGTCCTTTTAAATAAATATTTTTTCCCATGAACTCAACAATAAGATCCCCTCCCCGAGCATGGAAGATCATCTTGTTATTCCTGTCTGCTTTATTGTTGGCCACCGCAGCCATAGCAGAAGCGCATATACCAGTGCCGCATGCCAAGGTCTCACCCTCCACACCCCGCTCATAGGTCCTGATCCTGAACTCATTAACCCCTTTCCTTTCTATGAAATGAACGTTAACGCCTTCAGGGAAAAGCAGGATATGATTTCTTATCTCATCCCCCACCCTCAGGAGATCCACATCACCTACATCATCACAAAACAGTACAGCATGAGGGTTGCCCATCCCCACTGCAGTGATCCTGTAACCCACGCCCCAGATAACCACCTCTTCGTCTATGAACCTGGCTTCCGGCTCCCCGGTAACGGGAATGTCTTTCCTCTCCAATCGGGGAACACCCATGTCCACATTCACCCGGCTTACCAGATCGCCGGAAAGCGAAAGCTCCAGCTCCAACAATCCAACATCAGTCTCCGCCTGAAGAGGGTTTTTCCTGGCTATACCTGACTCGTAGACGTATTTAGCGAAACATCTTATGCCGTTACCGCATAATTCAGCTCTTGAGCCATCAGGGTTGTAGAAGACGAATCTGGCATCTGCTTTACCTGATTTCTGGATGAACACCACGCCATCGGAGCCTACACCAAAACGCCGATCCGAGATTCTGGCAACCAGGGAGGGCTTCTCCGGATCCGGCACAACAATACCGCTGTGTTCATCTATGAGAATGAAATCGTTGCCTGCGCCCTGCATCTTAACGAAAGATATCTTCATTTTATACCAATATGTGCAAAAACCCCGCAACTATCAGAAGGAGCACCCCCCAAAGACCTCCTAAGGCAACAACCAGCAGAGTAAAGAGATTGATTGGAACGGTCACCAGCCCCAGAAGGGAGAGCACGTATAGGGTCACCAGCCCCAGAACAGAGTTAATCAGCAGGTATTTTACCGCCTTGCCTACTTTCTTCAGGAGCTTGAATATTATCACAGCCCCAAATAAGGCCAGCACCAAAACCATAAGCTGAGTTAACGGGTTCATTCTTTCCTAGTAAATTTTACCTTTTTGTTTATCTATTGAAAAACGTGCAGTGTCTGCGATGGACATAACAGCCATCACGCCCGCCTGTATTGGGTCGGATACGACTAAATCCGCCACCTCCGGCACGGAACCTGCCATGTTAAGGGATACTACCTTAATTCCCCGCTCCTGTATCTCCTGGACTGCCCTCTTTATTTCCCCGCCCATCAGGGAGCCTGCCAGAATCAATACCTTAGCCCTTTGTAGTCTGGCCACAGCCCTTACCGCCTCTGCTATTTCAGTCTCCCCCACAAGGGGTATGGTGTCCACGGAAATCTTCTCCCCACGTATATTATGCCTGTCTGCTTCTGATATTGCACCTGTTGCCACCTCAGATACCTGGGCGCCACCCCCAACCACGATAACCCGTTTACCATATACCTGATAGAACGTCGGCACAGTGCTTGTTTCCACAGTCACCTCAAGGCCGTCTATTTCCTCAACCAGCTTGTCAAGGTCACCGGATCCCGTAATCTCCAGGTAAAGGTGTACTGTTTCACCGGAGCCGAGCTGTTCAATGAGGACTATGTTCCCACCATGTGACGCTATCGTGGACGCTATATCCTTCAGAGCCCCTACAACGTTTCTTATTTCCACCCAGACTGCTTTCTCCGGCTCACTCATTTTTTCTCTCTTATTATTTTCTGTTTTATATCAAGAGATTTATTTCATAAATTTCTTGGTTATTATAAGGTGTTGTTATACCTTATGATTCAACAAAAAAAAATCAGATGGTGTAGTTTCCAAGCTGATCCGAACATTCCTTTCTTATATCCACTGTTTTTATCTTGGAGCATATGTTGCCGTTTTTGATTAGCTTAGCTATCTCGAAGTAGCACTCGTCTGCCAGCTTCCGGGTCCTTATTACATCACACAGGTATCCTTGTTTCATCTCCAGGGCTAGACGGTAGTAGCATCTATCCCGGTCCACTATTTTGCCTATGGACTCACATATCTCCATCCTCTCGGATTCAGCAGCTACTTTCGAGTAGCATTCGTCCCGGTACCAGTCGTCCTTGATACCAGCACATAGTTTTTTGTTGCCCAGCATCCCGGCCAGGGTCACAATACAGTTTGTCTTGATCTCCGGGTCCTCTATTGACTTGCAGGTGTTCGGGTTTTTGTTTAAAATAGCCACCTGCTTCAGGCATACGTCTTTTTTGAGCTGGTATTCTGATTCATCACACACCTTCGCTGAGGTGAAGTATGGTTCCGCCGTGGTTGTGGTTGTCGAGGTCTCGATGTATTCTGGCATAGCGGTTGTGGTAGTGAGTGATATGTTGGATGAGTTTGTGGAGTTTTTTGACTGATTTATTGGAGCATCACCAACACATCCCGTATAAAGGAGCGCTATCAAGACCATAACAGCAACCACCGATTTCCCAAAGTTGGACATCTTCACTCAACTATTAGGTATTGTTTTTTTAAAGCCAGTATCTACATTAAATAACCTATGGTTTGTTGCAGACGAAGTTGTCTTGCTG
>JAYEGX010000046.1:0-16264 GCA_034659295.1 Candidatus Altarchaeota archaeon | reverse complement strand
TTCTCTGAGGTAGATAAGGGCAGGTGCGATTATGGGGTTGTCCCAATTGAAAGCTCACTTGAGGGTGTGGTTACCCGGACCCTGGATATGTTCATCGAATCAAGCAACAAAATCAACGGCGAAATATTTTTGCAGGTATCCCATTGCCTGCTCTCCAATTCAGATATGGGCTCCATTAGGGTGATATACTCTCATCCCCAGGCCATAGCCCAGTGCAGGAGCTGGATCAGAAGAATTCTGCCGAATGCAAAAATCAGGGAGGCATCCTCCACATCAGAGGCTGCCAGGATAGCAGTGAACGAGAAAAAGTCCGCCGCCATAGCGAGCTCCATGGCGGCTGCTATCTACAAGATTGGTATTGTGGAGGAGAACATACAGGATGGGGGTGAAAGCTATACACGCTTCCTGATTATTTCAAAAAACGCTGCTGGGAAAACAGGCAGGGACAAGACTTCCATCATGTTCTCAATAAAGGACCGGGTTGGGGCGTTGTATGAGATACTTAAGCCTCTGGCTGATGAGGGAATAAGCCTCACCCGGATAGAATCCAGGCCCTCCAGGAAGGGGCTCTGGGATTATTATTTCTTCGTGGACTTCGAGGGGCATGAAGACGATCCAAGGGTAAAGAAAACACTTGATGAGGTAAAGGAGAACTGCGTCTTCCTTAATGTGCTGGGGTCTTATCCTGGGGGAGAGCATGCATAGCCTTCGCCCCGGTATTGACCGGCCTTGTCTCTATAACCCTGCCGTATTTCTCTACCGAAGCAGCTATCTTGGAGGATTGGTTTTTCTCGGCTATCGCAAGGTAGGCCGACCCGGTCCCTGATAAACCGGCTGCCATCGCACCGGCAGATAGCATATCATATACCGGATCGGGGCTATAACCCAGAACACCGGTGTAGAGCAGGCCGTTAAGGGTCAGGGCATTGAAATAATCCCCCTCCAACGCCTTCTGGTAGGCTAACTCTACGTAAGGGCCTATGAGCCTGATTTTTTCTTTGTCCACATCTTTTGTGTATGCTTTTTTATCCGAAACCAGCAGGATAATCGAGTGGTTGTGCGGGAATCTATCTGTCTTAATCACTTTACGCTTAAGGTTGTCTGTTACGGTAACACCCCCAAAAAACGATGCTGATGCGTCATCGTATGCTCCCGTGATTGAGACGCCTCCCTCTATGGAACAGTCAACAGCCCCTCGTATAATCTGCTCATCTGTTGCATCCAGTCTGGATGCCTTTGCAGCAGCGAGAAAGATTGCATTCGAGAGAGCGCTGCTGCTTGATAACCCCTGGGCTACCGGGATATCCGATTCGATGCTTAATCTAGCTCCACATGACTTCCCGCACCACGCAAGGGCTTTTTTTACACATAACTCAGAAAACGACGTATCCTCTCCGGATGAGCTGTATATCTCGATTCTGTCATCGCCCCACCCTCCCATCAACTCCAGCTCCACCTGCGTTGAAAGGTCTAATGCAAAGGCAGCGCCCTTGCCTGTTGCTATGGCATTTACTATGGTGCCTGCCGCATAAGAGTAAGCCCTGTATTTGGTCATTTCGAAAACCTTTTGGGGATTAAACCCCCGGCAATGCAGTAGTCAGCTAAAACAAAGGAGGTCATGGCCTCAGCTACCGGGACAACCCGGGGGGTTATGTTGGGGTCATGTCTCCCCTCAATTTCTAAATCAACCTCCTCCCTCCTGTCAACGTCAACTGTTTTTTGTTTCAGTGATATGGAGGATGTGGGTTTAACAGCTATCCTGGCTAAAATAGGTGTGCCGGTTGAGATACCACCCAGTATCCCCCCGCAGTTGTTTGATTCAAAGACAACCTTATCATCTTTTAACCTGTAGGGATCGTTCATTTCCGAGCCCCTCATATCAGAGGAGCTGAAACCTGAGCCGAACTCCACGCCCTTCACCGCGGGGATGGAAATCAGGGCCTTAGCCAGTACGGCATCTAGTCTGTTGTAGACCGGGTCCCCAAGACCGTAAGGCACTCCTAATGCAATTATATCGACTATGCCGCCTGAGCTGTCTCCCGCATCAGCAATCTCCTTAATGCGTTTCATCATCAGATCAGCGCTCTTGGGATCGGAGCATCTTACCGGGTTGCTTCGGCTGTTTTCCTCAATCTCCCCTATGGATGGTGTCTTCTCAAGTGAGATGTCAGCTATCTGTGTTGTGTGAGCGATTACCCTGACATCAAGATGCTCAAGGAGTTTCTTGGCTACTGCACCGGCCATAACCCGGGAAACAGTCTCCCGCCCGGAAGACCTTCCGCCACCCCGGTAGTCATGGAACCCGTACTTGAGCCTGTATGTGTAGTCAGCATGCCCTGGCCGCATAATGTTTCTTATTTTCTCGTAGGGTCCAGAATCCACATCCCTGTTGTAGACCAGCATAGAAAGAGGCGAACCCGTGGTCTTTCCCTGAAAAAGCCCGGAGAGTATTTCAACCCTGTCTTCTTCCTTTCGGGGGGTTGATATTTCGCTTCTGCCCGGCCTCCTTAAATCCACTTCCTTCTGGATCTCCTCCGAATTGAGTTGTAGACCGGACGGTAACCCGTCAAGTACCACGCCCACGGCCTTCTGGTGGCTCTCCCCCCAGGACGTCATCCTAAGGCATCTGCCGAATGAGTTACCTTCCATTTTATATCTCCTCCCTGTATAAATCAATTAAGCGATTAGATCTTTTAATAGATAATTCCGGATCAGAGTAGATATCTGACATAGCCCCCAGCTCCTTAACCAGATTCTCTAGATCCTTCCCCCTGATAAGCTGCCTGAATAAATCTATCTTGTCGGATAGGATGCTGCAAACCTTCAGGGACTTGGGGTTCTCCAGCTGGATGGATGCATACATTTCATGGTTCTGGGATGTAATCCGGGGTATGAAGTCAAACAACATCTGGTGGAATTTGCCCATGAAAGGCCTTAAATCCGCCTCCACATAACCTAACTCCTTTATTGTTGAGTTGATTCCCATAAACGATAGGTGTATTAACACCTGGATCAAGGCCATAATCTCGTCATGTCTTTCTATTGTGGACTCATGAACCCTCAGACCTTTGGAGGTGAAGAAATCCTTTATCTCCCTAATCCACCCAGCTCCCTGAACTGGGATGACTATAATGTTTTGTCCCTTAAGCTTTGTTGGAGGGCAGAACATCGGGTGTATGCTGATGTAATCAATATCTTTTCTTCCTGTTTTGATGAAGGATTCTTTGACGTGGGATTTGATGGAGGTAGCATCCATCAAAAGCGAACCCTCTTTCATTGCAGGGGCTATGGATTCAACAACCCGGGGGGTTTCTCTTATTGGAGTCGATACCAGCACCAGGTCAGCGTCCACTACCGCCTCTAAACTGTCTGCCAGGTATTCCAGGCCCAGGCGGGAGGCTACCTCATCACCTCTTTTAGCATCTATGTCTGAGATAACAACCTCGAATCTCTCCTGCAGTAATCCGGCGAGAAACTCACCGATAACACCTGCTCCAACGACTGCGGCCTTCACTTTACCCCCCCATCACCTAAAGCCTTTAATGCCTCATCCCTCATCAACTCGAAAGGAGCCTTCTTTTTCGTCCATATCTCAAAGGCCAGCGCTCCCTGCCATACCAGCATCTCAACCCCCGCTATTGTTTGCGCGCCAGCCTCTCTCGCATCCCTCAGAAATCTCGTCTCCAGGGGGTTGTATACTATATCCATCACAACCATGTCGCTTTTGAATAATTTCCCAGGAAGGGGTGTTTCATCCGCTTGGGGGTATAATCCCACAGACGTGCAGTTCACCACAACAGAAACATCCTCGGCTGATTCAGCCAGCTCCCTTTTGCTTAAACCCGATGGGGTGCAGTTGCCGCCTGCTTTTCTGAGTTCCCTGCAGAGGTTTTCAGCTCTTTTTAAGCTCCGGTTAGCTAGATAGATGGAGTCCACACCCTCATCAAGCAGAGCATGGCATAAGGCCCTTGAGGCTCCTCCGGCACCGAGAACCAAGATTCTGCTGCCATCTAAGCGGGTTTTTTTCTCCAAGGCCATAACAGCACCTCTCCCATCCGTGTTATGCCCTACAAGACGTCCGTCAACGTTTTCTACCGTGTTAACGGCTCCGATCCCGGCTGCATCCTCCTTTAGGAAATCAAGGAACGGTATTATGGACTCTTTATGTGGTATGGTCACGTTAAATCCTGACATCCCCAAAGCCTTCATTCCCTGCACCGCATCCCCCAGATTATCCTCTGGGACATTAAAGCTGCAGTATAGCGCATCAATTCCCAGTACACTAAAGGCAGCATTCTGCATTATAGGGGATACCGAATGCTCTACCGGGCATCCAATCAAGCCGTAAACCTTCATTTTGCATGTAAATCAAGTAGCTCCCTTGTTTGCCTGGCTGAAAGCTGGCCGGGAGCCATATCGCCCGAGTAAAATATTGGGACATCAAACAGGAATCCGGCAATCCTTCCAAGAGGGGAGCCCATTGGTATGGCAATAATCCTGTTGCTTCCCTCACCCATTTTTAGACAGGTCTGGTAGAGGGATAGAATGTCCCATGGATTGTTTACCTTGAAGGCAACCTTCGCCATATCCCCCAGGGCCAGTTCCTTCTCCAGTATAGACTCAATCCAGGCCCCAGATGGTGTCTCACTGAAGTCATGGAAGGATAGGATGGATTTGATTCCCTTATCTTTCGCCTTTTTTATAAGCATGTCCCTTAAGTGATCTCCTGTAGACAACTCCACATCAATGTAGTTCACATAATCCAGAAGAGACTTCATGAGGTTGATTCTCTCATCCTCGCTTCCCTTAAATTCCCCTCCCTCAGTCCTGCTTCTGTTGGTTAAAATAATGGGTTTACCGTGACGGGATAGCTTTTGCAGCTCACCCCCCAGGTATTTAAGTCCCTTATCAGGTGAGAGGTCAACCCGGTACTCCAAAAGATCAGCATAATCAAGCTCAGAAGAGGGTTCGCTTCCTGGCCTCAAGCAGAGACATACCTGGGGCTTATTATGTTTCATTTTTCCGTGATAGACTCCTTCACCTTCTTCCCGAAGTGCCTGCCCCCCTCCTCCAGGTGCACCAGAACCCGATCACCTTCCCTGAGCTTTGCAACAGAAACCGGCTCTCCTTTTTCGTTTACCAGCCGGATGGTTTCAGCGTTCTGTAGCAGGATGCTTATCTTTCTGCCATCTGAGTTTGCCTCCACCAAAAGCAGAGGCCTCTCCTCTATCTTAAGGCGGCCTACTATGGCAACCCTGCTTTTCCCGCCGTTGCCTACCACAAGCACCTCATCCCCTGCTCTCAGCTCAGACAGATACTTGGTTCTCCCGTCAGGCAACAGGATATACGAGTGCACCGGCCCTGCATTAACCCTGAATGGTCTGGTCGCTACGTAGGGATTTTCCACGCTCTCGCTGTGAACCAGGAAGAATGCATTCGACTGGGAACCGATAAGGTTGCCCTCCCCCACATGCATCATGGAGCAGGTGTCTATGCAGACCCTTGAGCCCATACCGGTAGGCTTTATTTTTGTTACAGTGGCCTTTACTAGATCCAATCTCTTGGCCTCAAACTCATAGTATACCCTGAATAGGTCCCTGACTTCATCAACGTTTTTGGGCCTGTATAGTATTCCGTCCGCTCCAACCTCAAGGGCCTTAAGAACTGTCTCGGCCTGTCCTACATCCCCTATCTCGGCTATCACCTTACATAAACCCTGCGCCTCCGAGATAATATTTTCCAGCGGGATGATGTCTTTGCCTGTGTTGATAAGGAGGTAGTCCACCTGTTTTACCATAGAAACCGCTTTCCTCTCATCTTTTTTTTCCTTTATCTCTATGCTAAAGCAGCCCATGGATTTCTCGGGTTTATGCTTTTGCGTAAAGACAAGTATATCAGCCTCCCCGTCCGCGCCCTCATCCGATTTAAGGGCGGTTTTTACTGCAGCCAGCTCCTTGATTTTCTTAAGGAGTTCAGGCTCCTCGACGTAGAATGTGACGAAGCCCGATTCTATGCCTGCCTGAACCTTTTTTTTCTCCTTCTTCCATTCACCCTTGATGTGTAGCCAGAGTTCCTTCATTTTTTCCCTTTATTTTATTGGATTACAGCCCCTTTAATGCGTTCTCTACGCTGGCTCTCTCGTGAACGATCCGTGAGATGGCCCCCACCATGCCCGCAGGGTTCTTGTGCTGGAATATGTTGCGGCCCATGGCTACCCCGGCCCCACCCGCATCAATCGAGTCTTTTACCATCTCAAGACAATCCCTATCTGATTCCATCTTCGGCCCCCCTGCTATTACCACAGGTACGGGGCAGCCACGGGTTACCTCCCTGAACTCCTCCATATCACCCGGGTAGTTTGTTTTTATTATGTCCGCCCCCAGCTCGGCTCCGGCCCTGGAGGCTATCTTTATCACATCCACGTCATGCTCTGATTTAATCTTATCCCCTCTCGGGTACATCATGGCTATGAGGGGCATGCCCCAGATCCTGCATTTGGATGCTACCTCGCCGAGTTCCTTTATCATCCTGTATTCTCCCTGCGATCCTATGTTCACGTGTATGCTCACCGCATCAGCGCCCATCTTTATGGTCTCCTCAACGTCTGTTACGATGGCTTTCTTGAGCGGGTCAGGGCTCAGTGCTGTTGACGCAGATAGGTGTATTATTAGTCCAATATCTCTGCCCTCGCTTCTGTGTCCTGCCTTGATCAGGCCCTTGTGCATTAGTACGGCGTTAGCTCCTCCTTGGGCTATCTGACCTACTGTTTTTTTCATGTCCACAATGCCTTTTATGGGACCAACGCTGACGCCGTGGTCCAGGGGCACGATGACTGTTTTCTTTGTTTCTCTGTTGATTATCCGTTCAATTCTTATTTGTTTACCTACGTCACTCATTTACAACACCTTATGTAATTTATTTAGATTAGTATCTATTTATTAAAGATAAATTGCATATATAAATATTCAGATAGTAATTATTATAGAATAAAAAACAATTAATTAAAATAATTATAAAATGCCAGAGCAATTAGATGAAATTGACAGGGAATTAATAAACCAGCTCCAGAATAACCCGGAAATAGACATCGAAGAACTGAGGGACATAATAAACCACAACCTAAACAGAAGGCTCTCCATTTCCACCATATATCACAGGAAAAACAAGCTGCTTGAAAGCAGGATTCTGCGAAGCGAGTACGCCCCAGACTACATGAAAATAAACAAGGCGACACTGTGCTTCATAGCGCTGAAATTCGAAGGCCATGATGAAAACATATTCCAGCATCTTAAGCAGATGAACAACGTGATGGAAGTCCACGCCGTGGGAGGGCAATACGACGCCTTCCTGAAGGTAAGGGGCAGGGACATACATGAGATAGCTGACCTCGTTTTCCGGATTAGAACAGACTATCCCCTAGTGAAAACAACCGAGATATTCTTTGCCCTCAAAACAGAGAAAGAAACTCTTAGCATAGAGATATAACCCCCCGCTTCAGAGGATGAACAACTCCAGATACCAGAGGATGAATCCCAGGAAAGCCATCACAAAGACGTGAGAGTAAAGCACATCCCTGAACTCCTCAAAATTATCGATTGATGCATTAAGTAGGATGGATAGCATGAACAGGTGAACAACCGAAGTGAAACCGAATATAAGAAAAAAACCGTATTCGATGAAAACAGGGGGTAAAAAAATAAAAGATGATAGTATGAGGTAAAAGAACCCCCCGATGATTAAGCTCACCATCATGGGAATGCTCAAAAGGAACAGCAGATAGTATAGCAGGAAATGCTCTGTTGAACCCCTGCCCCCGAGCAAAACAAGAGTAATCGCAGCAGCTGCCGTGCTAACAACAAGGAAAAAAAAGAACGCGTAACTTGGCTCCTCCAGCTTCGCCCCCTCATCCAAACCATACATGAAAGAATATTTCCCCCTAAAAGTATTTATTCTTTTCTCTGGTCTATTACTCTTCGGGCTTTGCCCACACTGCGCTCAAGGCTCAGGGGCTCGACCAACTCCACCTTCACGCTAACATCCAAGCCGCTTCTAAGATCCTCCTCCAGCCTCAGGCGAAGCTCCCTGAGACCCGTCTCGCTGCCGGTGAAGAACTCAGGGCTTACCTCAATCCTAACCCTCAAGGAATCCATCTCATGAACCCTGTCCACAATAATCTGGTAGCTGTCCCCCATCTGCGGAAAATACATTATGATATCCTCAATATTCGATGGAAACACGTTCACGCCCTTGATAATCAGCATGTCATCCACGCGGCCCCTGATGCGCGTAATCCTTTTATGTGTGCGACCGCATGAGCACTCCCCGGATATGAAGGATGTGATATCGCCGGTCTTATAGCGCAAAAGCGGCAAACCCTCCTTTGTCAGTGTCGTGAGAACAAGCTCCCCATTATCTGACTCAACACCTTCCCCGTCAACTATCTCAGGCAGGAAATGATCACCCCAGACATGCATACCATCCTTTTGCTCGCACTCCATACACACACCCGGACCGCACATCTCAGAAAGACCGTAATTGTCGAAGGCATCAATACCGAAGCTGTTTTCTATCCGTTTCCTCATAGCATCGCTCCAGGGTTCAGCCCCGAACACCCCAATCCTCAGCTTCAAATCCCCGCTTTTGATGTTTAACTCATCCATCACCTCAGCCAGATGCAACGCATAGGAGGGTGTTGAGCTGAACACGGAAACATTGAAATCCTTCATCACCTGAATCTGTTTCCTGGTGTTCCCAACCCCTGCTGGGATAACAGCGGCCCCGATTTTCTCCGCTCCCTGTTGGAACCCAAACCCCCCGGTAAAAAAGGCATAGTTGTAGATTAACTGCACAGTATCCTCCCTTCGCACACCGGACATGTAGAGCTCCCTGGCCATCAGATCAGCCCACACATCCAGGTCCCCTCTGGTGTAGACGACCACTGTGGGTTTGCCACCCGTGCCGGAGGAGGCGTGTATCCTGTTGATCTGTGAGTGTGGCACTGCCATCATTTTAAAGGGATAGTTATCCCGTAAATCCTGTTTGGTGGTGCAGGGAATCTTTTCAACATCATCGAGGGATTTTATGTCAGACGGCTTAAGATCTGCCTTTCTGAATTTCTCCCGGTAGAAGGGTACGTTATCATAACAGTAGTTGACTATGTGCTTAAGGCGCTTGAGCTGGAGTTTCTCCAACCCGGCGGGCTTCATTGTTTCTGTCTTTTCATCCCAGAATGGCATATTATTAATGAATTTTAAATCATAATAAAACTCACTCTAGGGTGAAGCGAAAAATGTACTGGAACAAGAAGGCTGAAACGCTGAAACCTGATAAATTAATAGAGCTTCAGGGGAAGAGACTGAAGCAGATTACTAAATACGTCTACCGGAACTCTGGTTTCTACAGGGAAAAATTTAGGGAACTTGGTTTGAAACCCGATGACGTCAGGGGTGTGGATGATTTAGGCAGGCTTCCTCTTACAAAAAAAACTGATTTAAGGGATAACTACCCATATGGTTTGTTTTGCACCGACCTCGGAAATATTGTGAGAGTGCATGCATCATCTGGTACAACAGGCAAGCCCACGGTTGTGGGCTATACAGAAAATGACATAGGGCTGTGGACTGAGGTGATGGCGCGCTCTATTATGGCAACGGGGACCACACGAAAGGATGTATTGCATGTGGCATACGGTTACGGTTTGTTTACCGGGGGGCTGGGGCTGCATTATGGAGGTGAAAGGGTTGGGTGCACTGTTATACCCGCTTCGGGTGGGAATACTGCAAGACAGCTGCTTCTGATGCAGGATCTGGGATCTACTGTTTTGGCCTGCACGCCGTCTTATGCAGTATATCTGGCTGAATACGCTGAAGGGGAGGGAATCGACCCCCGGGAGGATCTCAGGCTGCGGGTGGGAATCTTCGGGGCGGAACCGTGGAGCGAACCCATGCGCAAAAGGGTGGAGGACGCCTTGGACCTGAAGGCCTACGACATCTACGGGCTCTCTGAGATAGTTGGACCTGGTGTGGCCCAGGAATGTAAGGAGCAGTGCGGTGCTCACATCTGGTCTGATCACTTCCTGCCCGAGGTTATTGACCCGAAAACAGGCGAGCAACTTGGTGAGGGGGAGGAGGGTGAGCTGGTATTAACCACACTAACGAAGGAGGGTATTCCCCTGCTAAGGTACAGGACGGGAGACAGAACAATACTGGAGTACGATAAGTGCTCCTGCGGCAGATACCATCCCAGGATGATTAAGGTCAGGGGTAGAACGGATGATATGTTAATCATCAGGGGGGTTAATGTATTCCCTTCACAGATAGAGCATGTATTGCTTAAGATCCCGGAGGTGGGCTCACACTACATTCTGGTGGTTGAGAGAAGGGGCCCGCTTGATTTCTTAACCATCAAGGTGGAGGTCACACAGGATATCATAAGCGACAAGATCAGGGACTTGATGAAACTCGAGGAAAGGATCAAAAGCAGCATAAGCCATGCGTTGGGTGTTAACGTGGCTGTTGAGCTGGTGGAGCCCTTCACCCTGGAAAGAAGCAGGGGCAAGGCGGTCAGGATAAAGGATTTGCGCAAGTAAATAGGTGAGGTTATAAAAAAAAAAATGATTAAGCAGTTATCTGTTTTTCTGGAAAACGAGCCAGGACGGCTGGTTAAGGTAACCCGGATTCTTGAGGAAGGGGACATAGATATAAGAGCTTTGACTGTTGCGGAAACAGCTGATTTTGGAATCCTGCGACTTATAGTAAACGATCCGGATAAAGCCCATAGGATTCTTAAGGAGAATAGTGTTGCTGTGGCATCGGACAGCGTTCTCGGGGTTGAGGTGGATGATGCGCCGGGTGGTTTGAGGGCTATCGCAGAAATTCTCGCAGATGGTGGAGTCAACATTGAATATGTTTACGCGTTTGTCACCAAAAGCCATGAGAAGGCCTTCGTTGTTTTAAGGGTTGATGACCGGGAGAGGGCTGCTAGGGTGTTGGATTCCAGCAATATACGGGTGATTGATCAAGACGAGGTTTCGGAGATATAATACCTGATTTCTTGGTACTTTACCTATTTTTTAGGTAGGATACCAATATATCCT
This sequence comes from Candidatus Altarchaeota archaeon, assembly GCA_034659295.1. Taxonomy (GTDB): domain Archaea; phylum Altiarchaeota; class Altiarchaeia; order IMC4; family QMZM01; genus EX4484-2. The sequence continues at coordinate 5,169 of JAYEGX010000046.1, read as the reverse complement.
ATGGCTAGGGATGAATTCATTAGGGCGCAGATTGTAATGCTTCGGGGCCTGGGATACAACCAGAAAGAGATTTCAGGTAAACTGGGGGTCAGCCAGAGCACCGTAAGCTACACCCTAAGAGAGGTAAACCAGAAAGCCAGAGATGAGGGAGACGAACCAGCATATACCACCGTGATTGCCTCAGGATACGGTCCGGTGATAGTGAAGGCAGCTAAGATACTGTTCAGTGGTAGACTCTAGACAGGAAACTTTGGGGGTTTTTCTCCAGAATAATCTTCGCCTTCACCCCAAACAATTCCCTGATCTTTGCTATGCTAACTTTAGGGTCCGCCCACGGGTAATCGGAGCCGAATACAACCCTCTCAATCCCTATCTCATCCACCAGAGAGATAAATAGGTCATCTGGGATGTTCCCCGGGATAAATGCGGTATCAAACCACACGTTACTGTAGGCTAAAACATGGTGCAGGTCATTAAATGTTTTGTATCCCCCAAGGTGTGCAAGGAGTATAGTCAAGTCAGGGAAGGAATCAAGCACCCTGGCGTAGTGCCGGGGGTGCGCGTATAAAGGAGTTACGGGCTTTACTTCATCACCTATATGGAACACCAAGGCCATATCCAGCTCCAAGAGTTTCTCGTATATCGCAAAGAGCCTCTCATCATCCGGGTGGAAGCGCTGAGCGTTCGGCTGCAGCTTCAAACCCCTGACGCCGTTTTCATTTAGTCTGTCTAACTCAGCCTCCCATTTAGGGTAGTCAGGGTGTATGGAACCGAAGCATAGAATGTCGGGGGACTGGGCACTAATGCACCAGGTGTTGGAGGAATGCACGTGCTCTTTCCTGTTGGCTATGGTCAAAAGAAGGGATTTTCCAACACCAGATGATTTCATCGAATGTTCTAGGCCCTCAATTGTTGCCTCATGTCTGGGCTTGACCCCGTAGACCTCAACCATCCGGGGGATAAGCTTTCCTGCTACCTTAACTGGGTAGGCGTGCGTATGACAGTCTATTAACATCTCCTGCATAAGTATATAGTACATCACACAAAAAATGTTCCCACCGGATGTGTTGAAGGAATACTTTAAGAAATCTTATTTCGCGGTAGACGGGCTATGGTTTATGAAGGTTGAAGACATGTATGGATTCAAAAAAGCCCTGGAAATCGACGAGAGTGTATGGGGGATACAACCCAAGATACAGGCACGTAAGGTAAGGGAGCTTCTCTCTATCAGCGGGGAGGGCATAGGACCCTTATTCAGTGCTCTTAGGTTAAAACTTGAGGCTGAGGACTACAGCTATCGCATGGACCGGGAGAAGGGGATTATTGAGATAACAGAGTGCCCATGGATCAGGCTGCTTGAGAAGTCAGGGAGAGGGCATCTGAAAAAGGATATTGGGGGAGTGATTTGTTCCACTGAGTTCAGCGCCTGGGGCAGGGAATTTAATGTAGGGGGTTTCAGCTTGGATAACAGGGGCTGCCTGCAGGAAGGTCATTGTAGGATGGTTTTTTCATTGAAAAAAGAGATGGATTAACTATGGGAAAGAAAGCTGTTTTATCGGGGAACGAATCCATAGCCAGGGGTGCATTAGAGTCGGGCATAAGCCTTGCTACAGGCTACCCCGGGACGCCATCCACCGAGATACTGGAGTACATAGCCGCCAAAAGCGGAGGGGGCGTGCACGCTGAGTGGGCGGTCAACGAGAAGGTTGCCCTGGAGACTGCTGTTGGAGCATCCTACAGTGGTGTGAGGGCATTGTGTTGTATGAAGCATGTTGGAGTGAATGTAGCAGCCGACCCCCTGGTTACTCTGGCCTACACTGGGGTCAGGGGAGGGCTGGTGCTGGTAGCAGCCGACGACCCTGGAATGCAGTCCTCCCAGAACGAGCAGGATTCACGTTTCTATGCGAAATTCGCTAAAATACCTCTACTGGAGCCCTCTGATGCAGTGGAGGCCAAGGATATGATAAGAGCGGCCTTCGTTCTTTCAGAGGAAACTGGACTCCCTGTTATGTTACGCACCCTCACAAGGGTTTCACACACAAGCGAGCCCGTAGAGTTTGGCCCGATTAAAGAGCAGAAAAAGCCGAAGCTGGATGTGGATAGAATGGAGTGGGTTATGATACCAGCCTATGCCAGATTAAGGCATAAAATATTGAACCGGAAACAGGAGAAGCTGGTGGAGTATTCGGAGGGCTCAGGGTATAATAAAGTAGTAAAGGGCGGGAATAAGCTGGGGGTTATAGCCTCGGGAGTGTGTTTCAGCTATGCTATGGAGTTTTACCAGAACGACTATTCTGTTATGAAGATTGGCTCATATCCCCTGGGGGGAAAGCCTTTAAAGAAATTTGTGGAGGGTAAGGAAGAAATTTTGGTGTTGGAGGAGGGGGAGCCGTTTATTGAGGATATGGTAAGATGCATACACCCCAACGTTAAAGGCAGGAGAACAGGCGATATTCCGTTGGAGGGTGAGTTAGCACCGGAGATTGTTTCTCTGGCGTTGGGCAGGAAACCTGTGATAAAGCGGGAGATGGGCATTAAACTACCCCAAAGACCTCCTGTGATGTGTCCTGGATGCCCGCACAGAGGAACCCTTTACGCACTTAAACAAAACAATCCCTCGATTGTTGCAGGAGACATCGGATGCTATACTCTTGGAGTGCAAAAACCTCTTGAGGCGCTGGACACCTGCCTTTGCATGGGAGCAAGTATAGGTAAAGCAGCGGGTCTGAGCCATTCAGGGGTCAAGAGGGTTGCTTCCGTGATAGGTGAGTCAACCTTCCTTCACTCAGGGATCACCTCACTTATGAGCGCAGTCTACAATCAGGCCAGCATTCTCGTGCTTATATTAGACAACAGCACTGTTGCGATGACAGGACAGCAGCCCACACCAGCTACTGGAGTGGACATTAGGGGTAGGAAAACAAGGAAGATATCCATTGAGGAGGTTTGCAGGTCATGCGGGGTGGATTCTGTGGATGTGATAAACCCGCACAGGGTCGGGGAGATGAAGGATCTCATAGGGAAGAGGCTTGGACAGGAGGGGGTCAGGGTTATAGTAGCAAGAGCGCCTTGTGTGATGTTGGGGGGTGTTGTTGGAGGGGAACGTTATGTTGTAGAAGACTGTAAGGCCTGCAGGAAATGCTTGGAGCTGGGTTGTCCGGCAATATCCTTTGATGAGAAAGAAAAAAGGGCGGTTATATCCCATCTATGCACTGGATGTGGTGTATGCGCACAGATATGCCCCTTTGATGCGATAAAAAAAGCGAAATGAAATCTGATATCTTGATTGCCGGCGTGGGAGGGCAGGGGATAATACTGGCATCAGACATAATCTCTAATGCAGCCTTAAGGCAGGGCCTGAATGTGAAGACAACGGAAACCCATGGGATGGCGCAGAGAGGAGGCTCTGTTTTGACCCACGTGAGGTTAAGCGACTCGGAGATATGCAGTCCATTAATACCTAAAGGCGGTGTGGATGTGTTGATTGCCTTCGAGCCTCTTGAGGCCTTAAGGTATTTGGATTATGTCAGCAAAGAAACCTTTATTGTGGTTAACTCCAACCCCCTAGTGATGGACAACTACCCGGGGATGGATGATATCCTTGGAAAGCTTAGGGGGAGAAACGCCTTGGTGGTGGATGCGCTTAGGTTAGCGGGGGAGGCAGGTAATGTTTTGACCCAGAATATTGTTTTGTTGGGTGCATCCTCAAGCCATCTTCCCCTGAAAAGGGAGGTCTTGGAGGAGACGATTAAACAGACGGTTAAGAGAGCTGTGGACGAGAACCTGAAGGCGTTCCAGCTGGGCGTTAAGGCTTAAAGTACTCCTTAACAGGTCTGTTTTTTTAACCCGCAGCATTACTTCCCTCCAACACCCTCTGCCCTTAGGGGGGTTTAAAAGGTTTCTATCTGAATAACTTACATGAGGTTTCTCTTGCTTTGTCTCACGGTATTTTTTTTGGCTTCATTCTCCAGCGCAGCAGAGGTTGCCTTGGTGGTGACATTACCCAACAACTATTCCTACATCAAGTGCGTTAACGTGCCAGGTAACGCGGACGGCCTTGATTTGATTAGTAAGGCTGATATTGAGGTGGGGTGGGAATACGATAGCCTTAGAGGGCATTACCCTGTCAGGATTCTAGGTCATGAATGCCCCCAAGACGGCTGCGTACTTCATATCTTAAGAGAGGGGGTTTGGTTTAGGGAGGACGGCTTCGATTGCGGGTTATCCTGCAGCCTGCACTATTGCGCACGGGAGGGTGACATCGCAGCACTTGGTTACGGTGGGACGCCGCCTGATTTTGAATTCAGGGAAATCTGTCGGGGGAAGGCGCCATCAACCGCGGGCGGCTTAACGGGGAATGTGGTTGCCTCAGGAATCGGCGACAATCAGATAATAGCAAGCCTGGTGTTGATTACTTTACTAGTTGTTTATTTTGTATACAGGTATTGGTGAAACAAAAGATGGCTGAAATAGGAGCATTGGTGGTGAGTTACGGCTCCAGGGGCGTCAGCTACATAGATGCCCTCCATAGGAGCGAGAAATACGACGTTGACTTGTATATAGCGGACAAGCAGAGAAACCCCTTCAACATGAAGAGAGCCAGAGAACACAGGGTTATACCGGATCTTGATGTGGAAGAGATAAAAAAGTTCGCTGCAGGGTATAAGGAAAAAATAGACTTCGGGATTGTGGGATCAGAGGGGCCCATAATCGACGGGTTAAGGGATATCATAGAGAAAGAGCTGGATATTCCCCTGGTATGCCCCACCAGGGAGTATGCAATAGAGGAGAGCAAGCTTGAGCAGAGGCTTTTGATGGCAGAATGCTGTCCTGATGCGAACCCGGACTTCAGGGTATTCAAGAAGGAGGATTTTCAAAGCCAGGGTGAAGCAAAGAGGGAGCTTTTCAAGTGGCTGGATGAGATGAGTAACCAGGTAGCGGTCAAGCCTGACAGGCCGGGATACGGTAAAGGCGTGGGTGTGTGGGGAGATCACTTTGATACGAGAGATCAGCTTTGGGGGCACTTTCTATATATCTACGAGCATGACTCCGTTATCGTGGAAAATAAAATCGACGGTGAGGAATCAAGCTTCCAGTGCTTCTGCGACGGAAAGAGGATTGAGATTCTACCAGCTACAAGAGACTATAAGAGAGCATTCGAGGGGGATG
>JAYEGX010000045.1:0-16399 GCA_034659295.1 Candidatus Altarchaeota archaeon | reverse complement strand
CTGATTTTCTGATTCTGAGACCCTCATCAGTTCCGCAATCAACATAGTCGCTGCCGTTAAACTCTAAGGCGCTTTCAGAAACACCTACACTCCAGTAGGCTCCGTGAACGTGGCCGTGGTTTCCGTTACCTGAATAGTCCTTCACCGAGTTACCTGAGCCTTCATCCAACCGCCAGTAAGCGACTAAACCAGAGAAATCCGTTGTAGAAAGGCTAGAGGGAGACTTCACGTCAAAAACAGCTGAAACAACATTATTGTCTTCATCCACTTCAGGGATTACGCCGTCTGGTTCGGGCAGGGGGTCGATGTGTGCGGACAACACATGCTCTCCTAGAGTGGCGGTCCAGGAGAACTCAATATCCCTGCTCTCACCGTCTTCTAGGGAGATCATCCGGTAATCTATTATCCGGCCATTATCTTCCAGGGTTACCAGGAAGTTGTTGGCGTCCAGGTCGCCGTTGTTGTAGACTATGGTTGTTATGGGTACGTTATCGCCTTCCTCTAGGTTGGTGGGGTTCAGGTTGTATTCGCCTGCGTAGTCGAATCCTGGGAAACAACCTCCCTCACAGGAGTGTGTGCAGACTCCGTTAACGCATTCGTCGGTTGTTTCATAAAATCCATCCCAGCACTGCCTATCAACGTTGCAGCCTACGGTTAGCGTGCGCTGGCCTGCGACAGATAATAAGACATCCTCGAAGGGGGCTGTGGAGTCTGTTGGCTCGGATTCCGCACCGGAGCCTTCTACTGTAACCAATCGGGTGATGATATTGTTTCCGTTAAATAATTCCTGTACTGTTACACCGTCAGATAGGGTGTTGGCTGTGATGGTGATGTTGTGTTGCCCTGCTTGGGGGGTGTAATCGAATGTTATGTTGCGGAATTCACCCTCTGTGAGGTTTATGATCTTATACTTTTGGGGTATGCCGTCAACCAGCAGGGAGGCAATAAATGATCCTGTAGCGGGTCCGGAGTTTCTTATGGTGGCTGATACGTTGTTTTCTACGCCAGCCACCAGCTCGGAGCCGAAAAACATATATTCTTTGGGTTTGGAATAATAGACGTTTCCGTATACGTCCAGGTCACAGGTCCTGCAGTCATGCTCACCTTCACGACATTCTCTTATTTCAACAGAGCTTTCTACCACAATCTTCATCTTCATGCAGGATTCAAATAATCTGCGGATTCTAACATTCGTGTTTGTTTTCTTAGTTTCTTTGGAGCCATCAGGTTTAGTGCATATGGCTTTGATATATGGTCTGTACGGCGTTGCGGAAGCGGAGACGTCCAGGTAAAAAAAGGAGGGTTCATCAAAGCTGCGAACCCATGTTTTCCTGCAGATGGCCTTCCCATGACCGCAGTAGTGTTCACTGCCTGCTGCGCAATCCTTGTCATGGATGTGATCTGATAAATCATCGTATAATAGCTCCTTTTCTGTGCTGTAGCCTATTTTTATTCCTGAGAGGTTCACTTGTCCTGTTGTGTCCGAGTGGAATGTCAGGGGTATTGTGCAGTATCCTTGGTTGTCTGGGGTGCATGATGTGAGGAACGTGTTCAGCTGTGTTATGAGGTTGGTGATTAGTTGGTGGTTGTTGAATTCACCTGTCATGTTCCATTCTATTACGCTGTCATCTCCCACGTCCAGTGTTAGGTTCGAGGCGGGCAGGCGCCTGTATTTTATGGTTGAGGTTCCTTTGATGTGGCAGCTTGCTCCGCCATGATAAGGGCATCCGTGGCAGGGGTTCCAGCCCGAACATGATGATTCGAAGCTTAGGGATTCTGTTGTGAACTCGAGGCTGCGGTCGTAGGCGTTTCGGCCGTTCACATTGTAATCCCCTGAGCCCTCGCATGAGGATGCTATGTTGTAATGGTAGATGCCTTCACCTGCTTTATAGGATTTAGTGTCTGAGTCGCTGCAGTGTTTCTCGCCGCAGCCCCAGCATTTCTTGTAGTCGTAGGATTCCAGGATGATGGTGTGTTCGCCGAAGTCTCTGCTGAATGATAGCTGGAGGGCTGTGTCGGATATCACGGCATCTGCTGGGATCCGCAGGTAGGTTGTTTCGTTGCCGGGGGAGGGCCATGATAGTATCTTGTTTTTTACGCCGTCTATTTCATCTATGTAGTCGTAGAGGGATAGGTCGTTGAATGAGATGGTGTTATCGGTTTTTTGGAATGTGAGGTCTGTTTTTTCTGGTGTTTCAACGAGGAGTGAAGCGTTCTCCAGCAGGGAGGATGTCAGGTTTTGGACTTCGAGTGAGGTGTTGAGGGCTGATGCTTGTGTTATTAATAGTAGTATGAGGGTTGTTGGGAGGATTGTTTTTTTGAAATCCATCATACAATAAATTATTCTAAAGTTTTTATTTGTTATAGTATATGCAAAGGTTATATAAATACTAAAGAAAAATCTAAAGTAAATCGATTTTTTACTTTAACTCCAGAGCCTTTATTGATATGTCAGTCTCCTTCATCAACTCCTCAATCAGATTCTTCGCAATCAACAGCTTTTTTCTCTTTCTTTCACTGTCGCTGCTGCGGGAATACTCACCCACAACGGAATCAAAGTCCATGCCAGCCAACCAGATCTCCCGGGCCTTAAAGTGGACTGCTAAAAAAACACAGCGGTCGCCGTCAGTGAAGCCGCCGAAGTTACGGACCCTGCCAACGGGCTTCACTTGGGTGGAGCCGACAACACCATTCAGGCGGGGAACAACATTCTCCAGCAAGGCAACATTATTCCCGTGCGCGTGAACAACAGTCAAAGAACCCCTCCAGTTCGCCTGCAAAATATCCCGCAGCCGACCATCCAAGTCAGTCACCAAAACATCAGGTAAAACCTCAGCCTCAATGAAAGCGGAAACAGCCCCGTCAGCTGCAACAAAAACATACCCGTCATGGAGATTCTTCTCCTTGACATAGGAGACGGCATCCACCAGAGAGGGGCCGGCACCGAAAACAATAACCCGTTTATCCTCCAATAAAACACTAAGCCGTTCAACACCGGAGTCCTCGATGAGATTATCCAACAAAATCGTTGCAGCACGGTCAGCAGCCCGGCTTAATTCCAGCTCAGCTGCAATCTCATCATATTTCTTAAACCAGTCCATTAAATAATATACGCGTTTATTTATAGATAAAATAAAAATAAAGGGGAAACAAAATGGGGAAACAAACAGGAACGGACACACTAAAAAAGGGATTCGCAAAAATGGTGAAAGGTGGCGTAATCATGGACGTCACAGACGCCAAACAAGCCGACATAGCAGAAAAAGCAGGGGCGGTAGCTGTCATGGCCCTGGAAAGAGTCCCATCCGACATTAGAGCAATGGGGGGGGTGGCCCGGATGGCGGACCCCAAAAAGATAAAAGAGATCATGGACACAGTATCCATTCCCGTGATGGCTAAGGTGAGAATAGGGCACTTCACAGAAGCCCAGATACTGGAAAACATGGGAGTGGACATGATAGACGAGTCGGAGGTGCTTACTCCGGCAGACGAGCAAAACCAGGTCTGCAAGAAAGACTTCAAGATACCCTTCGTGTGCGGAGCCAGGAGTCTGGGTGAAGCGATGAGGAGGATAAACGAGGGAGCTGCCATGATACGAACCAAGGGGGAGGCAGGTACCGGAAACGTTGTTGAGGCGGTTAAACACATGAGGCTCATAAACCACGAGATCCAGATGATACAAAAAATGGATGAGAACGAGATGATGGAATACTCTGAAGAAACAAAAGCCCCCCTGATGCTGGTGAAAGAGATAGGAGATGCTGGAAGGCTTCCGGTAGTAAACTTCGCCGCAGGAGGTATTGCCACACCCGCGGATGCTGCGCTGATGATGCAGTTAGGCGCTGATGGGAACTTCGTCGGATCAGGTATCTTTAAATCAAACAACCCCAAAAAAATGGCGGAAGCCATAGTTGAGGCAACCACACACTACAAAGACCCTGAAGTCCTCACAAGAGTATCCAGCGGCCTGGGTGATGCGATGAAGGGCCTGGATGTGAGAACCATGGATGAAAAGGATCTCCTCCAAACCAGGGGCGTATAAAAAAAAAATGTTTATTGTGGTGGAGGGGCTGGACGGCTGCGGTAAAACAACCCAATGCAAAGCCATCCGGGAGTGGCTAATCCGGGAAGGTGAGAAAACACTCTTGACTGGGGAACCAAGCAGCAACCGGATTGGCATGTTTCTGAGGGAGGTGTTGATAGGATCCCAGAAAACAGATCCAAAAACCCTCACCCTGTTGTTCACGGCAGACCGCTACTGGCACCTGGATAATGAAGTCAAGCCGGCATTGGATGATGGAAAGATTGTGGTAATGGAGAGATACGTTAACTCCACCATAGCATACCAGAGCGCTCAAAAGGTGGATGGGGGCTGGATCAGGGAACTGAACAGGTTCGCAATCAAACCAGATCTTACAATTTTCATGGACATAAAGCCTGAGATATCTGCCCAGAGAGCTGATTCAGGAGAGATATTTGAGAACAGGGAATTCCAGGAGAAGGTCTACCACCAATACATGAAGCTGGATGATATGGTGCTGGTGGATGCAAACCAAACGCAGGATCAGGTATTCAACGAAATCAAGGCGGTTATTGAACCCCTGTTCGGGAAATAATTCTGTTATCCTTAATTCTTAAATCAAATCCAAAGCGGTTGACTACTTCAACGTTCGTTCTACAGTGTCCTGAGACTTGCGAGACAGAAACCTCACCGCCAGCCAACGCTAGATATGGGATTATTTGGTCGGCCATGAAACAGTCGAGTGCAGCTCCTGACTCCAGTTCATTGATTAATCCTTTGGCTGCATCAGTTCCCACAGCATCAGAGCTTTTACCTCTCTCCCCCAGTGAATCAAAGCCCAATATAGAGTTGGTGGTTACGGCATACAATAGGACGCCAGAGCCCAGTGAGGGGGAGTCAACATACTCTCTGCTTATGTCTATGTCGCCTTCGTATCCCTTGTTGGATAGATAATCAGACAGGATTTTCTTGGATGAACCAGCTTGTCTGTCGGCCACCCTGTGGCCTCTGAGTTCCTTGTGTGCTATGGAGTGGCCTCCTATCTCCTTAATAGAGCCCCTATCAACTAACATAATCCTTTCAGGTTTTGATGGATGGGCTGTAACTTTTACCCAGCCCCCGCCTTTGGGGTAGAACCCCCGCTTTTCAAGAGTAATAGAACAAATGAAACCGAAACGCTTAAGTAACGGGAGGAAAACGTAGCGCAGGTAATCGATCGGCGGACTCCATCTGACGTCGGTCCCGCCTTGTAGACGGAATTCCACCTTGCCTGGAGCATGGAAGGCAGGTACCAGCAGGGCCTGCAGGACAAGCGATAATGAGCCGGCGGTGCCTACGTCGACTTTAAAACGACCGCTTCTTATTTTTCCTGGAGAGAAAATAATCTCTGATGAGCCTACTGCTAAGCCTTCAACGGAGGCATCGCAAAGTGAGGCAACGGCCTTGATGGCGGCTAGATGCTGGGGCCTTATGCCGGGATTGCTTCTGCCGGCCCTGATATTGAATACCCCTAACTCCCTCCCTGTGACCGTACTTAAGGCAACAGCCGAGCGCAGAACCTGGCCACCACCCTCCCCTATTGACCCGTCAATAGATAACATCATAAATGCTCCAAACTAATTGAATCCTATCTCCCTAATACTTTGAGAACTAAAGCTAATGTGAGAAGAATAAAAGATGGAGCACCCAATATCAACAAACCAATACCTATTAATCCTAGTAAATCCATATTAATGCCACCTCTAGAGAAAAAGAGGATTATGTTGTAGACCACAGCCAAGATGAATACTAGAAAATCTAATAGAAATACTCCCCTCATCTTTTTCTCAGATTCTTTTCCTTCTTTTTCGGATTTTTCAGTTCTTATCCTTTCATCCTCTATTTGTTTTCTTTCCCGTTCTTCTCTTTCCCTTCCCTCTTTTTCCTTTCTTTCTCTTTCCTCCTTCGCCTTTCGTTCTCTCTCTTCCTTTTCCTCTCTTTTAATTGCCATTTGTAACTTCGATTCTTCCTTCTCCACCCCCTCCCAGATATAAACTCGTACACCCTGTGATTCGAATTTCCCCTTAATTTCCCCAGTCATCGGAGCAACAAGAATAGGGATAGCATCAATGTATTGCATGTATGTTCTCATCTCTCTTAAAACATCCCCAAAACTAGATACTCTAGGCTTGACTTCAATAAAAAATTTTTTCCTTCCTAAAAAATCCGAATAAAATTCAACATAAAAATCCACATACCCAATAATTACTTCAGATTTACCCTCTCCTTCCATAATCGGCATTTCACAAACCACACGAGAAAACACATATTCAATAGGAACTCCGGATAGTTCCCCCCAATTAAGTGCAGGAAATACTTTTCTAATTACCTCTAACATCAACTTTTTGTCCATTAATGCGAGAACAATAGCGTCATGTTCTGGAGTCTTCAAGTCTCTATCATCAAGACTGTGCTTCTCCAAGAATGTCTTCTTTTTATTCTTTCTCATTTCCTTTTCGTAAGTCTCCATCAAATTTAAAAAATTTCAGTTATTCTATTAGTGTTTGATTTCTTTTATTCCGAGATGTATATTATTTTAGTTGATAGAATGCAATAAATTATTCTTTATTTTTGAATGTACCTAAATTATAAGATGAGTGAAAAAATAGAGATAGATATACCCAGCAAGCTACTGGGGGGGATAGATGCTATGGTAGATGGAGTCAGCATAAAAAACAGGCGGGAGGCTGTAGAATCCATCCTGGATCGAAGCATTACCGGAGGCAAAGTCAAGAAGGCAGTTATCCTGGCAGGAGGCAGGGGAACGAGAATGAGACCATTCACATACGAAATCCCGAAGCCCCTGATTCCAGTACAGGGGAAACCTCTCATTCAGCACACCATAGACCTTCTGATGAAATACAACATCCGGGAGGTAATATTTTCGATAGGATACCTGGGGGATAAGATAAGGGAACACTTCGGTAACGGGAATAAGTTTGGAGTGAAGATCAGCTACGTGGAAGAAGAGGAAGCGCTTGGGACAGCGGGACCGCTTAATCTGATGAAAGACCAACTCAATGAGTCGTTTATAATGTTTAACGGAGACATATTGGCGAACATAGACCTGTTTGATTTCATCAAATTCCACACCCGGCACAGGGGGCTGGCAACCATAGCCTTGAAGAACATATCAGAGCCGTCGGGATATGGGGCTGTGAAGATGGAAGGCAGCGTTATAACAGAATTCATGGAGAAGCCGCAAGAGCAACTAAAGCATGGGCTTATTAATGCAGGCGTCTACGTCATGGAACCAGAGGTTGTGGAATATATACCCAAGGGGAAGGTTATGATGGAACACGACGTCTTCCCCCGGCTCGCTGAGGAAGGAAAGCTATACGGTTATCCATTTAAGGGGCAGTGGCTTGATACTGGAACCCATGAATCATACGAGAAAGCAATAAAGGAATGGAACCCCCCGAAGTAGATTAGATGCTTTTCGTATCACCCAACACCGCATATCTGGTACGCTGCGCTATGTTGAAGGCGTGGTCAGCAATCCTCTCAAGATACTTGGCCACCATAATCATGTTCATGGCGTAGATGAAACTCTCGGGTTTCTCGTTGACTAAATCCTTTAGGATGGGGAATATCTTCTCGAATAGTTCATCCATTTTATCCTCATCTATTCCCACAGCACCAACCAGTTCCAGGTCTCTTTTAAGGAAGGATATGTAGGCGTTTTCTGTAATGCGGTTTGCTACAGTGCCCATCTGTTTAATCTCGTCCACGTTATCAGAGTATTTCCTTACGAAATAGACTATCTCCGCGATATCATCTGCGTAGTCTGCTATACGCTCAAGGTTGTAGACCACGTCTATGGTTATGGTCAGAAAACGCAGGTCTTTGGCTACGGGCTGGTGTAGTGCAATGGCCTGGATACATCTCCCCTTCAGGTCAGAGTACAGTTCATTAACCCTTACATCGTCTTCGATGACTTTTTTTGCTAGAGAAACATCCTTTTTCTCCAATGCGTTCATGGCATCTGTTATGTCCCTGCAGACCAGGATGCCCATCTCCTGCATATCATCTTTTATTCTATCGATCTCCTTCATAAGCCGTGTTCTAGGCATTTTTCATCCAAACCTCCCTGTTATATAATCCTCTGTCTGCTTCATTTTCGGGTTCTCGAATAATATTCTTGTCCTGTTGAACTCAATCATCTCCCCCAGCAGGAAGAATCCAGTGTAGTCAGATACTCTGGCAGCCTGCTGCATGTTGTGGGTTACTATCACAATACTATATTGTTTTTTTAATTCATTAATTAATTCCTCAATCTTTGCAGTGGAAATCGGATCCAGTGCCGAGCATGGTTCATCAAACAATATCACCTCAGGTTTCACTGCCAGGGTTCTTGCTATGCATAACCTCTGCTGCTGTCCTCCTGACAGATCCATGGCGTTTATGTCCACACGGTCTTTAACCTCCTCCCAGAGGGCTGCATTAATCAGGCTGTCTTCGACTATCTCCTTCAGTTCCTTTTTGTCTTTGATTCCGTGTATTCTGGGGCCGTAGGCGATGTTATCAAAAATGCTCATCGGGAAAGGATTTGGCTTCTGGAAGACCATCCCCACCATTTTCCTTAAGGAAACGACGTCAACGTCCCTGTCATAGATGTTTTTTTTGTCCAGAAATACCTTCCCCCGGATTCTTACGCAATCTATGAGGTCGTTCATCCGGTTCAATGTTCTGATGAAGGTGCTTTTCCCGCATCCGGAAGGCCCTATAAGTGCGGTTACCTTGTTTTTCCTGACATCAAGATTAACATCCTTCAGGGCATGATTGTCTGTGTACCAGAGATTTAACTCCCTGATTTCCATCTTGTTTCTGTCGTCCATTTTTTTTATATCATCTCCTGATGTTTCTGGTGAAGTGATTGTTTATGGCTCTTGCAATATAATTAGATATTATTATCATTAAGAGCAACACCAGGGCTATTCCGAAGGCTCTTTGCATGAATAAGGGGTTTTGTTGCTCCAGGATCAGGAAATACATGATTGTTGTTAATGCGTTACACGGCTCAAATGGGGTGGCGGGGATGTTTGGCGGCCAGAAGGAGACCAGCCAGATTATTGGGGCGGTTTCGCCGGCAGCTCTTCCAAACCCCAGAATCACTCCCGTTACTATCCCGGGGAGGGCGGAGGGGAGGGTAATTCTTCGCAGGGTTTGTAGTTTTGTGGCTCCGAGGGCGTAGCTTCCTTCCTTATCTGATCCGCGAACTGTTTTTATGGCTACCTCCGCTGTTCTCATGGTGGTTGGCAGTATCATGAAGCCGAGGGTTAGGCCTGCAACCAGCAGGCAGGGTTTCATATCCAGGTAGAAGAGAAACAGCGATAGCCCAAAAAGACCGAAGACTATGGAGGGTACGGAGTTCAGGGAGTCGGCACCTGTCCTGATCAGTTTTGTTAATTTACCTTCTTTTGTGAATTCCGACAGGTATATTGCCGATCCGACACCGATGGGTGTTGCAAACAGTAGAGCTACCGTCACCAGGAGGAGGGTTCCAACTATTGCAGGGAAGATGCCGCCATCCAGCCAGTTGTTGGATGGATCTCCCAGCAGGAACTCCAGGCTTATGGCGGTGAAGCCTCTTTGAGCTACGTAGAGTAGTATGTATGCCATGATCAGGATTATCAGCAGTGCTGATATCCATAGGGTGGCTATCATAATCCTGTTTGTTTTTTGTGGATCTATTGGCTTCATTGTTTCACTCTGCTTTTTGAGAGCATGTAGTTTGATATCAGGCTGAGTATGAAAACTGTGACAAGCAGGATTAGTCCCAGGGAGAATAGTGCGGAGTACCATGTGCTTCCCACAGGCACATACGACATTTCAAGCAGGATGGCTGAGGTCAGGGTGGTTCCGGTGCTCTTCGCCCCGAATAAAGCACTTGTGATCTGTTTTGCGTTGCCGTAAACAAGTATTACAACTATTGTTTCCCCAACCAGCCTCCCCATTCCAAGGATGGATCCTGCAAGGATTCCGGGGAGGGCTGTGGGTATTACAACACCCTTTATTGTCTGCCATTGTGTTGATCCCAGGGCAAATGATCCCTTCTTGAATGATTCTGGAACGCTCTCTAGGGAATCCTGTGAAATGCTGGTGATTATTGGGAGGACCATGATTGCGAGGGTGATGGAGACTGCAAAAATTCCTTCGCCGGTTCTGAATGCTTCTCCGTTGACTATATTCCCTATGTCGTATTGAATAAAAACTATAAGGACTGCTACTGCTATGGCCGCGTATATGATTGATGGGACCCCTGCCAGCAGCTCTATTGCCGGTCTGACTATATCTCTCACCCGCCTCGGGGCTACTTCAGACAGGAATATTGCGCATGAAATGCTTAAGGGAACTGCAATAATCAGGCTGAGGAGGGTTACCATTATTGAGCCGGCGATGAAGTTGAATGCCCCGAAGGAGCCCTTTGAGGGATTCCATGTTGTCCCGAAAATGAATTCGAGTGGTGACACTTCGGAGAACAGGGGCATACCTTCCCTGAGCAGGAACAGAAATATGAGCAGGAGAATTAATGCTGCAGTCATTGCAAAGAGGAGGAGTGTTCCTTTCACAATATTCTCTGCATTAAATTGTTTTCCCTCCATCATCTTAAATAATTATTAATGACTAGAAAAGAAAAAAGAAGAGGAAGTTTATTTAATTTTGATGAATCCTTCCTCTTCAACTATACCCTGTCCTTCCTCACTCCATATAAAATCTATGAATTTCTTTTCCAGGCCTGTTGCTTCCCCGTCGGTTATCATATACAGTTTTCTTGATATGGGGTATGCTCCGCTCTTTATTGTTTCCGGGCAGGGCTCTACTCCATCTGTCTTTAAGGCATTCACTGTTCCATCCACGTATCCAAGACCTATGTAGCCTACTGCGTTCTCATTAACTGATACGGCTGCTTTAACTGCTCCGTTGCTTGGCTTCTGCAGGGCGTCTGCAGCATTCTCTTCTTCATCCATAACAAGTTCCTCGAACGTGGCTCTTGTGCCTGACCCCTCTTCTCTGATGATTACCATGATCTCTTTGTCGGATCCGCCAACCTCCCTGAAGTTCGTGATTTTTCCGGCAAATATGTCTTTTATCTGTTCCTTGCTCAGGCTGCCTAGGGCATTTTTTGGATGCACTACCACAGCTATGCCATCCCCTGCTACCGCATATGGTTTCAGGTTCGGGTATTTTGTCTTCTCACTTTCCTTAACTTCTCTGGATGCGCATCCTATGTCTGCCGACCCTTCGGCAACCATCTTTATGCCTGTTCCAGAGCCTCCTCCCTGTACCGATATTATGGCGTCGGAGTGTTTCCCCATATATACCTCGGCGGCCTTGGAGGCGATTGGTTGCACTGTGGTGGAACCGGCAATGCTCAGTGTTTCCTTCTTCTCTCCTCCGCCTATGCATCCCGTGATCAGGATCACAGCCGTCAACATCGACAAAAAACCCGTAATTTTATATTTCGCATCCATTTTTATTTATTCTGGCACCTTATTTTTTCTCTTACCGTCCTGTACGCGAATATCGGTATGAAATTCCGTATCTTTGCGTCACTTTCCTCAAATGACCTCCGGGCAGTGTATAGTTTTTCTATCTCCTCCACATGCTCCTCTCCGAATTCTTCAATCAGTCTCTCGATATTTGTTTTATGGATTTGTTCGAGGTTATTTGGTTGGTTCATATAATCCCTTAAATTTTTTGTCTTATAAAGAGGGTCTATATAGGATATATAGGTCTATATAGGGGATATAATTTATGTAGATAAAATACGGTTTTTATAAATTTCATCAATTAAATATTGTTAATTGAGAGGTTTGAAAAACCTCGTTTTTTGTTGCTTTGAGAATTGCATTCTCTTGGTTTCAAACCTCTCAAGTTGGGGTTTGATAGGTAAATCAAACCCCTCAATTATTATTGTGGTGATATGGCACTTATGGGTCTGGGGTTGAGCGATATTCCTGGGAAAAGCATCATCCTCGTGGAGGAGGACATCGGTTCAGTGGAGAGGGTTTTCCTTGCCCGGATCGTCTTTGATTCTCTCAGGGCAGAAAAAAGGGTTCTATATCTCTCTATACACAACAGCAGGGACGATATCCTCAATGAAATGTCGTCTTATTCCTTTTTTGATTCAAAGCTGGTGGATTCAGGGAATATGAGGATACATGAGTACTTCAGCAATCTCGCCCGGATATCTGAAGTGTCTCCGGGATTTGATGTGTGTATAGTGGATCCGTTTTCGTTTTTGATAATGCATAAAGACAACAGTTATGTGGTTGATTTTCTGAGTGCACTGAAAAAACTCAGCAGGAAGGAGGACATAATATTCTTTCTGTCTATGGATCACGGTATCTCTGATAGTCGGACGGAGAATATTGTAAGATCCCTTGTTGACGGGATCATCCACTTCAGGGAAGAGATTGTCGGACGCAGGATTGAGCGATACATTTATGTACCCAAGTTGAAGGGAAGAATCCCGTTAAGGGAGATGATATCCATCATCGTTACGGAGGAGGGCATATCCATTGATACCAGGCAGACGATCAGGTGAATTAGGGTTTAACTCATTCATAGGGGGAGGAGGGCGGATATGCTATTTGATACGGATGTGATGGATAACGCAGTTGTTCTGTTTTTTTTAAGCGCTCTTGATGCTGTCTCAACCTACTTTTGCATAGAAGCCGGGTTCTATGAAGCAAACCCTTTGATACGCTTCTTTTATGATTCCATCTTTCCGGGAATGACAGTTCATTTAGTACTGTATTGGTTCATAGCGCTTTTCGTTGCATATCTCTCTAAGAGGATGTCCGGGGTAAGTAAGCGCCTGGGTGTTGCGATACTACTGATATATGCGGCAAAATCCTGTTTTCTGGCATTCAACAACTTCGCCATCCTGATAGGTTCCATGCCCTGAATTGCATATAGAGTATATACTTTCAGGCGCTTCTATTGGTTGTATTGTGGAATGACTTATTTTGCGTTAAGACAAAAATAGTCCACGAAATGAAGAAAACACAAATAACGTTGATTCTGTTGACCTGGATGCTTATACTATGTGCAGGATGCATCGATGGAGGGGAAAAGCAACCAGAAACGGAAACCACAATCATCTCAATTACCTCAACCTCCATAACCACAACCTCCACAGTCAAGTCAACCGCAACCACCACAATCCCCGGATATATGCCAGAAAAAACAGAGATCAGCCACACAAAGATAAGATTAGGCGGAGATCTGCGCTCTGATGTAGATGCAATATACACACCAGGAAAAAGCTACGCACTAATACCCGTAACCAAATCCGGCAAAAGCTACCTGGACATAGTAGGCATCTACACCAACAAAATCACCAATGCATACATTGAAACAGAAATCCCGCCCCCCAAAGCCAGGGAATATGAGTTCATGAGCAACCGGGAATGCGAAACAAGCTTCGACTGCAGAACCAAGGAATACCCAATGTGCTTTGAACACCGATGCGTGAAAGTCACCGACCAACTAAAGAGATACATCCACAACAACTACGAGCACGAAAACTGTGAAAACAAAAAATGCAAGAGATGCGAGGCAGGGCACCTTGTTTCTTCCGAGATATCATACCACAACTATGTGATAGAATACTGCATCGAATGCGCCGAACACATATGGAAATGCAAACAGGGATGCTGGTGCATAAACAACAAATGCGTGGAAACCCGGAACCTCAGAGAAACAAGAAACACTGAAGCCATACACCTGGGTGGAGACCTCGAAAGAGGATTGGATCCGGAAACAACAACAGACGGAAAAATAGCTCTACTACCCATCAAAACAGACGCTGGAGAACCCGGAATCCTTAGAATAATAGACCTCCAGACAATCCAAATAAAAAACAACTACAGACCAGCGGGGAAACTAGAGCACGACGTCGATATAATAAAAAGCAGAGACGATAAAAGAATCCTGGTCCCCTCCAGAATAGAAGGTTTATCCCGGGGATTCCTAGACCAACTAAGGCTTCCGGAAGGCATACATGTCAAGAGATACAAACTCAAAAGCGACCTCCGGAAAGGAGTGGATGGATTAATAATTTCCAGCGGGGAAACAGCCTTCATGCCCTCAACCGACGGCAGAGAAAGCTCGGTCGATATGATAGACTTGGAAAACAAAGAAATAAGCAGGATATACTCGATTCCAGGCATACTACAATACGACGTAGACCCGGTATTGGTGGAGGGGAAAACCCTTGTCCTGCAGCCCTCGATGAAGGGAAAACAGGGTTATCTGAACATAATCAATTACTCATCCAAGAAAAAAGGGTACGGTGTTGAATTATCCGGCATCCTGCAGGAATCCATAGACGTTAGGGTTTCAGCACATGAAGGGATTGCGTATATGCCATCATACAGAGATGAACAAGGCTACGTCGATCTGATAAACCTATCTACGGGCGAAATAATATACACTGCCGTCCTGGAGGGAGGCCTGAAGGAGGGCGTGGACCTGCTTCTCACATCAAACAGGGAAGCAGCATTGATTCCGTCACACGCGATAAACAAAAGCTACTTGAACATAATAAATAAGGGTTTGAGCTGGACAAACCTTAACGTGTCCCTGTCAGGGAACCTGGTGGAGGGCGTTGACTTGGCGTTATCCGTCGACGGAGAAACCGCTCTGGTGCCATCTCACAGAGACGGAAACACCTACATAGACATGATAACTGTTTCAACCGGAGAACTGAAGTCTACAGTTAAATTAAAGGGCGGACTAGTGAAGGATGTGGACATCTGCGTGGTTGAGGGGGTAAGCACAGCCGTAATGCCTTCAAGAACAGGGCTGTGGGAGTTAAGCGGGCCGAAAGGATATCTCACGGTTATAAGAAACATACCCTCTGGCGCAACGCTAATACCAGTTACTGTGGAAAAAATAGGGTGCCTGGAGGAGGTAGGGTACATATATGTGTTAGATCCGGCTTCATCAGGGGTTTTGAAGAAAATAGGGCTCGGAGGAGAGATACAGGTTGGAGTGGATCCTGTAGCATCTAATCCAGCGAACTCAACACCCCACCCGGATGAAGATCTGGTATAAGCACAAGATCATGTAAGACACACTCCAGTGGAGTAGTCAAGTAGTATCGACACCTCTGTGTCCCTGTCTGCCTCCAAAACCAGGCTATAGCCTTGCTTGGCCTTAAACACTTCATCAATTCTTTTGGTATGCTTGTATTCATGCACGGAATCGATGCGTTTCCTGCCTATGCAGTCATCAAACTCTGACCTGTCGGAGACAACATACACGTCAAGTCTCTCAGACGCAGACAGTTTTAACCTCACAGGGACAGTAAAATCGAAGGGATATGAGGGATTATAAATCCAGTAAAAGCTACAGTAGCCAGCCTCCAAAGCAACGTCATGTGACTGCTGCAGTCCGATGAAATCCATGGTAACATAACAATATTTTTCCTCGCAGTGTACGCCAACACCTGCATCAGAGTAAAGCCCATCTCTGTCCAGGAGCACAGACCTGTGACCGGGACTCTTAAGCCAGCTCTCCACCGCCAACTCCGCCACATCTGCCTCCCCAACCCCGGAATCAAGACTCCCCGTGGAAAATAAATTCTCTCCAGACACGATATAAAAAACATCCGCATCCTTCAGCCTGTCCCCAACAACATTGCCTTCAATATCCGAGTGATGGAAGCCGCCTTCAACCATGCTCTTACTGTGTTTTCTCGCAATCTCCGCCACCATATCGTTCCATCTGAGCAACCCCACCCCCTCTTTCTTTCTCTCCCTGTTAGCGTAATCAAAGACAGCCGATTCTATCCCCTCCACATCCAAGCTGGAGGCATCAAACAATAAATCCCTGAGTTTATCCTGCGGAAGCACGAAATCCGTGGAGTAATAACCCAGATGCTTTCTCGTGAAATCTGACTGGAACCCGAAGGTCTCCCCCCCGTAGGTTGCGTTTATGGTTAGGGTGCCGGGAAACAGCTCATATACAGACAACAAGAGCACTCCGCCTGTTGACTTCCCCAGATACTTGTTGTTCAGGTACACGTCTCCATCCAGCTTTTCTTTTGTCTCATTAATGTAGAAATACAGGGTATAGCTGTTCAGGTGCCGGGAATCTACATTGAAATCCATGTAATTCTTCAGAAGGTTCTCCTCACTGATGCTGCGGGTGTGATTAAATCTCCTGCTGTGATACAATCCAACGAAATTTATAACCCCGGCAGACACATCTTCCTCTGATAGGGTTAAGGTGCCTTCGCGCGTAGAGGCGTAGAAGACGCCGTTCATGTAGACGTCACCATCAATCGGCTGCTTTGGTTCATCAACATAGAAATTCAGGTGAAAA
>JAYEGX010000044.1:0-16626 GCA_034659295.1 Candidatus Altarchaeota archaeon | reverse complement strand
GAGGGGATGTAGACTCTCACCTCGTTTTCTCTGGCAGCCCGCATCATCTGCTGAAGAAGCAGATCATCACATAACGCTCCAGTGCTCATCACAACCAGACCCTTCCCACTCTCAAGAACCCTGATACCATACTCCCTTACTGCTGAAAGCGAGGCAGCCTCCACAACAAGATCCACATTCTCCAGAAGAGAGTCAATATCGCTGCAGACCAAAATATCATCATTAAACCGCTTCCGGAACCCGTCAGCCTTCTGAAAGTCAGAGTCGAAGACAGAGGTTACCTCACAATCCACCTTCTCTCTCACAATCAACCCCATTACGATGGTTGCGATATTCCCCGTTCCGATAAAACCAACCCTCATTTTCCCCTGAAACGAATCTTTGTTATGATATAAGCTAGTATCACGGCAAATATTAGAAATACTACACTATAAATCGGCGTTTTTCTCATTGAGACCAGAGAGTGCAGGGATATCTCATACCCACCCTCCAGTTTCTCCAGGTATTTTTTTATCCCCTGCCTATGGCCCGCACCCACCACTGCAATAATCTGCGAATCCGGGTTTCTCCTCCTGAAATCGTCCAACTGTAAAGCCATGTACCTATCCCTCTCATCCACCAGGGCATTATAAAGCCCGGGGGTGGTCCTCCTCAGGGAGCCCATCACCTTCACCAGTATCTCCTCATCCAAGAGATTTTCCAGATTGCTTCCCATCAAACCCACCAATACCTCAAGATCCTTATCTCTTGAAGTGAACAATGCAAGCTTTTCCCTTAGTGGTATGGCCAGAAGGTGGTTGATTGTCACCTCAATATCGCGGTCAATTAACAAAACCCTACCCTCCACCTCCCTGGCGGCTAATATAGCAGCACACATATCTGCGCCTGGTTTGATACCATATCTTCTCCCCAAATCCCTTTGCATCTCCCCAAGCAGAGATTGAATGAATATAGGAAGTGACCCCCCTCTCAATACATTCCCTAAAAGAGACCGGAAATCAAATTCCCCCTCCTTAAAGTCCATGGAAAACCCCTGCGCAGCCAAGCCCCTGAAGCGGGAGCCATCCAATTCCACCGCAACAACATCAGGGACCCCACGATGTATGGCTTCCCTAACCTCCCTAACGCTTTTCTCAAATATATGTCCCGTGCCTATGATTTCAATACCCATTCTTATTTTTATACTTGGCGTTAGATATTTAACATTAGATGGTATTTGATTGATAAACACCACAACATTCACTCTCAACTGAGGTAAAAAATGAGCAAACGGCTTTCAGAGTTATATGGGATGGATATCTTCACAGAAAAGGCGGAGTATGTGGGTCAGATCGGTGATGTGATACTGAACCTCACTAAAGGTGAAGTGATGCAGTTAAGTCTGAAGCCATTCCGATCCGGTAATCTGGTGGGAGCCGACATAAGAAAGGTTCTTCAGGAGGAAAGCATACCCTTCGATGAAATAACCCGGATTGGGGATATAGTACTCTGCAGGAAAAACCCGAGAACAGATAAAAAGAAGAAATAACCACCTTTTCTCTAATAAACACTAATTCTGTATCAAAGCAAAAATGCAAATCTCCAGAGTGGGTGTTATCTCCAACCCCCAACTTGATCCAGGAAAAATAAAAACCGTAGTAGATTGTCTGTCTTCCGCTGATGTCAGCCTTTACTTCGATCCGCACACTGCAGAGAAAATAAACCAGAAACCAACGGACGCAGGTAGTATGGATGTTGATGCTGCGGTATTGGTTGGTGGAGACGGCACCTTCCTGTGGGCTGCCAGCAAGTTGAAACCAGATACCCTACTACTTCCCATAAATGCAGGGGATGTAGGATATCTATCAGAGATCTCCCTTGATACGGTGGACGAGGGCATAAAGAAACTCCTTGGGGGCGATTTCCACGTAGAAAAGAGGATGAAGCTTTCTGTAGGGGAAAGATACGAGATACTTAATGAGGCCATAATATCCACAACGCTTCCAGCAACCCTCTTGGAGTTTAACTTGATACTGGATGGTTCAGAGACCATCAATCTGAAAAGTGATGGAATTCTGGTTTCAACCCCAACCGGCTCGACAGCATATTCCTTCTCCTTGGGTAACCCGATTATACACCCGCATACTAACGCATATATAGTCGCTCCAATATCCCCCCTGAGGAGGGATCAGGCAGCTATGGTGCTTCCCTCAAAAACCGTTCTGACAGTGGAGCTGGTGCAGAAGGGGGGTGATGCAAACCTGATTCTAGACGGCCAGTGCAGGGAGAAGCTTCCTGCAGGAACCTCCCTGATATTTAGGGAGAGCGAACACACAGCAGACTTCGTTCGCTTCAGCGGGGCCTTCACACATCGTTACGTAAACATCTGGAAAAGGAGGGGTTGGAATGGATGATGAAAGAACAAGGCTTCTGGAGTTGGTAAAAGAGAGCGCTCTATCTATCGGAGAGATAACCCTCTCATCGGGCAAGAAAAGCAGCTACTACATAGACTGCCGGAGGGTTACCTTAGACCCTGAGGGTGCGTATCTGGTGGCTAAGATTCTTCTGGATATGTTCCATAAGGAGGGTATTGATGCCGTAGGCGGTCTCACCTTAGGCGCCGATCCCATATTGGGGGCGTTGGCTGCGGTTAGTTTTCTGGAGGGTAAACCAATACCAACATTCATCGTGAGGAAGACGTCAAAAAAACACGGTACCAAAAAAACAATCGAGGGGTGCCTTAAGGAGGGTTCCCAGGTGGCTGTGGTTGATGATGTGGCAACAACCGGGAACTCGTTGATGCAGGTTATTGATGTTGTGGAAAACAGGGATTGCGAGGTCAAAAAGGTCGTTGTTATCGTGGACCGGGAGGAGGGCGCCAAGAAAACCATAGCTGGGTGTGGATATGCGCTGGAGTCTATCTTTTCTAGAAGAGAGTTGGGTGTTTAGCTAATTCTCGTAAAAACAAAAACTTTAATATCTATTACATCCTATTTATTAAACAATGAACCCTAGAAATAAGGCCCAGGCAATGATGGAATATATGATATTGATGAGTCTGGCTCTGTTGTTGCTTTCCATAGTACTTTATACCCTTGTTTCACAAATGTCTAGCGCCTCAACAGAGATGAATGTCGACTCAGCTCAAAAGACCATTAACCGCTTGAAGGATAAATCAAATTTCATATACGTTCTAGGGCACCCCTCCAGAACGGAGACCCGAATCAATATCCCCTCCAACGTGGAAGAATTCTACGCATCAAATGATTTGATACTGATGCGGGTTTCTATAGGATCCTTTGCCGGCGACGCCCACACTGATGTTTATGGTGTTGCGAGAGGCAATCTAACATCCGATTTTAACTCCATATGTGCCCCTGATTGCTCACCAGGGAATTATATTATGGTGATAGAACACACTGCACCACCCAACAGTGCCATAAACCTGACCGTGAAATAATCTACCAAAAAATGAATAATTCGAAATCACAGGTGAGTGTGGAATTTCTAGTCACACTATCTCTTGTATTGCTCATATCCATAGTGATGGGGGCTCTCTTCCATAACAAGATAATATTAACCTCTAATTTCAGGAAAGAGATTGTGGTGCGGGATATAGTGCGGGAACTAGCCGAGAACATAAACTCTATCTGTATGGTGGGGCACGGTCACTCCCATTATGTTACCCTGCCCACAAGCCCCTTAGGGGATGGGAGCTATGAAATATCCTTACACAGTGGCGAAGCAAGCGTTTTCATAGATATGGAAGGCATTAACAAATTTGCCCCCGTATTCACCCAACGGATAGAGTGCACCATGGACGATTGCTGGACCAACCAAACAGCAAGCAAGACATACCTGACGGTTAGAAAGCCCACACGGGTTAGAATCAACAACCTTTTGGATTCAATATGCCTCCAGGATGATTTATCCTACAACCTGGAGCAGGCAGGCAATACCTGGAGGATCACACCCTTCAGAGGTGACCTGGTGACTGAATTCCCTGATGTTGTAGAGAACTCACCCGATTTACTGATGTACCTGTACTTAAACGAGGATACTGGAACAACAACCCTCATCTTCAAACTCCACGAACCCGGCGCGTTTCCCGGATCAATTATAAACCTCGGTTTCGGCTACGATGAACATAACAGACCAACAGAACTCTTTGCTGTAGCTGATAATGCAGACACCACCGGCCCCGATATGGACTGGGCTAAATGGCAGTATACCACCGGGCTTGTGGGGGGTGGGTTAGAGTTCAATCCCGCATGCATTTACATAGAGGTTATACCAAGAACCATACCTGGCGGGCATAACTGGGTTTGGGTTAACTCTAACGGGGAACGGATACACTTAAATACAAACCGCCCGGTTACACTAATATACCCCTGAAAATGACTTTAGGTAGGAAATCACAGGCATTCACAACAGACTTTACAACATCAGTTATTATCTTCATTATGGTTTTGGTCTTGATTGTATTCATCTGGGATCAGACCACATATGATATACTCAAAAAAGAACAGCTAGAGAATCTGAGATGGGTTGTGGCCTCTGTTACGGAGCAGCTTGTCAGAACCCCCGGAACCCCACCAAACTGGATTGATGATCCTTCAAACGCCGCGTTAATCGGCCTTACAGAGGACCACCCTCTTAAAACAACCAAGAGACCGAGTGGTGAGCTAACCTATTTCGTCCAAGACAGGTTAGTTGATGCGGACAAGCTTTTCTATCTCATGTACCTATCCGGGAACAGTTATTCACTTACCAGGTCCAAGCTTCTTAGATTAGGTAACTACCACTACTTCCTTGAGCTGGAGTGTTTAAACAACACCGGGCTTAAGAGCTGTTTTGGAGGTCAGTTCTTCGACAAAATAAAATCTGGCTCAATAAAATGCGCGAACAAACCCGACAGCCATCTCAGGATAAGGGATCAGAGATTTGTTTACGCGGATTATCCTCCCTCCCTCGTAAGCCTTTGGATGTTCGATGAGGACTATGGTAGAACCGCCTATGATCTGCCTGGGGAAAATAATGGCTTAATCGAGGGGGCATCGTATGTAGACGCTTACCTTGGCAGTGCCTTAAATTTTGACGGGGTAGATGATTACGTTGACTGTGGGAGGGATAGCTCACTTTATCCTTCAGCTACAGGATTAAGCATAGAGGCCTGGGTTAAGCCAGATGATCGGGGAGGTGTTATCGTAGAAAAAGCCAACTCTGCAGATATCTTATACAGTATTAGTTTAACCAATTCCCGGGCCGTGGAAGGGCGGGTGAGAAATAACGGGGCCCCGCCTTTTTCTGTTGTAAGATCCACAACACACCTTAATCCAGGAACATGGTATCATGTGGTCTACACAATAGGCACCACCCAACAAAAGATTTATGTTGACGGACGCCTAGATGGTCAAAGAGATCGGGTAATTGCTTTTCCACCAGACACGAGCTTACCGTTTAAGATAGGGTCCGGTTTCAATGGTTCCATAGACCATGTGGCAGTATACAACACATCCTTATCTGGTGCGGAAGTAAGAGACTTATTTATTGAAGAAAACGACACCATAGATAGTTGTGTTGTTGGATTCTATCCATATGATAACCCCCTAACCACACCGCATTTATCAGAGGTTGTGCCCCATGAAGCCACGGTGACATTAAGCAAACCCCTTGACTTAGAACAGTTTTCTATAACAAATAACCCACTTCTTAAACCCACTCTGCGGTTGCGGCTTGTTGTTTGGACCAGCGATGTTCCACTTAACAACCCCTCAGGCAGCATCCATGTATTAACCCCCCCCTGAGGGGGTGTTCTACACCCCCCCGCCTCCGGTAATCATTCCCTGGAAAACCACCGAGATAGCCGTTTTAAGCAACAGAAAAACACCTATAGAGAGTATCACCATTACTGGTACAAGAAGTATGTTGCCGCTTGTTAAAACCTTTCCTGAGCGCAGTAAACCTATAACTATAGCCCCAAAAAAGGAGAGAATAAATAATATGATAATCGCGTAGTTAAAGAACTCATCGATATTTACGCTCATGCCACCCATTGAAATAAAACTTATCGAGGATGAGAATCCCGCTTGGGATGTTTCGAAACCAGCGGAATGCACCTCTTCAGAGATTAATGAGAACAGGCTAATGAATTGTATTGATACAGCGAAAAGAAGCGGAGCCCCGAAGATTACACCAACCAGTATAAAACCGGATTGAGCACCTGTTTCACCAACCATCCTCTTCAAGAGTCCTTGCTCCCTTTGAAGGTCTCTGGATATCTCCTGCAGAACCTGCGGTAGTTTACCCCCTGATTTAAGCCCGCCTATAACCAACCGTATGACCCTGTCCACTTTCTCTGATCTAATCCTGTTGGTCATTTTCAGCAGGGCCGCCTCCATAGGCACACCAGAAAGCATGTCCCTGGATACCCTATATATCTCCTCAGCTAAGGGGCCGAATTCTGGTCTGGCGGAGGATTTCATGGCATCGTATGTTGTCATGCCTGCAGCTATGTTCTGAGACATCAGGGAGAGGAAATCAGGAAGAACCTCCTCAACACTTCTGGATCGTCTTTCAACCACAATAGCTGTAGCTACATAAGACATAATCAACCCGGAAAAAAAGGCGAGCACACCCACAAGTATGGTGATATATACCTCCAGGCCGAGCAGGGAACATGCTATGATAAAAACCAAACCCACTACGATACAGTATGTCATAACATATCCAAGAAATGTTTCAGTTTCCTCTTCTATACCCCCATATCTCATCAAATCATCCCACTGTTGCCTTGTGTTTTTTGGGAGCGCAGTTCCTATACGTGGAGGCACGCTGGGTATGAATTTTGATATGACCTTCAGAAAACGGGATAGCATACCTAGAAAAACCAGCAGTATACTTAGCATTATCTCTATTATGTATACTATACCATCTATTATGGTTTCGAATATCCTGCCTATGGGATTGAAACTCATTTTATATGGTTGGCCTCCTGCTTCTTATGATAGATATGAAAAACATCTCCATCCCCACTACCAAGAGGGCGCTAGCATATAGGTGTTGGGATGTGACGGTTATACCAAAAAAATTAGATAATATAATGAACAGGGTCACTCCCATGGAGGGCATTACTATTATCAAAACCATATACATCAATCCAATGATGGCAAGCTCCTGCCCGTATTGTGCTATCCTATTTTCCCGGTCCAGCTGTATGCTCCAAGCGATAATATCCAAGGCAGCGCTTAAATCAGAGCCGCTTTTTAATGCATTCGCAACCTGACCCAGTATTCTTCTCATATAACCCGAAGGCGATATCAGACCGTAGTCATTTAATGCGTCAGTCATACTCATGCCTGATTCAATGGCATCAACTATCTCATCAGCCATCTTCGAGCATTCACCGTATCCCCCCACCGAGATATTTTCCAAAACATTAAATAAGGGTATGCCTGCGCTTAACTGCACACTCATGTCCCTTAGCATGTAACCAAGGTCTTTATCTATGAGGGCTGCTTTTTTGTTTATTATCCTGTTGGGTGTGAAAAAGAAATAAAAAAAGAAATAAAAAGCAACAAGAAGCGGTATGCCAAAAACAAGAAGCGGGTCGAATTGACCCACAACCACTGCAAAAATAGGGAGCATAACCACTAATGTGGCACAGAAAGCAGATACTGGGACAGCAAGCACTATAGCAAGATATTCCTCCGGGGAGATGTCTATCCGGGCTTTCCTAAGCTTCCATTCCAGTTCAGGGAAAAGAACCAAGAGCCGCTTTGTGCGAGGAGTTAAACTTTTAGTTGGTTTAACAAATTTCTCAAACAAGGTCATTTTAACTGAGTTTTTTTATTATATGCTCTCCACACAGTTATATTAATTCTCTTTTATATTATTTATTCTTTCTTATTTTTTCTGACAAATTTAAGTCAGGTTTACCTATAACTCATAAAATGAAAGCACATCGAAAGGGGTACATATACTCGATAGTTACCGTAATGTTTTTGTCACTGCTTTTTTATTTAATAATATTTTATAGCTTCAAAACCGAGGTGGGGATGGAGAGCACAGTTAAGAAGATAACAACAGATGAGCTGCACTACTTCATAACCGGCGCTAAAAACGACCTACATCGGGCGTCTCATATAACCGGGAAACGAGCTATCCAATACTCTGTAGCCTATATCCTATCATCCGGGGAAAACTTCAGCAACTATGGGATGCATAACTGCACGCCATTCAGATATAGTACAAATGGCACCCAAGCCGCCATATCAGAGATGGTGCTTTGCGGAACACTCAAGGGCGTTGCTGTGCCTTTCATGGAAAACAACACGCTTCTCGACTGGATTGAAAGAATAAACAACACAGCTGAGAGGGCGGACCTGGTATTCGATATGTTGGAGATTTCGGATATGGATGTTGCCATGTATGACGCGTTCTATGTGGGATTTATCTTATACCTGGATATGGAGTTGAGGGATGAAAAAAACACAAGCTTCTACAGGGGGTATCATATCCCCATAAACACTGTAGTGATTAACATAAACGACACCGAAGACCCGTTCTATTTCATATACGGCAAGAGAGACCTGATTAATCCCTTGGATGTGGGGGAGGCCGCTGATTTGATGAGGTATTTTCATAAATGTGATGTTAAACGGCTTAACGGAACCGTGATTGATGAACTGCTTAATATATCGCTCAAGAAGGACTTCCGGTGTTATTTCACAAGCAACGTATCCCTATATGGTTTCACTAATGGGCCTTCTTTCTTCGACCGCTGTGAGGCCAGATTAAATCTGTCTCCAGTATACGCTGAACAATCCAAGCAGTTGTTTGACGCAGATTTTATCGGCTTGGAGAGTTTTGTTGATCTCCGGGAGTTATGGACTCACAGGATTACAGTTCTCTACGGAAACAATTATTCATGGGTGGACTACGTTTACTGGCGCAAGGAGGTAAATTCAGGAAGCTGTTGTGTTAACAACACCTGTATAGACCCCTACAACTGGACTTTCAGGATTGATCGACCACACATACTGGAGTACGGCATAGAGGAATACAATTGCACCGACTTATCTAACTGCTATCATCCACCATGCTAACCCTGATAGCTGATGAATGCTTTTATTCCATGACATTTAATATTATCTCCGATGAAAAAAAGTTTTTTAACAACCCTGCTAGTACTGCTCTCCCTGACTGCAGCAGGCCAGGAGCTCCAGAGAGTTCCAGGAATCTATGGCTTCGTGTATGATGTGGACGGCAATCCTGTGGGCTCTGGAACCCCCGTTAATTTAACAGTTAAGGTATGTGACCATTCCACTGGTGCTTTGATATACAATGAATCAAGAAACACCATTACAGGCGTAGGAGCGCTATCTAATTTCTATTATTTCACTGAAGATAATGCCCCCTACGGGGTGGAGGGTGAAAACAACACCTTCGGTGTTGCATGTTATCTGGGATACCGGATCGGCGTGAACATAAGCAAGTACGGCCAGGGGGGATGGCCTGAATCAAGCTTCCAGGCGGATATACACCTGGGTTATGCATCGAATCTAACACTTGATGTGGGAAACGACACGCGTTCTCCTTGGGAGTGGGAGTCTGCTCCAGGAGCCTTCACCAACAGAGAAGAGCAGGCGGATTTAAACCCTGATAAAATAAACATGATCCTGCGAAACAACTGCCAGTGCAGCGGGTGCATACTAAACGAGACAACAAGCGAGTGCATTATTCCCCTGGTTTTCTCCTCAGACACACCAGGCAAGATTACTGTAGACGACATCTACATCGAATACGAAAGCCTTAGGGTGATAGAATGCGTGGACTATAATAAATCATTCCGGGTTTCTGAAGGCGCTGATTGGACGATCGATGTTTCCCTACCAGCACTTTATACAACCCCCATCCCACAAGATTACGCTGGAGGAGACACACAGCGATATACGCCTGCTGGCGCTGGCTGCGGAAGAACCGTCGGAATAGAAAGGGATGCTGTAGATGATGCTATGTGGCGGCTCCTGGATAAGATAGACGTTAAAGACAGGGGCGACGGCGGTACCAGCATCGGGAACTGCCAACTAAACGAGATCCAGCTTCCTGATGGTGGTTTTACACCCTTCGACCCGGCCACCATGTTTTTTCGGATTAGGAGATACTCGGTAACCCCTGAGCTTTGGGGACCGGCTTTGGTTAAACTAATTGTTTGGATTTGAAGATGAAAAAGGGATACGTGATGACATTGGATTCGATTTTTGCCATGCTGTTGGTTTTCTTCAGCATTTTCATTTTTTCATTTTATCACTTCAGCATACCTGCCGTAGATGAAATGTATTTCGAGTATGCACATATGCATGCAGAGGATGCTCTCCAGGTTTTAGACAACAAGGGTGTTTTGAATGAGGTGGGGCACCACTGGGCTATAAACGACATTGATTCAGCTAACAAGACAGCTGCACGATATCTTAATGTCATACTACCCGAGAGGCTGGGATACCGGATGGAGATAAATGATGTAGACATTACCTCAAGAGACGCCTCCTCCACCCGGGGGGATGTCCCTGAGGGTGGGGCATCTGATAAGACAAAAGCCACCCGGGTTATTTCAGGATATGCGGAGAACAAGACCTGGGTGGGTTACATGGCCAGAGCAATGCTTTTATGGAATAAAACGAACATTACCGAAGAGCTTTCTCATACCCCCCACGGAGCCAAACACCTTACACTGAACATATCATTCGACGACCCGGGATATGCTGACCCTGCGATACCCAACTTCAGGGAGGAAGAGACCCTGTGGCTTACTTTGCCAATGGGGGTCACGGTTACAGAGGCTAGATTGAATGTTTCAGCAGGCACCTAAAATGAACGTAAAAAAGAAGCTGTTGGATATGGTAGATGAGGATAGGGGTGTTGGTGATATAACAACAGACCTTGTGCCAGATAGGAAAATAAGAGCAGAAATCAAAGCCAAAGAACCATGCACCCTCGCAGGAGTATCAATCCTGAAAACGCTTTTCGGGATTTTCAATATATGTGTTATCAAGTCCAAGCAAGATGGTGAAGATATAGGAAAGAACACCATTGTTTTTCTTTTGGAGGGGGGTTCACATGACGTGCTTGTGGTAGAGAGAACTGCGTTGAATGTGCTGTCCAGGATGAGTGGGATAGCCTCTCTAACCCGGGAGTATGTTTCACGGGCGGGTGATGTGCGGGTTGCATCCACTCGAAAGACAAGCCCCCTGTTTAACTACTTCGAAAACGAGGCAATAAAGATTGCTGGAGGGGATACTCACCGCTTCGGTTTATACGATAGTGTCCTGATTAAGGACAATCACCTGAAGCTCTTTGCTGGTGTCCGCGAGGTTATGGAGATAGCAAAAAAGAACACATCCTTCGTGCATAAGGTGGAGATTGAGGTCAGTGATGTAGAGCAGGCCTTGGAGGCGGTGGATGCTGGTGCGGATATAGTAATGCTTGATAACATGGGTCCGGAGAAAATCAGAGAGGTTGTATCCCTCCTGAGTGAAAAAGGTCTTTTCTGCGAAGAAGGATCCAGGAAGCGAGTGCTTTTGGAGGCATCAGGTAATATTACGCTCAACAACCTGGAGGATTACCTAGATACGGGTGTGGATGTCATCTCTGTTGGAGCATTGACTCACTCGGCCACGGCCAAGGATTTTTCGCTGAAGATTATATAGGCATCTGACGTATGTACCCCCTCATCGAAGCACGTAGCATGAGCCACTTTAGAAACAAATGTCAAGAGAGCCTGACTTTTTTTCTATTTTTGTAATTTAAACCCCCCATCCAATAAATTATGGATAGATAAATTGAAGCTCAAAAACAACGCAGTCTTTAACAGACTAGAGAAAACCACCGTTCTATTCATGCTATTGACGGTATTCTCTCTAATTTTCTACTCCTCCACGCTCAATGAGCTAATGCTATGGAGGGCGCTGGCGGCATCGATGGCCATATCCCTAACCTTCTTCATCAGCCAGCCCGTCATAAGAGGGGTTCGGGAAGGGGATATAATACTGGTTTCAGTATGGAAGGAGATTGAGACGCCGGTGATGTCAGATACTTACCTGGATTCCACACCCACAACAGCCATGGAGCCTGGCAGGCTGAACGACACCATAGATGTTATGTTGCGCGACGGCAGCAAGGGAGTGGTTAAGCTGATAAAATACGGTTTCCTATCATATCCTGAAGGAAAGCTTGTTGAACTCGAGAACCCTACCAAGGACAAATACTTTGTTTAATCCCTTAAAAGCTTCTTTGAACCTAAATCCACAACCCTGGAGGGTCTACCTATCCTGCACTCCCCCCCATCCACAACCAAATCCACGGAGTCGAGAATCTCTTTTTCCACATCACCGATTGCTGAAGGGGAGCTACCCCCCGATGTGTTAGCTGATGTGGATACTATAGGACAACCGACCCCCTCTATAACGGCCGTTACCAAAGGCAAGGGAATAAGCCTGACCCCCACAGTATCATGACCTCCGGTTACCAGGTCATCCACCGCGGTTTTCTTCCCTAAAATGAAAGTATATCCCCCACCCGCGTTATCTCGAATAAAAAGTTTCTCTTTTCTTTTTAGGTGGACATATTCTTCAAGCATCTTTATGCCAGAGCAGGCTATAGACAGGGGGTTTCCGGCATCCCTATTTTTTATCTCGTAAACCCTTTTAACAGCGTCATGATTGTCTATTCTACAACCCAGCCCGTATACCGTGTCAGTCGGGTAAAGAATTATCCCACCCTGATTCAGACAGCAAACAACCTTATGAATCACTTTCTCATCCAGATTCAATGGCTCTGCTCTCAGAACATTCATGGTCCGGTGAAACCGCACTTGGGACAGGTATAGCTCACACCAAGAACGCGGCAAGAACTGCATCTGATTATGGTTTCCTCATGGCACTCCGGACACTTAAACTCGGTGTATCTTGCATCAACCTCCTGTTCACAGCTTGTGCATTTCTTACCTTCTTTTTCTCTGTTAGATGTCATATTATGTACTCTCTAGGGAAAATAATATTTGTATTGAAGTTTAATAAGTAACAATGAAAGAAGTGAAGCCGTTACATCAGGTGGAGATAGAGACCGAAGAAAAGAAATACAGGGGCGTGCTGCTTAAGAGGCCTGAGCTTGCTGACGGGAAGCACATAGTTCTAAAGCTGGATAATGGCTACAACATCGGCTTGGAGAAGAATAAAATCAAGTCCATAAAGGATTTAGGTGCTGTGGAGGTTGAAGAGCATAAGACAGCAGAGCAGAAGAAAGAAACCGACAAACCCAGGGTCTCAATTATAGCTACCGGCGGGACAATAGCCAGCCGGGTTGATTACCTGACTGGTGGGGTGCATTCAGCATTCTCCGCAGGGGAGCTTATTTCCGCCGTCCCGGAGCTATCGTCTATAGCAAACATCAGCGGAAGACAGCTTTTCAACAAGTTCTCGGAGAATATACAACCCGGGGACTGGATTACTATGGCAGAGTCTGTGGTCGAAGAAATAAAAGATGATGCGTCCGGGGTGGTTTTAACCCATGGTACCGACACGATGGGTTATACAGCTGCCGCATTAGCTTTCATGTTGAGGGTTCCTGTTCCTGTTGTATTGACCGGCGCCCAGAGAAGCTCTGATCGGGGAAGCAGCGATGCGGCCATGAACCTTACCCATTCGGTTAAGGTGGCCGGGGAAGCGGATTATTCAGGGGTTTGGGTGGTAATGCACGCGAGCATGTCTGATGATTACTGTCTCATCCACAACGCGACAAGGGTGAGGAAGATGCATTCCTCAAGGCGGGACGCCTTCCAGTCCATTAACTCATCGCATTTAGGGAGGGTTTCCGTCGACGATATCGAGTTTTTCTCTGAGGTAGAGCCCAGAGGCGGCAGGCTGGAGCCGGATACCAAAATGGACGACAGAGTTACCCTGCTCAAGTATCATCCCGGTTTGAATCCCGGGATAGTGGATTCCCTGGTGGATTCAGGTCATAGTGGTATTGTTCTGGAGGGCACGGGTTTAGGCCACACCTCTCAGGATTTGTTTGACTCGATTAAATCAGCCATAGACTCCGGGTTGGTTGTTTGCATGAGCTCCCAGACCCTCTATGGCAGGGTCAACATGAATGTTTACTCTACCGGCAGGGTGCTGTTGGATTATGGGGTGGTATCCTGCCAGGATATGCTGCCTGAGACAGCCCTGGTTAAGCTGATGTGGGTTCTAGGCCACACCAGAAACAAGAAGAAAGCAGGGGAGATGATGTTAACCAATTACGCTGGGGAACTCTCTGATAGAAGCGGGATAGATGACGATTTATCTGTTCCCGAATCCTAGCTCCTGGTCTATTTCTCCTGATACAACTTCCAGGTCCTCGAATATCCGGTCCACGCCACAGTCTATTTCCCCCCTACTGGATGATTTCATATCCATCCCTCCCTTCTCTCTAAGGGAAGAACATTATCCTGCAGTACATGAAGAACACGTAGAGGAGTATCAGTATCGAGGACTCTTTCCTGTTGAGGTTAAGGTGGTTAAACAGCAGCAACAGAGCAACCAGTGTGGCCATAGCCCAGTAAACAAAGTCGAAGGCCAGCACTGATTCACTTACGGTTACCCCAGCTACGCAGGCGCCTAACCCGAAGGAAAGCAGGGGGTCTGTTATGTTACTCCCCATAAGGTTTCCAAGTGAAAGGCTTCCTGCCTTCTTGCTCACAGCCTTAACTGCCACGCTAAGCTCGGGTATGCTTGTCCCAAAACCGATAAATAAACCAATCAGTGATTCTGTTATATCCATCTTTTCAGCCAGCAGGACACCGTTGTCTACTATAGCATTAGCGGAACATATCACAACCAGGATACCAACCAATATGAGAACAAGCCTCCAGAGTATGGTCTTCTTTGGCTCCCTACTGGCCTTGAATTTCCCAACAACCTTTTCCTGAATAAGCAGAAGACCTATGTAGGTCAGGTATATCAGCACAAGAATCACACCCTCCCCTTGGGAGACATAGGAGTCGATGCAGGCCAGGTACATCAACAGGATGGCCATGAACATCATAATCCCGTCCCTCTTCAGCGATCTCTTTGTTGTCGTAAGCGTTGCCATGAACCCGGCAATACCCAGGATTATGGTTATCTGGCCTAAATTACTCCCGATTATGTTACCCACGGCAAGTCCGGAGGCATCTCTCCCTGCTGCGGTGCTGAATCCTGCAGCCAGGTTCGTTGATATCTCAGGCAGGGAGGTTCCTATGGAGGTGATGGTTAAGCCCACCATAAGCTCTGATATCCCAAGGCGTTTGGCTATGTCCCTTGCGTTGTCTACCACCAAATCGCTTCCAAACCACAGCCCCAGAAGCCCTAATATTATAAAAGCCGCCTCTACAACTACCATTTATTCTCCGAGCTCATCCCTCAACCTCCTTTCTGCCTTTTTCCATTTCTTCCACCTGCTCCGGGTCTCTTCTCAAAAGGAGGGTCTGGAATTCCCCCACATGGGTTTTCTCTTCCCTGGCCACATCAAGGAGTATCTCTTTGAGGTCTTCATCCTCTGTCATAGCAGCCATCTCCTCGTAGAGGTTTATGGCATCCAGTTCCGCTATGATAGCAACCCTCAGTATCTCTTTGTCCACATCCTCTTTTTTCATTTTTTCCAGGTTTATTGGTATCTTCGAAAGCATTTAGATCACCGTATAACTAATGGAAGAGAAGCTATTTATCTCTCCAATTAATCCAAACAACATCGCGATTAAGAGAAGTTCCGAACGAAGTGAGGAATTTGGGTGAAGCGAGGTGCAACCGAGCGTAACCTCTTAATCGCTGTTATATTCCCTGAAGGGTTGATTTTTAGTGCAACGATGTCGAAGGCAAATTTCGGGTCTTGAGTCCGCCGACGCTTACTTTTTGCTTTTATTGAATAATTGTTCTGCGGGGCAACCAAGCCCTCTTTGTTTACAGAACTTACAAGCCAAAGAGCCCCGAACAAAACCATTTCCAACAGAAGTAAGAGTCACTAATAATACAACCGATGCGAGCATTAACCAATTGAAATTCAATATCAATAATGCTGTTCCTACAACTATGGGGATCATTGAAACAAGGACATCAGGGAGCATATCTTTCCAAGTGATTTTATCTTTTATGAACCTATGGGAACTTCCTTTATTGAAAAACCACGAGCTTGTTTTTCCTTTGCCAAAAGCACAGGATTTCCCATAGTAGTAACAATTAACACAGCTTCGTCTCATGAGCCGTATTTCTAGCCATAATACATATACCAGACATACACCTAACCAAATAACTCCAATTTGGGATATTATAAATGCCCCAATCAAGTATATCGTAATAGAAACGAAATTAGAAACGAGCATTATCCAACAAGGAAAGTTTTCATAAGTTTTTGGTCGTTCCATATTGATACTTAATTCATTAAAGACCATAACCCTTTTGAAAGGCTGACTTGCAATTGAGCATAACGTATAGGGATATACGAAGTTTTCTGTAGTGGAGCGGAAGAAAAATTTGGGTGAAGCCCGAGCCGAGGGCTGAACCGTATATCCTTTGTTATACGAGGGTGAGGAGCTTGCGACGAAAGCGCAGCGTCCCCTTGAGTAATTTTCAG
>JAYEGX010000043.1:0-4530 GCA_034659295.1 Candidatus Altarchaeota archaeon | reverse complement strand
GGATTCTTGTTTTATCAATCACTTAACCTAAAACCAGAAACGAATTATTAATATAGCGAACAAACCTATAAAAACAAGTCCAGACGTGATGTCCTTTTATACAATACTCTTAACCGGGAACGCAGGTTTTTCACCCAATTATCGAGTAGTATACCACCTTTTTAGGCAATCTACCAGCCAAGGAATCTGACGCCGAGGTAGGGATTCGAACCCTAGCTCCCCCAGGGGGGAACGGGATTTCTGTACCTGACTAGTGGGTACTCAAGTCCCGCGCGTTTGTCCGGACTCTGCCACCTCGGCATTTATATCGTATATAATCCTGTGTTCACAGTATCTACCTATGAAGGTTTATCCCATACCTGGCGGAGGATATGGCTCCAACTCCTACATCATCCGCTCGGACAAGACCGCACTGGTTGATGCTGGAACAGATGCAGGTAATATAATTAAAGAGACTTCAAAGTTAAATACCGGAATAGATTATTTGATACTAACACACTGCCACTTCGACCATGTAGCTGTTGCAGCTGAGCTGGTTGATGAATACAGTCCAGCTATTATGGCCCATGAACTGGCGGCAATTCATCTGGAGAAAGGAGACAGCGAACACATCCTCTCAGGGCTTTTCAACGCGGAATGCCCCAAAACCAAGGTCGACATCAGATTATGGCATGGGGACGTAATAGACCTGGGTGATGTGAAACTTGAAGTAATTCATACCCCCGGGCATAGTGATGGGAGTATCTGCCTTTATGAGAGAGATTCCGGCTTTCTTTT
Source organism: Candidatus Altarchaeota archaeon (assembly GCA_034659295.1). Lineage (GTDB taxonomy): Archaea > Altiarchaeota > Altiarchaeia > IMC4 > QMZM01 > EX4484-2. The sequence continues at coordinate 3,753 of JAYEGX010000043.1, read as the reverse complement.
CACAGGTGATGTTGTTTTCAGGGACGGGATAGGTAGAAGCGACCTCCCCGGCGGGAGCTGGGATAAACTTGGGAATTCCCTAAAAATCCTGCATAAGCTCTACCTCACAGATGGGGTGAAAAAAATATTTCCCGGCCACGGTCCCTTGGGTGATGGTAGAGACATAGAAAAAAATTATTTGATGTTTTTCGCTGGAGATTAAAGAAATGCCCCGCATAGCTGTATTAAACAAAGACAGGTGCAAGCCAGGTGAATGCCGACTTCTTTGCATGAGGGTTTGTCCTAAGGTCAAAACAGGAGATGAAGCCATAACCGTGGACGAGGATACCGGGAAGCCGGTAATCAGCGAACTATTATGCAGTGGATGTGGCATATGTGTAAAGAAATGCCCGTTTAATGCGATATCCATAATCAACCTCCCCGAGGAGACCGGGGACCCGGTCCACCAGTATGGCATAAACGGTTTTAGGATATACAACCTTCCCACCCCAAAGAATGCTGTGGTAGGTATTGTGGGAAGCAACGGCATAGGTAAGACAACAGTCTTAAAGATTCTTGCAGGTGAGCTGAAGCCTAACCTGGGGGGTGAGGCAAAATGGGGTGAGATACTGGAGCGCTTCCGGGGTAATGAAATCCAGAACTATCTCGAGAAACTAGCGTTGGGGGAGGTTAAGGCAGTATATAAGCCCCAGTATGTGGAGTCAATTCCAAGGTATGTGGAGGGCACTGTGGGGGATGTTCTCAAGGAAAGAGACGAGTCAGGTCGCCTGAGGAATATTATCGCGGCTTTGAACATGAACTCCTGCATGGAGAAGGATGTGGATTCCCTAAGCGGGGGGGAACTCCAGAAGCTGGCTATCGCAGCATGCCTTATAAGGGACGGTGATGTGTATCTACTGGACGAGCCATCATCATACCTGGATGTGAGCGAGCGCCTTAATGTCGCCCGGGCGGTGAGGGAGTTAAGCGACAGCAACATCTTTGTTATAGAGCACGATCTGGTGGTCGTGGACTATATTTCAGACTACATACATGTGATCTACGGTAAACCAGGAGCCTACGGGGTGGTCTCTAATATCAAGGGTGTGAGGGTGGGCATAAACGAATACCTCGCAGGTTTCCTGAGATCTGAGAACGTGAGATTCAGGGAGGAACTGACTTTTTCCGTAGCCGCTCCAACTGAGATCTCAAAGCGAAGCGAGCTTATAAAATACCTTTCTCTTGAGAAGAAATATCCCGGATTCGATTTAAGGGTGGATGAGGGTGCATTGTACCGGTCTGAGGTTCTGGGGATACTGGGACCTAACGCCACAGGCAAGACAACCTTCGTCAAAATGCTTGCTGATGTTATAAAGCCAGACAATCTGGAACTGGATTATGACCTGAGGGTCTCATATAAACCCCAGTACATCAAATCATCCGCTGAAACAGTCCGGAGCCTGAAACTGAAGCCCTACTTCATCAAGAAACTGAATCTAGATCACCTGCTGGAGTCAAGGCTTGATGAATTATCCGGTGGGGAGCTGCAGAGGGTTGCCGTAGCAGACTGTCTGTCACAGGATGCTGACCTGTATCTTCTTGACGAGCCATCTGCCTACCTGGATGTGGAGGAGCGGCTGAGGCTTGTGAAATACCTTCGCAGGTTCTCTGAAGACAATGAAACCTCCGTTTTGGTGGTGGACCATGACATCCTCCTCATTGACTATCTCGCAGATAAGCTTATGGTTTTCTCGGGGGAATCAGGAAGGCATGGTGAGGCTTCAGAGTCTCTCTCATTGAGGGATGGGATGAACCTCTTCCTCACAGAAATGGATGTCTCCTTCAGAAGAGACCTTGACTCAGGAAGGCCCAGAGCCAATAAACCCGATTCGGTAAAGGACAGGGAGCAGAAAAAGAGGGGGGAATACTACTATGCAAGATAATCCCCTATCATGAAGTCGACGCATATTCTATTGATGAATGGGCTGTATGAGCCGCATTTCACAGCATCCAAAACCTTAATCCCATACCCCAGCTTCTCTGTTATAGACATCACTTTCTTAACTGATTCCTCCCCGCTGGGGGAGAAATCATAGAAATGTATGACACCACCCTTATTGAGTGCAGGCAGCGCCACATCCAGGAAGTCGCCCGCATCCTTCGGCAGAGGCATTATTATCCTGTTAAACTGTCCCAGCTTCGGTGTCTCATCACGAACGTCTCCCTCAATGACTCTGACATCCACCTTGTTCAGGGAAACGTTTTCTATCATATATCTAACTGCATCAGGGTTTAATTCAACGGCAATAACCTCTTTCGGGTTTCTTTTTTTGGCTATTAACACGGCATAAGGTCCTACTCCTGCGAACATGACAAGAACACGCTCTCCCTTCTGGACTTTATCGGCCACCCTCAGTCTTTCGGCGCTCAGCCTCGGGGAAAAATAGGCGGACCCGACATCCAGCCTGTAAAGGCAGTCGTGTTCCCTATGCACTGTTGTGGTCCTTCGCTCGCCAGCAATCACCTCCACTCGCCTTATCCTGTATTCGGAGGAGACCCTGGTTTCTTTAGCGGTCACAACGTTGATATTCCTGAAGGTCTCCTGAAGTGATTTGGCCACAATCTCTTTTTTATCCTCAAGCTCCTCTGGAATCTCTAGTATGGCGATGTCTCCTATAACATCAAAGGAGGATGGGATATACTCAAGATCCCCGGCTGATAACTGCTTCTTAAGGCTTTCTCTAAGGGATTTCGGTCTCGTATTTTTTTCAACCCCCGTTCTATCCACGATCAGGGTGTCAGGATATTGTATTTCCTTCTTCAGTGGAAAATAAAGGTATCTATCATCTCTTCCAACTTCCATCCTCTCGTCTAGGGCGTCTTCCTCTATAAGCTTCTTTCTGATTCCCTCCCCTTTCTTTTTCCTGACTCTGAGATGCATTATATCTTGTTTATTTATATTAGAGCGAGAAATATAGTATCAATATGTCCAACGAAGACGCTGCCATACTGGAGGAGAGGATATTCCAACTTGAGAAGGTTTTCTTCACTGGACTGGAGCTTCTGATAGGGATTGCACCAGAGAACCTGGATGATGAAAGGATAGAGGAACTATTTACTGCATACGAGCGGGTGGTTTCAAAGGAATATGAATCAGATGAGGAGTTCAAGAAGGCGGTCCATGAAAGGAACAAGAAACTGGAGGGGTTCAGAGAGTATGTGATAGAAAACTTCAACAGGGAGGGGGACTTCGACCGGAAACACAGGGAGGTCAGGCAGGAGGCGCTGGAAATACTGTTGTGTGTTGCTGACCTGGATGGGAAGGAAACAACCAAATTATATGGGGACCTTCAGAAGCTGGAGGAAAAAAACAACGTTAAGAAAATCAGGGAGAGACTCTCTGAGGTAGATCCAAACAGCCTTGTAGGGAATATGGCGGCAGCATATAAAAACAAGGAGCTGGTGGACGCTATAGCGGACTCGGCGGAGGCTGTTTCATATTACTCCCAGCTTTGCACACCCTTCCTGAATGAGTCGAAGCTGGCTAAGCTATTATCTGAGATCGGGGCGGTGGTCACCGAACTATACTTTGGTTTATGTGTGGGGGAGATTAATGCTTTCAGCAGCATCATCGGGGAAGTAAACCAGCTTGTTGGTTCTAAAAAAAATATGATACTTAACTGTTGAGTCATAGAATTAACGTTAAAATGGATGATGAGAGGACCAAGGTATTTGCTATCGCAGCATTTTTTTTCATTATCGGAATTGGAGCTG
>JAYEGX010000042.1:0-16651 GCA_034659295.1 Candidatus Altarchaeota archaeon | reverse complement strand
GGTGCTTTCGGTTCCTATGATTGGGGTGACGGGCAATGGATGAGGGATTTTGTGGATAGATTAAGAAAAGGGGGTTTCAGGGTCGTTGGGGCTGGTCTGACAATAAACCTAACCCCGGATGAAGAGGGTCTTGAAAGATGCAGGGAATATGGGAGAATGATTCTGAAGGAAGTGAAGTAGGCGCAGAAAAAGATCAGAGAATCCGACTGGCCCGGCGCATAGCAAATCATATCGCGGCAACCATCGCTGGGAAAAAACCGGCTACACTGATGAATCTCTCCAACACTTGTAATGGTTTATTTGATCTCTGGGATGAATTCAGCGGGAATATCTTTTATGCCGGTAACATCAACTATTGCGAGTTGAGAAGAGAAGACACGAACGTAATTGTCTTATTCTTTTGCCGGCACAAGATAAAAGAACTTTTGGAGACGGAGGATATAAGACAATTTCTATTCCTCCTTGGATATGACACCAAATCTCCTGAGGATGTCTTGGATCTTCTCAGGAGCAGGTACGCTCGTTATCCGTTCCCGCATGAGATAGGGATATTCCTTGGAATCCCTCTAAAGGATGTTAAGGCATTCATGGGACTGAGTTCCTTACCCTACATATTCACTGGCATGTGGGGGGTGTACGGCGATCCTGAATTATCCCTCAGGGCTATGAGAAGGTATAAAACAGCTGGAGACGGGATAAGAGGCCTGCTCTCTCAGGGGAATGATCCAATTGACATAATCAACGGTGGGTGCTGGGGCATTTGAGGCCATCACATGATGAGGGGAGAGGTAATAAAATGAAAACTAAATGTGCGTATGAGGGTTTAACCGCAATTGTTACCGATAGCGTTCCCCACAAAAAATTTTTAGAATCTTTCGGGCCTAAAGATTTACGCAAGGTTGTGAATTATTATCTGTCAAAGACTTATGATGTGCCTCTTAGCTCCGGTGTTGCAACGGTTTTTTGGGGGATGGGAAATCTACTTGCTTATGCTATGATACAGGACTTGGAAACCGGTGAAGCATATGTGCCAGAATTCAATATGCGGGATGGTGTATTCACCCCCAGTATACCCTTGTGTAACCGTTTAATGTGCTCTGGGGTCTTAAATGAACAACAGCAAAAGAATGCTGCCATGAGGGAACTTTTAATGCAATCCTTAGGGTATCTTAAAGGTGGGCGGCAACGCAGGTATTTCATATTAACTCCCTACGAGAAAGGCTGTTGTCCCTTTGGGGAGGTGGTTATCCAAGCCAGTTTACGTGAAATTGAGGATATGATCACATGGCGCGGGACGAGTAAATGGGAGGGGGGGGTGAAAAAATGAGGGGAAAACAGGAAAAAGACTGGGGAAAGATGGCAGATAAATTTGATGAAAATACAAGATATGTTGTAGGAGAAGCTATTTGTGAAGAAATTTCTGAAAGAGTATCAAAAGAGGGGAATTTAAGCAATGTCATAGAATTCGGCTGCGGAACAGGTTATTTTACTAAGACAATAATCAAAAACGCACGATATGTTACTGCTACAGATATATCTGATGACATGCTTGAGATGGCAAAAAATCAACTGAAGGGCTGTGGAAATATAACTTTCAAGAGAGCTGATTGCAAATCAAATGGCTTCCCGGACAAAGAATTTGATACAGTATTTATGGCTAATTTATTGCATGTCATTAAAAACCCATCCTGTGCATTGGAGGAAAGCTGCAGGATCCTGAAGCCCGGAGGATTGTTGATTACTGTAGACCTCACAGGATATGGCATGAAAAAGTTTGAGATGCTAAAACTTGGATTTAGATATGTAAGGAAAATAGGCAAGCCACCTAAAGCCGATAAAGGCAACCTGTCTCCAGATGACCTCGAATCTCTTGCAGGAAATGCGGGATTTAGGATAGAGGAAATTGAGCTTTTAGGGGATAAACTAAAAGCCGTGTATTTTAAGGGGGTGAAAAAATGAACGAATTAATCTGGAGGATACTCTTTATGATCTTTTGGATTGGTAATGGGCTGATTAGAATGCCTCATAATTCAAGATATAAAACAACTGAAAAGATTAAATCGAAAAACAGGTTAAGAGAGAAATTTCTTGTTCTTCTTGCAGGTATTGGGCTGATGATAATGCCTATGGTATATGTTTTTACTTCCTGGCTGAATTCATTTAATATGAATCTCCCTGATTGGATAAGATGGATCGGGGTAATCTGTTTTGGATTTGGCCTGGCTTTATTTTGGTGGGTTCATAAAACATTAGGTAAAAACTGGTCTCATGTATTAGAGATCAGGAGAAATCATAGGTTGGTCACACAAGGACCTTACAAATATGTGAGGCATCCAATGTACACTCAAATATGGATTTGGGCGATATGCCAATGGTTGATATTATCAAATTGGGTTGTTGGGGTAGTTGGTGTTTTAACCTGGAGTATTTTATATTTTATCAGAATACATGAGGAAGAAAAGATGATGATAGAACATTTTGGTAAAGAATGGGAGAACTATTGCAGGAGGACAACTAAAAAATTAGTACCGTGGGTTTATTGAAAAATGAGAAAAATGAATCAAAAGCTCCTTTCCGGGAAGAGAATATTAGTCTGTGGGAAAGGAGGAAGTGGAAAAAGCACCATTGTTACTTTTTTATCTAATGTTCTAGAAGAAAAAAAGTACAAGATACTGGTCTTAGACGGCGACGCTTCTAACCCTGAGGGACTGCTCAGATTAATGTTTGGAAAAGGGAAAGAATCAGCTCCTAAACCACTTATAGAATATTTTGGGGGTATTAATATAGTAACCTGTCCAGTGGATGATCCATCACCTCTTACAAGAATAAACGAGTCAATACCGATTACAGAAAAGAGAATAAATGTTCATGAGGAAATTCCATCCGAGTATTTCATCCAGGAAGGAAGAAAAACATTATTTCAAGCAGGAAAGATTGAAAAATACGGGCAGGGCTGTGATGGTCCAATAGAAAAAGTAGTCAGGGATTTCATAGTAGATGGGAGAGGAGTAAACATTATTGACATCAAAGCGGGAGTAGAACATTTTGGCAGAAGGATAGCAGATAATATGGATATAATACTACTTGTCCTTGATTACACCGCAGAATCTGTTGCAATCGCAAAAAGAGTATATGAATTTAGTAAAGATATGAATCAAGATTACTGGATAATCCTAAACCAAATCAAGTTAGAAAAAAATGAACGTGAAATAAACAAAAGTTTAGGGAAAGAATTAAAAGCCAGGATTATTGGCACAGTTCATTTTGATTCCAGGGTGGAAAAAATGGGATTTAGAGGATGTCTTGGTGAATGTAAAGCGAAAGAAGACGTAAAAAAGCTATTAAATCACTTAGAAGAAATATTAATTAATATGAAACTAAAAAATGAAAATTAAACCAAACGATGTGAGGGTTCCCGCAGATGTTCCTGAATTTGCGAGGACAAGGTACATAAAAAATTTTTTGGATATTACCCGGGGATCCGGGAGATTGATGCTGTTTGCCGGAGACCAGAAGATTGAACACCTTAACAAGGATTTCTACGGGGAGGGAATTCACCCGGATGATAATGACCCCGAGCATCTTTTTAAAGTAGCTAACAAGGCAAAGATAGGATGCTTCGCCACACAACTGGGGTTAATCTCAAGGTATGGTACAGATTATAAAAAAATCCAGTATCTGGTAAAATTAAACTCAAAAACAAATCTGGTCAAAACCGAGCAAAAGGATCCCTACAGCAAGCAGATGGTAACAGTGGATCAGGTTGTGGATTTTCAAAAGAATTCAGGATTAAAGATTCTTGGTGTGGGATACACGATTTATCTTGGCAGCGAGTTTGAGGCAGATATGTTGACTCAGGCAGCTCATATTGTAAACGCCGCTCATGAAAAGGGTCTTGTGGTTGTTTTCTGGATATATCCGAGAGGGAAAGCAGTAAAGGATGAGAAAGATCCGCATCTTATCGCAGGTGCCTGTGGGGTTGCAGCATGCCTTGGATCAGATTTTGTCAAAATAAATTACCCAAAAAGGAAGGACAGGGATTCCAAGGATATCTTCAGGGAGGCAATCCTTGCTGCTGGAAGAACTAATGTGGTGTGTGCCGGAGGTTCCTCGACTGATGTAAAGGCTTTCCTTCAAAGGCTGAGGGACCAGATTGATGCAGGGGCTGCAGGCAACGCCACCGGAAGGAATATCCACCAGAAAGGATTCAAGGAGGCTGTGAGGATGTGTAACGCGATTTATGCAATTACGGTAGATAATGCAAGCGTTGTGAAAGCAATAAGGATTTACAAGGGGGGGAAATAGAGGTGTATAGGGTAGTGCTCGTGCGTCATGGAGAAAGTGTCTGGAATCTTGAGAACCGTTTTACGGGCTGGACTGATATGGATCTCTCTGAAAGAGGGTATGCTGAAGCAAAGGAAACTGCAAAAGTGCTGAAAGAAGGAGGGTATGCATTCGACATCGCATACACCTCTGTGCTGAAGAGGGCTATCCGGACATTATGGGTTGTACTTGATGATATGGACCTGATGTGGATTCCTGTGATAAGGCATTGGCGCCTTAATGAGAGGCATTATGGGGCATTGCAGGGACTCAACAAGGCAGAGATGGTAGAAAAGGAGGGTGAGGAAAGAGTACATCTATGGAGGAGAAGCTATGATGTACGCCCACCTGAACTAGGGGAGGGTGATGAGAGATATCCTGGTAAAGACCCCCAGTATGCTGATCTGAAAAAAGAAGACATTCCTAAAACAGAATGCTTGAAGGATGTTGTTGAGAGGTTTCTTCCATACTGGCACAAGGAGATAGCCCCCACCATCAAATCCGGCAAGAAGGTCCTGGTATGCGCCCACGGGAACAGTCTGAGAGCACTAGTAAAACATCTTGATAACATCTCTGATGATGAAATCCCAGACCTTAACATCCCTACAGGAATCCCTCTTGTTTACGAACTCGATGAGAAGCTGAAGCCTACAAAGCACTATTACCTGGGGGATCCGGAGGTAGTAGAGAAAGCCACACAAGCTGTTGCAAACCAGGGAAAGGTTAGACCAAAAAATGAAGTTAACTAAATTAGAGAAGTGGCCTGTAAACAGAATGGCTAAACGGAATATAAAGGCTGTGGAGCAATTGTTTAGTCAGGTTGATTTAGGTAACGTGGAGAAAGTGTTGGAGGTTGGGTGCGGCATCGGGGTGGTCTCATCATGTTTAGCTGAAGAATACGGGTGGGATGTAGCAGGAATCGACTTAGATCCTGATCAAATTAAAAGAGCGAAAAACAGTAACATAGAAAATAAAGGTCTGAAATTCCTTGAAGCAGACGCCACTAGACTTCCATTTAAAAATGATATGGTCTTATCTTTCGATGCCTTGCACCCTATACCCAACTGGGATAAAGCGCTGGAGGAAATAAGTCGGGTTTTGAAATCAGAGGGATTCTATGTCTTAAATGATCTTGCGTTCCCAAGCTTGAAAATCTTCAGGGGTTTACTGAAAAAATATATGAGCATTTTCGCAGCGGAGGATATTACCCGCTGCTTAGAAAGAAACAATTTTGTGATCGTCTATGGAAAGAAAAAAATTGGGGGGCGTTTTAGCGTAGCATCTCAAAGATCAAAATGAAGGAAAAGGTTAAGCAGAAACCAATGCCTGCAATTGCATTTAAGGCAATGACAGCTGTTATGTCAATCAGGAGGTTATTCAGGGATGTAGGTGGTGAGCTCAGGTATGCTGGGATAAAACCTGGATGCTATTTCCTGGATTTCGGTTGCGGTCTCGGCTTTAACACAATTCCAGCAGCTAAAATAGTCGGTCCGGAAGGGAAGGTGTTTGCGCTTGATATTAGCAGGGAGGCTATAGAGGTATTAAAGAAAAAAGCGAAAAAAAATAATCTGGAAAATATCGAGACAATTCTTTCCGACTGCGATACCGGCCTGGAAAGTAATAGTGTGGATATTGTGTACCTACATAATACCCTGCCGTTGATAAACAATAAAGAAGATGTGTTGGATGAGATACATCGTGTTCTTAAAATAAGGGGGAGATTATCTTACATGAGCAGACTTTTTTCGCGTATTGCTGGTGGCAATTCAATGACTGATGAAGAATTAAGAGACTATCTGGAAGCTGATAATAAATTTAAGTTAATAAAGGGTAGAGGTAATCAGTTTATATTTGAAAAAAAATAGTTGCCGAAAAAAGAGGGCGGGTATGATAAACAAAAAAACACCGTTTATTGAGTGGAAGCCGGTAATCTCCCCTGATGATGTTTTTTCTGATGTTGTCGGGTTAGGTGAGATACAGGTTGAAGAAGGGAACGTGTATTGGCTTGAGATGCGGCCAGCTGAGAAAGGCAGATACGTCCTTGTCGGAAGAGATGCGGGGGGAGGGATTAGGGATATCACCCCGCCCGGGTTTAATGTAAGGACGAGAGTACATGAATATGGCGGGGGAGCATACACTGTTTTCGGGAATTCCATCTATTTCGTTAATTTCAGGGATCAGCGTATCTATCATCAGCTGGGGGATTCCCGGGAAGCACATCCTCTCACCCCCCGAAAGAACCAAGACGGGTCATTGGGGAAATACGCGTCCTTGACTGTGAGCCCCGGCGGAGAGAAACTTCTTTTTGTATACGAGAAGGAATACGATAGCAGAGAGAACAGGAATTTCCTGGGTGTTCTTGATCTGAACTCCGGGCATGTATCCGAGCCAGAGATCATAGCAGAAGGCTGTGACTTCTATGCCGATCCAGTCTTCTCACCGTCAGGAGAGAAGGTGGCGTGGCTTCAATGGGATCACCCGAATATGCCGTGGGATAGCACGGAGTTGATGATTGGTGAGTTTAGAGAGAATACCCTCTCTGATGTAAGAAGGGTTGATGGGGGGCGGGATAGGTCTATCTGCTTCCCGCGGTTTGATGGGGAGGGGAGATTGTATTATGTTATGGATGGGGTGGCAGGTGACACCTCATCACCTATGAATTGGTGGAATCTGTACTGTTATACCAGCGAGATAGATCAGATTACTGCTGAGCGGGCTGAATTCGGCGAACCCCACTGGGTGTTCGGGCAGAGTAACTATGATTTCCTCCCGGATAACGGGATAATAGCAAAAATGGTCAGGGATGGGACAGCCTGTCTCGTGGTTGTTGACCCCGAAAAAAGATCCCTGTCACCTGTTGGAAACGATTTATCCAGCTATCGTAGCATAAGAACAGATAATGAGGGTAGGGTGTTCTTTATCGGTGCAAGCAGCAGGAAGACTGCAGCCGTCTGCTCCCTGGATGTCGGATCTGGGAAGGTGAGCGTTTTAAAGAAAAGCGCACGCATTGAACTGAGGGGAAGGGATATTTCCCTGCCCGCATCCATCACCTACCCCACAAGAGACGGAAGACACGCTCATGCTTTCCTTTATATGCCAAAGAACAGCAGATTCAGTGCGCCTGCAGACGAGAAACCTCCCCTGCTGGTGATGGCGCATGGCGGTCCAACCGGCAGGGCCGGTGATTCCTTTTCATTTATCACCCAGTTCTGGACATCTTCTGGGTTTGCGGTGGTTGATGTGAATTATAGGGGGAGTGCGGGATATGGGCGGAGATACAGGGATGCATTGCTCTCTTTGTGGGGGGTGATTGATGCAGGGGATGTGGCAGATGCGATACGATACCTTGTGAAAGAAAAAAGGGTTGACCCCCTCAGGGTCGCAGTCAGGGGGGGGAGTGCAGGAGGTTATATGGTGCAGCGGGTTATGACCCTGTATCCTGATCTTTTCAGGGCTGGGGCGAGTTATTTTGGCATTGGCGACCTCATCACTTTGGTGGAGCAGACTCATAAGTTTGAGTCAAGGTATATCGGCAATCTGGTTGGCGCGAGACTTCCTGAGGGGGGGAGGGAATACAGGGATCGTTCCCCCATAAATCACCTGGATAGATTGAATGCTCCTCTGATTATCTTCCAGGGTAGTGATGATCGGATTGTTACACCTGATTGCTCAAGGGAGGTGGCTCAGGTTCTCGAAAAGAGAGGAATCAGGTATGAGTATATAGAGTATAAGGGAGAAGCGCATGGGTTCAGGACCAAGAAAAGCAATGTTGACTCACTGGATAAGGAATTCGCATTCTATCGTGAGATATTCAGCGAGAACATTAACTTAAAGCAGGGGGGAGGATGAAAATGAAAATCACAGAAAAGCGGATATATGTTACATATAATCAAGAGTCCGGAGCAGGCATTAAAAGAAAGCCACAGAATTCTGAAAAATAACGGGTTGTTAATAGCTGTGGATTTAACAGGCTACGGTATGAAGAAAGTTGATATGCTGAAACTTGGGTTCAGATACCTGAGAAACATGGGGAAACCTCCGAAGGCTGATAAAGGCAATTTATCACCTGAAGACCTTGAAGTTCTTGCAGGAAAAGCGGGTTTTAAGGTTGAAGAAAATAAATTGTTAGGGGCTGGAATAAAAGCTGTATACTTTACGGGGAGAAAATGAACATTTCTGGAGTTAAAATATGGGGTTTATGATGGATACATCACAGATTTGGTTGCCGTTGTTATTAACTTTTCTGGCGGGTATTGCTACGGGAATCGGGAGCTTGATCTCCCTGTTCATAAAAAAACTAAAGAAAAGCTATCTCTGTTTTTCTCTTGGCTTTTCTGCGGGGGTGATGATTTATGTATCCTTCGCAGAGCTTTTGTCTTCAGCGGTTGCTGACATCGGTTTCTTGATGGGAAACACCGCATTCTTCGCCGGGATAATCTTTATCCTGCTTATTGATTTTTCCATTCCGCACGAGTATATTGAAGAGCATGTTGAAGTTAATGAACAGAACAGGAAGCTCATGATGGCGGGAGTATTCACTGCCCTGGGAATAGCGATACACAATTTTCCGGAGGGTCTGGCTGTTTTTATGAGTTCATTGAAGGATATTGATTTAGGCATTTCCTTAGCTTTTGCTATTGCAGTGCATAATATCCCGGAAGGCATTGCTGTTTCAATGCCGATCTTTTATGCAACAAAAAGCAGGAAAAAAGCTTTTTCTTATTCACTCCTTTCAGGGATTGCAGAGCCAATCGGGGCAATTATCGGATACCTGATATTAAGGCCGTTCCTTACTCCGACGGTTTTATCATTTATGCTTGCGTTTGTTGCTGGCATAATGGTTTTCATCAGTTTCGATGAACTCCTGCCTTTGTCATTTGAGCATGAAAACGCCCATATATCTATTGTGGGCATTATTCTGGGGATGATGGTAATGGCTTTAAGCCTGTATCTATTATAACATCCGCTTGAAACATGTTGCTGGACTTGAGCTGTGGATGCGTTACGGTATGGTCTGGTTGGGGGTTGTCAGGTAAAATCTTCTATTTATATATTAGGTTACCCATATACTATTAGGTTAAGCTAAAATGTATTCGAAGAGTGTTGAAGACTATCTGGAGGCAATATACAATATTGTGAACCGGAAGGGTTATGCAAGAACCAAGGACATCTCCCGGGAGCTTAGTGTGAGTCCCCCAAGTGTTACGGAGATGCTGAAGAAACTCGATAAGGGCGGTCTGGCGAACTATGAGAAATACAGCGGCGTTACATTAACCAAAAAAGGAGGGAAAATAGCGAGGATAGTTAAAACAAAACACGACACAATAAAAAAATTCCTTAACATACTCCTCATCTCTGACAAAACCGCTGACAAGGATGCATGTAATCTGGAGCATGAGCTCAGCCCTGAGACTATTGAGCAGCTAACTAAATTCGTAAGGTTCGTTGAGAAGGCGCCAATGTACCCCAAGTGGCTTGAGCACTTCAAAGAATTCTGCATAAGCGGGGAGTATGTGTGTGAGCAAGCTGAGAGTTAGGTTTTTATCCCCTACCCTAATCTTTTTCAGGCGGAATTCTTATATACCTAAAGACATACTATTTTAGGTTAAGCAAAAAAAGTTATAAACAGCTAAAAAAATGGCAACTGTAAAATCACTTGATGAACTGAAACCCAAACAGAAAGGAACAATCATCAAAATAAAAGGCTCCGGAGCAACGCACAGGAGACTGCTGGACATGGGTCTGGTGAAAGGCTCCTCCATAGATGTTGAACGGGTCGCCCCCCTCGGCGACCCCATAGACGTGAAAATAAAGGGATATCATCTGTCACTTAGAAAAGAGGAGGCATCCAACATCATAGTTGAGGTATAAACAAAAAAAGATGCGCCAACGAGGCTTACATAAAAGATGTTCAGGCGAGGGGAATCTCCCCTTAGCGATGGTTGAACAAGGGAGGAAGGTAAGGATTACCTCAATATTGTGTGGGCGGGGTCTAAGGCACAGGTTATGTGATATATCTCTCTATGAAGGTGCGGTAGTTGAGGTAATACGAAACGATGCCGCAGGACCGGTAATACTGAAGGTCCTTGATTCAAGAGTCGTGATAGGCCGGGGGCAGGCTAATAAAATAATGGTTAATTTTATATGACAGAAAATGGCGGAGAAGACAACAATAGCATTGATAGGGAACCCCAACTCAGGGAAGACAACACTATTCAATGCATTAACAGGCTCAAGACAGCATGTCGGTAACTGGCCTGGGAAAACAGTTGAAAAGAAGGAGGGAAAGTTCACCCACAAGGGCTATGAACTAGAGGTCGTTGACCTGCCCGGAACATACTCACTTACTGCATACTCTATTGAAGAGCTCATATCACGGAATTATGTAGTTAACGAAAAACCTGATGTTGTCGTTGATATACTGGATAGCACAAATCTTGAGAGAAATCTGTATCTTGCAATACAGTTGATAGAGATGGGGGCGAATATGGTGCTCGCATTTAACATGTCCGACCTTGCGGACAGCGAGGGCCTAAAGATAAACACTGACCTGATATCCAGATACCTGAATGTTCCGATAATAAAAACCTCTGCCCGGGACGGCTCAGGTCTTGATGAACTAAAGGATGCTGTACTAGATGTTGTTGAGTTTGGGAATGGATATGAACGGGATGAGGAAAGAGAGGGGAGGCCAACCATAAATTATGGGAAAGAGGTTGAAGAGCACCTTGAGGAATTCACGGAGTATATAACCGAAAACATAGAAATTCCGGAAAAATATAACCCCCGGTGGGTTGCGATTAAACTACTTGAAGGCGACGAGGAGGTTATTAAGCTCGTGAAAGGACTGGATAACAGCAGGATTGTTTTAAAAGAATCCGGGAGACTGCAGAATCACCTGAAGGCTATCTTCGGGGAGGATGTTGAAACAATAGTTGCTGACGCCAGATACGGTTTCATTCACGGAATATTCATGGAGAGCGTTGAGAGGAAGAAGAGAGAGAAATCCTTCTCTGATCACGTTAGAAAAGCTGTTTCAAAACCGTTCCAGAGCATAAGCCTTGCAGCTGGAACAATCCTTGGTCTGGTGTTTCTTTTCGCGGGCGGGGTGATTATGGAGTCAGCCTATGGATTTCTTGAGTCCGTTAATTCCCCTGGGTGGTTGACGCTGATACTCGCAGACACAATACTTGCGGGTCTTGGTGCAGTAACAGTCTATCTGCCTTTTATGGTTCTTTTCTTTATCGTTTACGCAGCACTTGAGGGCGGCGGGGTTATCGGGGGAGCGGATTCACTCTCGGATCACATAGACCGGGTGGCGATGAACCGGGTGATCGGGATACCCTTATTTCTTCTGCTTATGCTTATATCATTCAACCTAACGTTCGAGATAGCGGCTCCATTATCTGATGTGGTTGACTGGTTTATCGCAGACGTTATAGGGGGCTTTGTGGAGGGAATCCTGTTCTCTGTAAACGCGCCCGGATGGCTTCTGTCTCTTGCGCTTGACGGTGCTGTTGCAGGCGTCGGCTCTGTTCTGGTGTTTGTGCCGTTTATATTCATGATGTTCCTAGTCATCGCAATACTTGAAGACAGCGGGTATATGGCTAGGGCAGCGTTTGTCATGGACCGGCTTATGCATAAGATAGGCTTGCACGGTAAAAGCTTTATCCCGCTAATCCTTGGATTCGGCTGTAATGTGCCCGCTATTATGGCAACTCGTGTGCTTGAGAGCAGGAAGGATCGGATATTGACTATACTGATCAACCCGTTCATGTCATGTGGAGCCCGTCTCCCGGTGTATCTGCTTTTCGCGGCAGCGTTCTTTACCGGATCAATTAGTGTTTTCGGGTTCATAGTGAATACTGAAACAGCCGTAATCTACTCCCTCTACCTCCTTGGAATGGTTGTTGCAATCGTTATCGGATTCATATTCAAGAATACCTTGTTTAAGGGGCTTTCATCCCCTTTCGTGATGGAGCTCCCACCTTATAGGATGCCTACGCTTAGGGGGGTGGTCACCCACACATGGGAGCGTGGGTGGCTGTTCATAAAAAAGGCGGGGACCGTGATATTTGCGGTGGTTATACTTATATGGTTCCTTGCTGCTCTACCTCCGGGGGTTGAATACGGTTCTGAGGAAAGCTATATCGGGGATGTCGGGAAGTTTATTTCGCCGGTTTTTGCCCCGCTAGGGTTCGGAGACTGGAGGAGCAGCGTCTCATTATTTTTTGGTTTCGTAGCCAAGGAGGTTGTTGTCGGCTCGATGGGTGTTTTATATGGCTCCGGAGATGTTGAGACTCAATCAGGTGAGGCGACTCTGGTCGGGGCGTTGCAGGGCACGTTCACACCCCTCAGTGCTTATACATTCCTTGTTTTCGTGTTACTTTATGTGCCATGCATGGTTGTGGTCGCAACAATAAAGAGAGAAATCGGTTGGAGGTGGGCGTTGTTTACTGTGGCCTATACAACGGTTGTTGCATGGGTTGCAGCATTTATTGTTTACCAGGGAGGCTTACTGCTTGGCTTCGGTTGATGTCTGGGCAGAGTTCACATGGCGTTCGTATATGTGGGTTTCCGCAGCCGGATGGAATCAAAGCATTAAAGGTCTTCCTTCCCTGTCAGCACTCTCAGCTTAATAATTCTGGATTATTATCTGTTTGCTCTACTCTTGTTTTGCGTTAAATAACTTTTTCTGAATCTCTTTAAGCATTATCTTGCAGTTCTTAAACGCTCTCTTGTAGACATCCTCTGATATGCTGAACGTCCCCTTTATTGAATCCACATATTTTGGATCCTCCATCAAAGATACTAATTCATCAACATGCCTTTCGATGATGTCTTTCGGGCATCTGGAGAGGTGCCGGACTATTTTATCCGCATCCGGTTTCTCATAGCATAAAACGATTACGTCTCTCTTGTCTGTTAACCTCATGGAATTAATCTTCAAGGCAATCAGCATCTCTCTGTCTGTGGCTCTAACATTAACCCTCGACTCCGGATGCCAGCCAGCAACTTCCCTAGCCTCGGAATTCTCATACAAGTAATCAAAGGAATAAGAAACACCAGTCTGCCTTGACTTTACGGAGTTGATTAATAAATCAACTGACACGGGCAACTCAACCTTCTTAACGAACTTCTTGAATTTGCCGGAATAAACCTTATCTATGTCGGATTTCTCAGTGGATAACTCAAAGCCATTCTCTTTAACCAGTTTCTCAAAAAACTTTAGTTCACTTTGGGGTATTGTTATATCCAAATCCACCGACAACCTGGGGAATTCAAAGGCACTGACTGCATAACCCCCTATCATCACGTATCTTCTGTCTTTTGGCATTGCATTCAGGAAATCAAAGCATGCTTTTTCCCTTGCCAAAATCTTTTCTTTCATAGAAACACCTAATGGATTATGTGCTCGTATTTTTCCAATAAACCTAAGTTGTGATGCTTATCTAAATATTCCAATGCAGGCTCATAAATCAATCTATTCTTCATGCAAAATTCAACGGTTTCGTCTAAAGGAACAACAAAAGCGTTGTCTTTTTTCTCAACTCTGAAATCCCCTCTAGGATGTAAGATATACATTAACCCGAATAATGTTCTGCTTTCACCTTCCAACGCAAATTCAACCCCGTTTCTTTTGAAGAAATCCCTCCACCATCCTAAATCCTTTTCTCTAACTTCAATGTGAACTGGCTTGAATCCTCTCGTGAATCCTGTCCAGTAGTATCCGTCTGTCCAGATGGTGACAGCATCATTGTTACAGAAGGCATATTTTTCCCTGGCTTTCTCTAATATGTTTTTCTGTTTCAAATTTGTTACCACAATTTTTTCCACAAACTTTCTGGGTTCTATAGTCTTGTATATCCCTCTGCTTGTTCTTTTCACATACCCTGATCTAATTAAGTCAAAGATTATTTTTTTGTGTTGCGGGCTTGGGAAAACTGTTTTAAACTCCCTTAAGCTGAATTTTTTATCTTTGAATGTTTCCCACAACCAACCGTATAATCTCAAATATTTATTCATGGTTACTATTATGGTAACCAAAGTTTAAATATCCTTTGGTAGACTAAAGTAAAAATTTTATGTTTTAATCTTTATCGATTCGCTGGAGTCGTTATCCTTCATGAAGCAGCTGGTTCGTTCAGGTGCACGTGCTGAAAAAAGCTCCGGCGGGAGCATTTCTCAGTTTTTCTTTTTTGTAAATCCCGAAGGGATTATCCCCTGCGGGGGAAAAAAGAAAACCTACACTCTATCAAAAGAAAAAACATTTTGTCTTGTAAAAGAAGAGTGCAGGTCGCACAAAAGAAAACAGGATTTTCCCTATGCTATTTTTTTATATCCCCCCCTGGGGGGGGAACAAATCTAGTACCCTGAGAAGTCTTCCCCTATGATGGATTCTCTTTCAACACCAGCTTTATCCAGCATCTCACCCATCGCCCGGTTGAAGGCAGGCGGACCAACCACATAAAAAGTGTATCGACCCAGGTCCTCAAGATACCTCCCAAGCATCTTCCTGTTTATGTACCCGGTCTCCCCCACCCAACCCTTTTCTTCCACCATGCTTAGGTCGGTGAGGGTGTGAACCACCTCCAATCCATCTATTTTCTCGCTCAACTCCTCCAGTTCGTCTCTGAAAACAATCCGCTCCAGGTTCCGGTTACTGTAGAACAACTTAATCTCTAGCTCCTCCATCAACCCAGTATCAGCTAGATACCAGAGCATGCTCCTCACAGGGGTGACCCCGATACCACCAGCTAAAAAAGCTATCCTATCGCTTACCCTCGAATCCAGGGTGAAAACGCCCATAGGCCCGCTTAACTCCACCCTAGAACCAATCCCTAGCTTATCCAATGCCTGCTTGTAATCCGAGTCGCTGATGATTGTGGTGAATTCCCTATACTCCCTGGTAGGGCTGCTGGAGATAGTAAAGTGTTTCATATAACGCCTACCCTCAAAGAAAAATTCCAGGAAAGCAAACTGCCCAGAAACATACTCATATCCCTCATCCAGAGAGAAAGAGAAAGTCTTCACACCCCTGGATTCCACCCTCTTACCTACCAGCTCAGCTGAAAACCCACCATCCTCCATTATATTAGACATATGCCCCCGGGAATATATGCTGTAGCAGTTTTAAGACAAAGAAACAGGGTTCATCTTCAGGTACCCGTGGACTTCAGCATGCTCCTAACATCCCTGTAAAGGAATAGGGGGTAAAGTCACCTACCCTAGCCTTAACCTCAGCAGCCTCTTTAGCGTTTTCATAGACCTACCGAACCCCCCCTATCTTCACCGAATTCCTCAATCAATCTCTTAACATTCGTTTCATGAGCTCTCTTGATTGTCTCAGAATAATCCATATAAAAAAGATTATTTATGCTGACTTATAAGAACGGGTTATATAAAATATAGGGTTTATATACCATAAATCGGCGGAAGCATCAGATACCAAGTATTCTCCTGGTCTCCTTCTTGTATGATTCCACGTTCGGCTGGTTGAAAGGATTAACATCCAAGAGTGAACCCAGATACATGGTCTCCATCATCTTGTACTGGAGGAAGCCTCCAATAGAAGCCTCCTTCATGTCAGGTAAAACCACTTCCGTGAAGGGTCTCTTATTGTCCCTGAACGAGACCTTGACTCCCTCATAGATGGCATCCATTATGGAACCCAGGGATTTACCCTGTATGCCGTCAACGAGGTCTGAATACTTCGGGTTCAAGGGGACGCTGACCTCTGAGTCCCATTCCTCAACCTTGATGAAGGATGTGAGTTTATCGTATGGTCCACCCAAT
Source organism: Candidatus Altarchaeota archaeon (assembly GCA_034659295.1). Classification (GTDB taxonomy): domain Archaea; phylum Altiarchaeota; class Altiarchaeia; order IMC4; family QMZM01; genus EX4484-2. The sequence goes on along the minus strand of JAYEGX010000042.1, from coordinate 532 downwards.
AAAAGCTGGGCCATCGAGTGAAGATCCCTGGAACCGATGCATGTTAGGGGAGTTAATCCCTCAAAAACCCTCTCTCCGCTGTTGTTGTATTCCTTGCCCAGGCTCTCAGCCATCAACTGCCTGCACCATCCACCAACTGAGTCCATATCCTCCGAGTAAAGAAACAGGTTATAGATGCTGTTACCTCCCCTGTGATGCAAGTATGTTACAATGGAACCCAAGGCCGCAGGATTATCCCTGATTTCGCTTTTAAGACATTTATCCCTCATAATCCTAGCTCCCTTAAGCAGTTCATCTATGCCAACACCCAACATAGCAAGAGGGAACAACCCAACAGGGGAATAGACTGAGTATCTGCCCCCCACTTTCCCTGGAATCTCCAGCAGATCAAAGCCCTCCACCTCACCCAGATTCCAAAGCCTGCTGTCTCTTCCTGTGGTGGCAACCACGTATCTCCCATAATCACTCCTATGTTCCCTCAATAAATCAACCAGCAACTGGAAGTTAGCCATCGTCTCCGTGGTGGTGCCTG
>JAYEGX010000041.1:0-16879 GCA_034659295.1 Candidatus Altarchaeota archaeon | reverse complement strand
CACTCATCCGATGGAACACCCCTCGAAGGCGGCAACTCAGGATTAGGGTTCCCCCTCTTCTTTCCGGCCATGGTCTAAATATCAACCTAACTCCTTCTTGAGCTTATCCTTCAGGCTGAAGCCTAAGGCAATCGCCACACCAAGGGAGATGCCTGCAACGAGGATAATAAACGAATACTCCAGAAAATACGTGTTCTTGACCCCGAAATGAGGTAAAGCTAGCAACACCCCTATCGCTATAATCAACACCTCCGAAAAAAACGAGTAGAGCTCGGAGAAAGACACCTTCCTCAGCCTCACATGCTCGGAGACGAAATCAGAGATAATAACAGATGCCAGCAAAATCAGGAAACCCAGGATGGCCTGAGGCACATAGTTCGCCAGATCCTCCAGACCTGCCAGGAGCACAATACGGGTGTCTGTGTCAATAAAGATGACCGGCTTGAAAATCTGCAAACCTGTTGTCAAAAAAAGTAATACAATATACCATTTCACGATAAAAGCAACAATGGAGGAAACACTGAATCCTGCCATGCTATCAGCCATATGGTGTTTGCCAAGCTCCCTCTCCAGGCCCACGCTAATAAGGAAATCCTTGATAATCTTGTACACCACCCCACCAAGCAGCATACCAACGATAGTCGAAACAATCAAGGCCAGAAGCCGCAATAGAAAAGCAGATAACTGGGACACAAAAACTATGTCATACTTGGCATACATTAAAAGGAAAGCATCTAATGTCATCAAAGCAATCAGCCACTTCAAATACTCTGATAGGAAGTTGATGATAGACTCCCACAGGCTGGAAGTAACTGCACCGTAACGCACCAGATGTTTTTCCAGACTCTGAGTCTTAAACAAGCGCCTAAATATTGATGTCAGGATATAGCCTAAGGTATAACCTATGAAAAGTGATACCACAACCACGAAAACAAACTCTGATGCATCTAATAAGCTGTTGATTAATTGGGAGATGATGTCCCCAAAATTGACGGATCCGAAAATACTTTCGTATAGATTAAACTCATTGGCCATAAAAAATCACCTCATATAAATTATAAACATGTTCATATATATAACTTTAAGCTGTTTATCACCACATAATCCCATGAAATAAACAGGATGTGGACGCTTGAACATAAACCAAAAAGCCTGGAGGGATACAGGATAAACAAAAGGGCAATAGAAGAAATCAGGGGGAACGTCCACAACAAACCCATTCTAGTCTACGGCCAAATCGGAGCGGGGAAGACAACAATTATTGAATTGATTGCTGAAGAATTAGACCTTGGACTGGTGGAGATAACAAACGATAACATAATACATGCTGTAACAACATCCCAGAGTGCCAGCATAACAGGCAAAAAAAAGCTCATATACGTCAACAATCCCGAGAACATCAAAAAAATCAAGGAGATAGGTAAACTCCTTAGCAAAACACGGAACCCGCTGATATTGGAGACCTCGGATCCTACTTCCAGAAGGCTGAGTACAATAAAAAAGAAATGCAAGCAGATAAACATTAGAAAACCAACCTCCGCTTCAGTTGCCAAGATACTGGAGCAGGTATGCGAAAGGGAGGATATAAGCGTTGATAAGAAGCTTTTGATAAAAATAGCAGATAATTCTATAGGAGACATACGCTCAGCCATTATAGACCTGGAAACCATAGCCAAGCAGAGAACGAAGATATTGGAAGAAGACCTGGGCATACTAGAGTCAAGGGACAGGAAGGAGGATATATACAAGGTACTCTCCAAAATATTGGTCAAAAAAGACTTTAATCAGGCTGTTAAGTCCACGTGGAACCTCGGTCTACAGCCCAGGGACACCATAATGTGGATAGATGAGAACATACCCAGAGTATACGGTGAGTTGGAAGACCTTTATCGGGCATTCCAGTATCTGGCAAGAGCGGACAGGTACATGGGCCGCATACATGAGAGACAATACTGGGGGTTTCTTAGGTATGCGACACCCCTGATGACTGGAGGGGTTAACGCAGCCAGAAAGGGTAGGATAAAGCACTCATATTTCCAGTTCCCCCGCTACATAATAGAGATGAGCAAGACAAAAAAGGAGAGAGGACTCAAAAAAAGCATAGGAGAGAAATTATCACCCATTCTGCACGCATCCAACAGGACAATAGCGGAACAATACATTCCATTATACAGAACACTGCTGAAACAGGGGATAACCAGCCCTGAGGGGTTACTGAGGGAATACCGGCTTGATTCTGAAGAAATAGATTATCTACAGGACTAGACAGACGCGTGCTCCCATCTGTTGTAGAACAATGGCAGGATAAAAAACAACAAAGTAAAGAACGCATCCACCTCCATTGGGAGATTAAGCTGCTGATAAACGAGTATACCACAGACTATGCCAAGGATTAAGCCGATGAATGCCCCTCCAAGCACATCCCCTGTGTTATGCACCCCCAGAGCAATCCGGGAATAGATATAAAGGAGAGTTAAGGGGGTTAGTATAATGAGAAACATTGGGTTCACAAAGAAAGTAAAAGCCATGCCACCAACTGAAAGCATGCTGTGAATTGAGGGGAAACCATATTTTATGGGGCTTCCACCGTATCTGGGAACCTTCCGGGGCGTGCGAAAAATTGCTTTAAGGAGTACTCCAACAATCAGGGAGACTGCAACAAGAATCGATATGGATGAAAACAGGTGAAGGGTCTCTTCCATCCTTTGAAGGTTCATGAGAAAGATAGCCATCCCCAGAATAACATAAGGAATGGCAGGATGTTTGTCGATGAACTCATATACACCGTATTCAGCAGTCTTTGGAGGAAAAATCTCCTTATTGAATGAGGGTGATATATATCTCAAGTATCTGGTAGTATAAATAGTTGTGTACTTGCAAAGGTAGTATGGCATGTAAACAATCTTCTTAAATTCCACCTTCTTGTTGTAGAGGCGCTCCAGCACATTCCTCAACTCCACCACATTATATCTTGGTTTATCGGCGTCGAATTTCTCGTTAACCTCCAGGGAGGTATCCAGAAAATGCTCTAAATCAAAGGGCCGATCCACCTGCGGAATCCGAATATTAGCCCTCACCCTCTGCCTGCCCCTTACATCTGAGACAGTCCAGGGGTGCTCAAATCTCGTGTAATCTATCTTGCTCTCCCTCGGTTGTGGAATGTTGGAGACATTTTTTGCGAAAACATTCATGGTATCGCTCAGCTCATCCCCTATAATTTGTATAATGCTCTTTTCACCGGACTTCGAGGCGGGAGAAACTACCAAACCCTTCCTCTCCAGAATCTCAAGGTGCTTGCCTTCCACGTGCTTCAAGCTCAAACCCCGATACTGTATCAAATCCAGGAGATGCTCCCTTGAATCCCCAGGAAGCTCCATGATTCTTCTGAGAATATTAGCGCTCCTAAGCTCTCGCTCCTCGATGTATGGTATGTCTGCCGTGGACAAATCCACGAAAAGCTTCTTTGACTCCTCCTCCTGAGCTCTCTTCGGCTTGCCGAGGGTATACACTGCATAGGGTAGGTACCTGCGATCAACGTACTCTATGTTCTCTTCCTCACCTACCAGACCAAACAGCTTTCTCTTGCGCCGGGTCTTGAAGTAGTCCATAGCCTCCCTATCGCCCTTTTCTGTGACAAAAACAGCCTCAACTTCATAAATCTCTGCCTCAGGCACTAGCTCCCCCAGCCGCACATCATCAACCAGCTCTATAGGCAGGTGTTCAGCAAATTTTTGGGCTTCCCTGGTGAAATGGGATGTGGTTATGAAAACAGCATGATGCGCTCTAACCTCAAGCATCCCCTCGTAGAGGTCCTCAACATCCTCCAGCCCCACAGAAGCCATGTACTTAGTCCAGGCAACAATCATCACCCGGTTCCCCAGCCGATTCACTGCAGAAGCCTTCCACTCACCCTCGTAAACCTTTTGCAGCTCATCCAGCTCCAGCCCCGATTCCTTCAGAACAGATCTTAAAACGCTCTTCAGCTTTTTTTCATTGATATCCAAGGGTTCCCAATCCTCCCACTCACGGGTTTTCTTGGGAAACTCAGGGAAATCCACCCTATTCCTTCGCCTTGAATCTGAATCATCAGGGTCCATGAGTAAACTCCTCAAACATGGAGTAAAAAAAAATCAGCCCTTGCCGCAGCAGGACACCAGAATAGTGTTGAACCTGTAGGCCACCTTCAATAGCTCATCCCGGGTTGCTTCCCCTGATTTTGGTATGAATTTAGCCTTTATCTCAGTCTCAGGGTCCCCGTCGATTATTACATCATAATCTTTCCGGCTATGTATCAGGTCATCGGCAGCCCGCATGATAATATGCTGTTTGTAAAGTCTGGGGTTTACCCGTATAATCACAAATTTTCCTCGAGGGTCTACCTTCACATTATGTATGTCAAAGTCTTCAGTCATTTTCCCCACCATCTAGGTCAAGCCTCCTTTTGATATCCCTCACCTTCTTTTCGTAATCTGTTTTCCCATCCACTGTTTTGTCCTCGATGACTCTGTCGCTATCTGTTATAACCTTCTCACTTTCGCCCCCTACAAGCTTACCCTCTAGCCTCCCAAGCCGCTCATCGTATTTGTCTATCGCGTCCTTGTACTTGTTCAGCATCTCCAACGGCAGACCCGCTGGTGTGACTGTATCGCCAGTGCTCTTGGATATTGTCTCCGCTATCTTGGACACCTCCAGAGGTAATACAATCTTGGTTGCCCTGCCCCTGGCCACTTTATCCAGAGCTTCAAGGTACATGTATGTGATTGCTGGACTGGTTAGTTTACTACCAGCCTCCCTGATTGCGTCAATCTCGATTTTTGTCGCCTCCGCCTTCTCATGAGCCGCTAGCTTAAGCTGCTCGGATGCAACCTTCTCGTGCATAGCATCCTGCACACTGTCAGGGAACCTAACAAGCGTAAGCTTTATCTTGACTATCTTGACACCCCACTCCTTACCAGACTCATTGGAGACATGGTTTATCCTGTCCTCCAGGCTGTGGGTCAGGTCATCCATGTGGGTTATGATGTAGTCGGATGTGGAGTTACCGCAGTCATGGGTTAGAGATGAATTAACGTATCCAAGAGTAGTATGCTTATAGTCGTCCACGTTCAGAATAGCTGCCTTTGGATCATTAACGTACATGAAAATCTCAGGGGAAAGCATGAAGCGCACCTTATCGCGCGTTACAACCTCCTGTGGCGGGATGTTATACACCTGTAATCGCAGATCAACCTTAAAGTAGGTCTCAAGCAGGGGGAAAACAAGAGACCAGCCAGGACCTGCTATCCGGTCAAACCTACCCAGTCTCAACACAACACCCCTCTCGTATTCATTGAACCTGACTATTGTTCGCTGTATGTACAGGAGAATCATGAGAACCACGATAATGGTCTTGGTATTAACCCGGATAGCACCTAAACCGATGCTTTCAAAATCAGAGGGGAGGGGTGAAATCAGAAGGAATAGTAATACAAGACCAATCACTACATAAAACACATCCTGCCATTTTATTCCAAGCTCGTGTTTCTCTTCGGCGGTTATGTCAAAAGCCGTTCCCTCAGTTTTGGGTATGATGGCCATGTTAGATATTATTATAATATTTAATATATCCTTGATTGAATCGAAATAAATGACTAGGACTGGAGATAGGACATCACCAGTTTAGGCACATCATCTCGGAGACATATCTTCCCATAACCTTCAAGTCGCTGCGTCTCCTCCCTGGCAGCCACAATGAAGTATTCATCATACTTCTGGAGGATGGGAAGCTTCTTATTCATCATCCGCTCATCCATGTCAGGCGTCGGCTCCGCTACCACCTCAATACCAATCATCTTGCGGTTATTGGACTCAAAGGATATATCCGCCAGATCAGTGTAGTGGATCATCACCTTGCTGGTGTATTTGCTTATCTCTTCTTTTATCAGCTCCTGCAACACAAAGCGTTCATCAGTGTAACCTGTCTCATTCATTATAACAAACAGCTCAGACGTCCCGCTTAGGTTCTTGAACCTCACCTCATGGAATCCGATTTTGACTAAGGCATCAATCTGCTCGTTGGAAAGATTGATTTTTCTCTGAAGAAGCCGGGTGATGTCAAGGTCGGGAACACCCTCCCGTTTCACATCAATAGCCTCAGCCTTATGCACCATCTCAATCAACTCATCTGGGTTGGTGGTTATAATCCGGTGCTCCTCCGGAGACGCTTTAATCCGTATAGGAGCTCTCATAGGGCCAAGAATCAACAGGGCATTCCCTATCCCAGCAGTCTGCAGGAACCTCTGTTCCTTCTCGTTTAACCTGAACCTGTCTGTGAGATCGTGTATAATCGAGGGGTCCTGTTTCATCAAGATCTTGGTGGCAGTGTTACTCAAAACAGCCCTGCCAGCCCTGGAGGTTAAAACATCCTCCACATCCTGGGTTATCATCACCAAACCCAGATTGAATTTACGACAGGTTTTCACGATACGCAGGATGTAATCCCCCTCAGCTCCGGCAGATAAAACAGTCCATGCCTCATCTATCACCAAAATTTTCCTCTTCCGGGACTTCTTCATCTCGCTGTAGATGAACTCCAGAAGAAGGAACATCATAGTGCCTTTACCAACATCAGGGGTGTCCTTGATGTTGAAGGTAATCACCCTGTTGTCCATGTTAATCTTGGTCTGCTGGTTGATGAACCTAAGAGGTCCAGTAACGTAACTCTTCAACCGGTTAGCGATTTTCATCGACGGACGATATATTATGTCCTTATCTGATTTAGTTAAGGGGAGTACCTGGTCGTATAGGTCGCCTATTATGGGTGGTCTTTTAGACCACGTCTTAGGATCTTTGGTTATACCTATTCCATCGTAGGTTGCATCAATACAATCGTCCAGCACAGCCCGCTCACCCTCATCCATCTCACCCATCAAAACCCGGAAAAAGGATAATAGAGATAGTTTTTTCTCGTCAAGTGTCTGCTCCAGCAGGTCAAAGGGGTTTAACACAGTATCAGAGCCGGGAGCAATCTCTACAGTCTTCCCGCTGAATGTCTTCGCGAAATCCGTGTACTCCGCCTGCGGGTCTATAACGTTAATGTCCACGCCCTCCAGAAACTCCCTCATAAGATAAAGTTTGATGCAATAGCTTTTACCTCCCCCGGAGGTGCCTAAAACAAGGATGTTGGGGTTGCTGACCTTGAAGGGGTCTATTATGATGGGTATATCGTTGATTGTATTGAATCCAAGCAGCACACCCCCTGCCTTGCTCTCCAGGGAAGACATGACAAACGGAAAACATGCTGAAGTAGCAGATGATGTAATATCTCTCGTAATCTTCAACTGATCATCCAGAACAGGTAAAGTGGAACGCAACGCCTTATACATCTGGAACGAAGGCACCTTGGGAGTGATCATAAGAGATGCCATCTTGTCCTCTATCCTCCTGCTGACGTCATCCAGCTTCTTTTTTTCATAGTGCTTGGCATCGATATAGAGGCTTATGCCAAACATCTTCTCAGTCCCGCCCTGAATAGACTCCAGCAAGGCTTTAGTATCCTTGTGCTTCTGGATAAGGCTCTGGGGCACAATCTTGCCCTCCGCCTCCAACCCAAAAAGGTCAGTCTTCTGTTTCTTCAACTCATTCTCCAGCATCTTTATTGTTTTCTCTATCTCATAGGGTACTAGATGCATGGCTAAATCAAAATCAAGATTCATCTCCACCAGACGAGTAAGCCATCCCGCCTCCACGAGACGAGGCCAGCTAACTGCAGAGATTATCCTGTGGTGTTTCTCAATCTGCACGTCGTCGACGTGCTGTATAATCTTGGACGGAGAGGTCAGATACTCCAGTAACTTGCTCTGGTATTTGCTTGAATATTCTCCGTCACCCTTCCCCGACTTCTTTTTCTTTTTACCTCCAATGAAGGGTATATCTATCGGTAAATCCATTTACTCAGTCTCCACCTCCGGATCTATCCTGTCCTCATCACCCGCCCAGATGCGCCTGTACATGGTTATGGGAGTCAGGAAATCCTCCCCCACATGGAATGTCTGGGTGAAATATGAGGCATAAAAGTTAAGCAGCTGCTTGTTATCCATTCTATCAGCAACAATGCCCGACATATTAAATGATTCCATAATAGTAGAACACCGAGTCTCCAGATTCCTTATAACCTTACGCTCATCAAAGGATTTCTTGGCTGGAACCACCACATAAAAAAAACGGTCATTGATTTTTCTCTCAGATACGTACTCATCCAGGTACTTGGAGAAATGCTCGAAGTAGACCAAAGCCATCTGATCATCCCTCTGAACAATCTTCCTCTTCAGGCTAACAAGATAATCCGACAGATCAAGGTTAACGCTTCTCATCACAACCTGGATGGGGAAATCTATGGAATTAATGAACTGCAGGAAGTTATAGATGACTATATCCTGGTCTTCCTTATTCAGCACCCCGAAGTTTATGGAAGTAATCTTTAGCACAGCAACAATCTCACCGTTCTTCAGGAAAACAGAGTCGGCTTTGATTTCCTTTATGCCCAGTAGACGGCTTGCTGCCGGGGAAATCCATGAAACACTCTTATCCTGCCTCATGAAACCCACATAGTGTACAAGGTACTGGTCTAGTTCAAAGAATATAACACCCACCGCTATTCCAACAGATGCGAATGAGATGGTAAGCTTGAGTGCTGGGTTCATATCTGTAAAGAAAAACACATAGATTGATATGCCCCCACAGATTACGGCGTAAATAGACTGTTTTGTGGTGAGGGGTCCCAGCAATCTCTCCTCGTATTGTATATTTGTAGGTATCTCGTAAGGCATTTTCTGGTGTTATCTAATATGGAAGCCGTTGAATAAAATAGTTTCGATAAGATGGTAGGTAATAAAGAAAAAAAGAAAAAGAAAAGAAATAGTGGATGGTTTTAGGTAATTGTTGAAGCACAGATATCATCACAACCGTTTATAACCATCGTCACCGGGTCCAGGATAACCATTCCCTGCCCACCAAGGAAGGCATGGACGACTATAAATGATACCAGGAAAGCTGCTAGTAGAACGATAATCAATCCAAGAATCACATTGAATACCTGGGATTTAGCTGAGTTCCTTGCCTCAGGGTCGTCAGAGGACGTAATCCACTTTATTCCCGCTACAATAACCATCAGGGTCGCTATTATGGCAACAATGTAGTAGAGGAACTGCATTATCTGGCAAATGATACATGCCATTGCATTATAGAAGTGTGTTGCAGCACCAGTTTGCATTCCACTTGCTTGCGCATAAACAAAACCAGTCATCAACAATAAAGCCCCAAACATCAAAACCCTAAATCGAGTTATATAATCCATTCATATCACCTTCGTTTTTTTTTTAGATATATGTAGTGTATCGTTTATTATTTCTACGTTAATGTAAATATATATTACCTCATATAAAAATATATATGTTTTATGATTAATATTTAGAAAAGATGAAAAGGATGCAGTTGAGGGAGGATATAACCCAGAAAGATGTTTTAACCTTTGTGGGATTGGTTTTGGGTCTTTTGATTTGGGCTTGGTTCACCTTTGAAGTGATACTAAAGCCCTGATTAGGGTGTGGGGCACTCATATACCTCAAATCCGTTGATTTCTCTTAGAGTGCAGTTCCCTAAATGTCTTGCAACCTCCGGGCAGTTCACCTCAAGCCATGTGGTATAATCTTCATGTATGATGATAAACCTGGCTTTCCTGTAAGAGCAGTTGTGTGTGAACCTGCTGCTTCCATAGTCGCCTGACATATATACTGTACCTCTTCCTTCTATGGCCACTGACTGTAGTATAACGGATACTTTACCATCAAGGAATCGGGTGAAATGGCTGTCAGCTAACACCAGCTCATCTCCACCAACTCTGCTGTTAACGTAACAGGATACATTAAACCTTGCCCCTACATCCTCCAAAGCTACCATGGGATTGTCCCCCACCATAAAAGTCTTGTAGTCCATCCAGGCCAGGTATGTGAGGGGATACAGTAGTATCCCAAAAACAAGTAATTTGATGAGCGTGTTCCAGCTAAAAAGTGAAGCCATAAACAGGTATATCTCACTCAACAATAAACCCAGGCCGAGAGCAAACATGGGATATATTGGGATTATCATATGGTCCAGCCGCCCGAAGCCACATATAACGAGAAACATGGGCAGGAGGGATATGAACATCAAATCCCGTAACTCTTTTTTCTTGATGAACATGAACCCAAATAGACCGAGCCAGTAGAGGTCAAGGCTCCCGAAGAAGGCTTTGGCAGATAGGGGCTTAAGCGATAAATAGATCATCATCAGGGAAATAAAGCTCAGGGAGAGCATCAGATTAATCCTCGCACGCCGTATCTTCTCCTCCCCGCTTGTTTCCCCGCTCCAGTGAACAGCGTTCAAGATAATCCCCCTGTAAAAAGTTATGGCATGTTTCACGAGATCGGATACCTGCTTGCGCAGGAGATACCTGTACACCAGATAAAGGGCAGCTGCAATCAATAATCCCGTGACCGCCTTCCTGAACCTCTCCAGGGTAAACATGAGGTCGTGGATGAAGGCTTCGGGCATCAGGAACAGCATAACAACAGTAAAAAGGAGAGCGGGTCCGGTAGATAAAACAAGAGCCTTCACCAGCAAATCCTTCCTTCTGAGATAGCATATGCATAGGACGGAGGCTACCAAGGCTATGCCGGTATACTCTGTCAATAAAGCCAGGGATGAGGTGAAAGCAGAGAGAATAAGCCATTTTTCACCCCCTGTTTTGTGGAATCTCAGCAGGAGATAAAGTGTGAGGATGTAGAGGAGCATAAGCTGGTTGTTTGCGTAAGCCATCCTGTTGAAGTACACAGCCCAGGGATAGACAGCAAACAATAAGCCTGCAACCAACCCGGTCCGGGAGTCAAATGCTTCTTTTCCCAGCAGATACAGCAGGAATGTGGTCCAGACACCGTATACTGCAGTCAGCAGCCGCATATACACCAGATAGTTTCCGGAAAGCTTCAGGAGTAAAGCAGATATCATGAAAAACAGAGGAGGATGAGGTATAAACGGATAGGTGAGAGTAAACCATTGCATCCTGCCCTCAGACAGATTCCAGCTGATGTTCATGTTCACACCCTCATCCCACATCCAGGAAGGCATCAACTCCAGATTAGGGAAACGAAATAATATGCTTACCAATAGAACCGCCAAAATAAGCATCAACCCACGTCTAGACTCGAACCCATCACCCATATACTAACTTGTATTTATCTGTTTTTAAGTTAGATTACCTAAAAAGTGAATGATAATGTACAGAGATAAGAAGGTGAGTGTTGTTATTCCAGCATACAACGAGGAGAAATTAGTTGGTAGGGTAATAGAAACCATGCCCCTCTTTGTTGACTGGATTATTGTGGTAGACGATGCCAGCACAGACCGTACCAGCAGGGTAGCGAAATCCATTCGGGATAATAGGGTGATAGTCCTGAGGCACGGGAGAAACCAGGGTGTGGGTGGTGCGATATTAACAGGTCACAGGAAAGCCCTTGAGTTGGGGGTGGACATATCCGCTGTGATGGCTGGAGACGCCCAAATGGACCCCCAGTACCTGCCACTGCTTCTAAATGCATTAATAGACGAAGACTATGACTACGCTAAAGGCAACCGTTTCCTGGTAAGAGACTCGCTGAAAAAAATGCCAAAAATCAGAGTATTAGGCAACGCAATACTCACCTTCTTCACCAAACTGGCCTCAGGTTACTGGCACATATTCGACCCCCAGAATGGCTATACTACCATAAAAACCAGCGTGCTAAAAAATCTGGAGTTGGATGAAATAAGCAGGAGATATGAGTTTGAAAACGATATGTTGATTAACCTCAACATGAGAAACTACAGGGTGAAGGATGTGGCAATACCAGCATTATACGGCAATGAGAAATCAGGTATACGGCTCTATTCCTTCATCCCCCGAACCAGTTTAATCCTCATGCAACGGTTCCTGAGAAGAATAAACGAGAAATACGTTCTCAGAAACTTCCACCCCATAGCATTACTCCTTGGCTCGGGGATGCTTATCTTCCTCATAGGCTCCCTGTTCGGGTTTTATATAATCTACCTCCGCCTGCAGACCTCAATTATATCTACCGGCACCGTGATGCTATCCGTCCTCCCCCTGATTATCGGATTCCAGCTGCTGCTGGCCGCATTCATACTGGACATAATCGAAACCCCTAAATAGTTCTATGGTATATTCGGTACCTGCCGTAGTCCACAGCCAGAGACCAGTTATCATCGTTCATCTCATATGGAATGTAGAGGTAAAGGGACTGGTTCCATGACTCCGTAGTTCTATGACCTGTGCAGTATGCCACCTTATATCCCTCATAGAAGCTTCTCCCTTCACCCACTGAGACCACATCATTTAGGGGGATGTTTTCCTTAATCCAGGATAATGCCTCACCCTCCTGTGAATCAATCCCCGGTTTGTAGAAGTCGTAGACGTGTGGATAAAATAGAGTAGAGAATACAAGATTCAAGACCAGTAGAGATAGAACAACCGATGAATATATTCCTTTTTTCTCCAACAGCTTCCTTGCATCCATCAGGGAAACAGCTACTATTACAGCCAGAGGCATGGCAATATATGCTGGAAAACGACCTGGCAGCCTGAACAACACAGGTAGGGCAGATATAAACCAAAGTATGTAGACGCAATTTCCTGGATTCAATAGGCGCTTTAAAATAAACCAGAAACAAAGCAAGAAAGGGATGAATACACTAGCTAAAGCCAGAGTAATCCTCTCAAATAGATATCCTTCGTCAACGCCAATTTGGAAAACAGTAAGGTGCCCACATATCCCGTAAAGCTGGAACATCAAACCAGGAAACGCAACCAGAAGAGTATCTTGCATCCTGTAAGTCTCTCTCCGATAGAGATACCAGTGAGTAAGCAGAACCACAGCCAGCATCAGGGAATCATATAAGTGGTTTATTAAGGCCAGAAACAGCAGGAAACCACATATTTTCTCTTTCCCGCGCAGGTAGGAGAGAAGCAGTAAGGGAATTAGTATATATTGTAGAGCCTCTGGTATGGCCATATGTGTTCTAGCTGAGAAAGGGAAGAATGTAGAGAGCACTATAATAGAGAAGAAAGCTGTTTTTTTATTCAGTGTAGAGGAAACAAGAACATAGAATGAAAGCAAAGCAAGTGGATAGAATAGGAGCTTAAGATACAAGGCCCCTTTCTCTAAACCGGTAATCATGGATGAAAGAACCAGAATCCAGTGAAATAATGGGGGATAATAGTGGATTAAACCCTGCGGGTGATTGAGAAAGGGCTGGTGAAGGAAGTATGGGCTCCCTGAATCTATTATCTGCCGGGCAACCAGCAGGTGATAGAATACGTCGTTATCAAGCAATTCCAAGGTCACTGGAAAGACGTAAACAAACAACACCGAAACCATGAGGATGTAGATGTATGCTTTCTTATCTGTTTCCATCTTGTTGACTTAATATCATTAAATAAGTTCCTTCAGTATAAATGATTGGATAAACCATATAATATCTTATTCAGGAGTATGATGAATGAAAGAGGGAAGGGTGGAGGATTCCGGTATGTTGGGGCTTTAGCTGCCGCTTCTCTTGTTATTGCGGGCATTGTTACGTATGCAGTGGATCAGTTATGGCAGGGGGTGGGTTTAGTTTTCATAGCATCTGGTTTAGCTGGATTATTGATTTTTTACCTGAGAGAGAGGGGATTATTCAAACAACCCTTCATCCAGAAACTGGATTATCTGCTCAGAGACAGGGGAGATGAAAGCCTGGATATTTACACAAAAATCGGGGTCGGGGTGTATCTGCTGGCGTTGTTATATGTGCTGGTAAGATATAATCTTAGGATTCTACCAGACCAGGTAATTTTCTTGGGTGTTTTCGCAGCCGCACTATTGGGGAAAACAAGGAAATTCCTCTCCGACTGGCTGCCTTTTGTCATACTCATCTTTGCCTACGACTCAATGAGGGGGATAGCAGATAATATAGGTTTCCCGGTGAACTACCTGCCATTGATTCATGCGGAGAAACTCCTTTTCATGGGAAACCTTCCAACAATAAACTTGCAGGAGATGTTTTATACTGTGGGAGTAACCAGATGGTATGATGTTTTGGCAATGAACGTGTACTTCCTGCATTTCACTCCCGCAATAATATTCGCTGGATACCTGTGGTACAAGAAAAACACGCTGTTTCTGGAGTTCAGAGATGCTATGGTACTAGTCTCCTACGCCGCGCTGGTAACCTTCCTACTCTGCCCGGCAGCCCCTCCCTGGCTGTCCCACGAGGAGGGGTTCATACAGGAGGATTTGCACAGAATACGGTTGGAGATAAAGACGAAATACCTGCCGACCGCAATTAACACAATATATTTTCTGGCAACATCAAATCCCGTGGCAGCCATGCCATCACTCCACGCAGCATACCCCTTCCTGGTGTTCCTCTACGCCAGAAAGAGATGGGGTGGAAAAGGAACTGTATTCATACTCCTGCCATTATCCATAGGATTTAGCGCAGTGTATATGGGAGAACACTATGTGATAGACCTGTTAGCAGGTTTCGTTTACGCAACAGTTGCCTACAGGATAATAGAGGGTAGAGGAGCGAAGACCAAGTCCATGGAGTTAGGCTAGGATACGGGGTTACACTGTTTTTATCACCACAAAACAAGAGTATATAATCGGGTGAAGATGATAACAGTAAACAAAAAACCAGATCTTAAACCCAGATTAATGGACTTAGAGATAGGTTACGTTAACAAGCTTTTAGGTCTTGAACTGGATGCGAGGGAGATAAAAAAGCTGCTTCAGAGGATGCGCTTTGGGGTTGAAAATCTAGGTCAGGGAAAGCTGGAGGTTAAGATTCCATCCTACCGGGCTGATATACTACACCCCATTGATCTGGTGGAGGATGTTGCCATAGCATACAACTACGGTAGGTTCAAGCCGGAAATCCCTAAGATCCCAACAATAGGCGTGGAGGATGGAGCGGAAATCTTCTACTCTGAGATAAGGGCGCTGATGATTGGGTTCGGTTTCCAGGAGGTTATGACATTGATTATGACCAACGTCAACGATTTATTCAAGAAAATGAATATCACCCCCGAACCTGTGGTAGAAACCAGGAATCCAGTATCCCTAAATCATGCTATAGTCAGGTCCTGGCTTCTTCCATCGCTCACATCCATACTGGAGCGGAATAAGAACAGGGAGTATCCCCAGAGGATATTTGAAACAGGATTATGTATAAACTCCTCGGGAGAGGACTGCATGAAGCTCGCTGGTGTCATAGCTCATTCCAAGACGAATTACTCGGAGATTAAATCTTTGGCTGCTGGCTTTTTAGACAACCTAAGCGTCGATTACGAAATATGTAGTTTAGAGCATGGAAGCTTTATAGGGGGCAGAGCAGCCTCAACAGCTTACGGATTCTTTGGTGAATTACATCCCGTTGTTTTAGAGAATCTCGGACTTGAGGTTCCAATCACTGCCTTTGAGTTCAATCTAGATACCCTCTTTAGCATGAAGAAGTGATAATTATAATTTATTTTAACAAATGGAATGGAATCTAGAAGAGAATACAAGCTGAAAAAACTAGTAAACGAGTTGAAAAACAAAAAAGGCAGACATACTGAGTTAGTAACAGTATATATCCCATCAGGTTATAACATAAACAACGTTTTAACCCAGTTATCGAATGAACAGGGCACCGCATCAAACATTAAATCCAAGTCAACAAGAAAAAACGTGACTGATGCACTTGAGAAAACAATACAACACCTGAAGCTTTTCAAGCAGACACCACCAAACGGCCTAGCCATGTTTTGCGGAAACGTCTCTGAAAGAGAGGGGATACCCGACATTCAGCTATGGTCTGTGGAGCCACCGGAGCCTCTGTCGGTCAGGATATACAGATGCGACCAGGATTTTATTATAGAGCCACTTGAGGCTATAGTAACACCAAAAGATATCTACGGACTTATTGTTATAGACAACAAGGAGGCGACTATAGCATACCTGAAGGGTAGCAGGTACACTATCGTGAAACACCTCACCTCAGGCTATAGCGGCAAACACAGAGCAGGCGGACAATCCCACAGGAGATTCGAGAGGCTTATAAAGGAACAGTCCCATGAATTCAAAACCAGGGTGGGAAAATATTCCAACAAAGCATTCCTAGACGACCTCAAGAACCTGAAAGGTATGATAATAGGCGGCCCAGCAGGTACAAAAGACGAGTTCGTGGAAGGCGACTACCTGAACCACGAAATAAAAAAGAAGATCACAGCAGTTGAAGATATCACATACACCGATGAATCAGGGATACGAGAGCTCATAGAAAAATCAAAGAATGCCCTGAGTAATGTGGAAATGATCAGGCAGAAGAAGCACATGCAACGGTTCCTGAAAGCGCTTATCACACCAAAAGATCACGTAACATACGGCAACAGCGTGGAGAAGGCGCTTGAAATAGGGGCTGTTGAGGTACTAATGCTTTCGGAGAACCTCGAAGATGAGCTGATAGATGAGCTATACGAAAAAGCCAAGAGCATCGACTCCATAGTGGAAATAGTATCCGACGACTTCGAGGAGGGATTCCAGCTTTGGAACACGTTCAAGGGCAAGGCAGCTATTCTAAGGTTTCCTATCGAATAAAAAAAATGCCTTTTTTCAATTTCATGTTATAATATAATATGGAACCGAAACCTATCCTGATTATGGTACTAGCACTGATTCTGGCATCTAACACGATACATGCCGCAGATATATGTCCTCTGAATGAGCGTATAATTGAAATCGAAGACAATGAGAGTGGAGTGGGTATGGTGGTGGAAAACTGTGAG
>JAYEGX010000040.1:0-4609 GCA_034659295.1 Candidatus Altarchaeota archaeon | reverse complement strand
CTCGTTCCTTGTTTGTGATGCATGAGGGGTTGGGGCATTCAACTATGCCTCTCAGTTCATCTGGCAGTTTGACCTTCTCCTTTTTCACCAGCTGATAGTCCTGAATCCAGTTTATGGTGGCTTGCGGGGCTATCACAGAAATCTTGTTTATCTCGTTCACATCCAAATCCCGGTTTTCCACCTTCACTATGTCCTTCTTACGCATCTTGCTGCTTTTCACATTCATGGCTATTGTAACAGAGTCCGTGAAACCCCGATCGATACCAAGTATCTTCAACACTTCAGGAGCCTTACCTGCAGTAATGTGGTCTATGGAGATGCCATTTTTTATGTTCCTGATCTTCAGCTTCCCCTCATGTTTCTTATTATCCATCCTAGAAATCCACCCCACATACCAGACAGAGAAGAGCCATCCTAACTGGCACGCCGTTTCTGGACTGCTGGAAATACCTGGCGTGACTGGTCTCGTCTATCTGCGGTGAGATCTCAGAGACCCTGGGCAGGGGGTGCATTATTATGGCATCATCGCTTAGCTTATTTAGTATGCTCTCATCCAGGACATAGGACTCCTTAACCCTCTTGAACTCCTGCGGGTCGGGGAACCTTTCCCTCTGGATTCTTGTAGCATATATTACGTCAGCATTTCCTATACTGAGCTTTGTTGTTTCCTTGACCTCAATGTTTTTATCCCTTAAGCCGTTCACCATCCTCCTGGGCATTTTAAGCTCTCTGGGAGAGATGAGGGTTAGTTTCACGTCGTAGTTTTCAAGTGCGTTGGCAAGGGAATGCACTGTTCTCCCGTATTTCAGATCACCTACCATGGCAATAGAACGCCCGTCTATTTTTTTGTACTCCTTGCGGATGGTATAAAGGTCCAGAAGCGTCTGGGTCGGGTGCTGGTTTGCTCCATCCCCTCCGTTTATCAGTGGGATTTTTATGTTCTCTGAGGCTACCCTGGCCGCTCCCTCAGCAGGGTGCCTTAAGACTATCACGTCAGCATATCCTTCAACCACCCGGACGGTGTCGGCGATGGTTTCGCCTTTGGCCTCTGATGTTGTTTCCGCCACACTGAAACCTATAGTCTTACCACCCAGTCTTTTCATGGCGGTTTCAAAGGACATCCTTGTCCTTGTGGAGGGTTCGAAGAAAAGGTTGGCCAGAATCCGGCCCTTCATCAGATTCACCGGTTTACGAGAAGAAAGCTTAGCCTCCATCAGCGATGATTTCTTGAGAACAAAATCTATCTCATCTCTGGAGAAATCACGGATGGATATAATGTGTTTCTTGTCCCAGTGCTTTAAACTCATCAGATAAATAATTAGCTTTTTAAGCTAATAAATAGAATCTGTTGTTCCCGTCCTCGCTAGATAGAGCCGGGTCCACCATACAGTGAAGAGGGGTGTTACTATAACCAACAATACAGAAAGGTAGACCAGCAATCCGGTGAGCGACATTATCAGGCTCAGGATAGCAGGCAGCTGCTCCACAACAAGCCGGTATATGAAGTTCAGGACCTCTATGAACATCGATATCATGGAGATCATAAGCCACAGTAGAAAAACAAAAAGCTTGTTTTCAAGGGAGAAGGATACTCCCTTTTTCAGTCCATCTATAGCTCCAAGGTCAGATAATACCAGAGCGTATTGAACTGGCGCGAACACAATGCTGAGCACAATCATGCAGAGGATTAACAACAGCAGGCCCGGGAGCAGGAGTAAAAGACCCATCAAGCCATTCTCTCCCAACGAAGAACCCAGCATTATGGGAATTCCAACGAATACACCAACAACTATTACAACAGCCAGCAGGTATACCATGGAGATTATTACGTTCACTGCGAAGAGGCTCATCATCTTCCTCCTGCCGTAGTCTATCATGGTTGAAACCGATGTTTTGTTTTTCTCTACCGCTTCCTTGGACATTCCTATAGCTCCCGCAGTGAAGAACGATGTTATAAGGAGGGTTATAACGTAATACACCAGAACCAGTGCCAATACAAGGAGTAACACAACCACTAGCCCGCCCATGATGGGGGGCGCAAGGTTTTGCATCCCTCCCGGCTGGCCGGCGGAAAAGAGGGAGAAAACACCGAAACCAAGGATGCCCAACACCAAAATTACAGCAATGAAATACAGGAGGCTGAAGGCGACCACTGCAAGAAAATCAAGTATGAACGGGACGCAAATCTTGGGGTTGTTTCGCCAGGTGGCAAATCCATCCGACAGGATTGAGGTGAAGTCCCCTTTCATGTTGTAGTATTTAACTTGGTACTATAAAATATTAACGATGAAGGTTGTTCTCGCATACTCTGGGGGGCTGGATACCTCCATATGCATCAAGTGGCTTATGGATGAGTACCGGGCAGAGGTTGTTTGCCTGACGCTTGAGGTTGGACAGGAGGAATCCGACCTGAAACAGATTGAAGAGAAAGCAAGAGAGCTTGGTGCCGTAGAAACCTACAGCATCGATGCCAGGAAAGAGTTCGTTAGGGACTACATCAACCCATCCATCAAGGCAAACGGCTTCTACGAGAAAGCTTATCCGTTGTCCACTGCCCTGGCAAGACCCCTCATAAGCAAATATCTTGTGGAGATAGCAGAAAAAGAGAAAGCTGACACAGTAGCCCATGGCTCAACCGGCAAAGGCAATGACCAGGTCCGCTTCGAGCTGGCTGTGAGGGCAGTGAATCCTGAATTGGATATTATTGCACCTGCCAGGGAGTGGGATTTAACCCGTGATACGGCCATAGACTATGCCAAAAAACATAACATACCAGTACCCGTAAAAAAGAAGAGCCCCTACAGTATTGATGTGAACCTGTGGGGGAGAAGTGTTGAAGCCGGACCTCTTGAGGACCTGGCTAACGAGCCCGGAGAGGAGGTTTACTCCTGGACCACTTCTGCAGAGAGGGCACCTGATAAGCCGGAATATATTGAGCTGGAGTTCAATGAAGGGATTCCGTCAGCATTGAACGGTGAAGCAACAAGTGAAGTGGAGTTGATTAAGGAACTTAACAGGATAGGTGGCAGGCACGGCATTGGGAGAATAGACACCATCGAGGACCGTTTGGTAGGCATTAAGTCAAGAGAGGTCTATGAGTGCCCTGCCGCATCCATAATCCTCAAGGCTCACTCTGACCTGGAGAAGCTGACCCTTAGCCGGGAGGAGAACCTGTTCAAGGAAATAATAGACTCCAGGTGGAGCCAGATGGTTTATTTTGGGCAATGGCATGATCCACTGAAAAGTGACCTGGAGGCGTTCATCAATGAATCCCAGCGTGTTGTATGCGGGAAGATAAGGATGAAGCTATACAAGGGTAATGTTTATGTCACAGGAAGGGAATCACCCAACTCACTCTATGATCTGGGTTTGGCCACATACGACCGAGGTGATCTTTTCGACCACCGGCTGGCTGAGGGGTTCGTGAAGCTATGGGGTCTGCCATCTGAGATAGCGGCCAGGAAAAAAAAGAGATAATCATTTCTCACGTCTCTTGTTTTTGCACATCTGATAGAACAATGGATTGAAGCTCGTCTTCATGTGGTTGAAGTCTTCCTCATCAACCCTTAACGCGTTACCGTCTGAGATAAAAACGTATTCATTCCTCTCGGGATGGTAATAGAGGTCTATCTCCATGTTAAACCATTAACTCAAACACCTATAAATAGTTTATCTTCTCTGGTATTTATCTGAAAATCCTAATATTCTTACTGTATGGACTTCGCTAAACAGCTGAGCCTCAGGGAACTGGGCACGGAGCTGGTCATATATGGGATTCTGATGTTCATCTACACCCTCTCTGTTTTAAACTTTCTAATTGGTTATGTCCATGACATCTATAAGGTCAACTTGTTTTTTTACACCTTCCTGGCTCTTGCCTTGATACTGGGTCAGGGGATTTTAATGGAAGCTATCTCAACATACATCCGTGAGAGGGTAGAGGAACGATAAGATGTTTTTTCCGATATCAGATATTCATGTGAGCGCGATAGCTCTTGCACTGCTTGGCTTGATCGTAGGAATTCTTGGAGGATTCTTCGGTGTTGGTGGGGGATTCCTGGCAGGTCCAATGATGTATCTTCTTGGTGTGCCCATGAATTTCGTTGTGGGAACGGATCTGGCTCATATGACAGGAAAAAGTGTAGTAGCCGCCAAGCGACATCACACCCTGGGGCATGTGGACATGAAACTTGGTTTCCTGATGGTTATGGGGACTATAGTGGGCATCGAGCTAGGGGCTCAGGCAGTGGAGCTGCTGCAATCCTGGGAGTTTCTGGAATTGGTTAATGGAACACTTTATGTAATCCTCCTCGTTTCAATATCCCTTTTTGTCATGTGGGAGAGTAGAAAAAGTCTTAAAACAAAAAGCAGTGAGGCGTTGCCTGCGAAAGAGGCTATCTCCTTCAGGACCGTCTCCAGGAGGATACAGGCGATTAAAATACCACCCATGATAAATCTCCCGGAATCCGGCATAGAAAGCATATCACTGTGGGTTATCCTCCTTGTGGGTGTTGTTACCGGGTTCCTGGCTGGTCTGCTTGGGGTTGGAGGAGGGTTCATAAGGATGCCTGCGCTTGTTTACCTGATCGGTTGCCCGACTCATATAGCG
>JAYEGX010000039.1:0-4613 GCA_034659295.1 Candidatus Altarchaeota archaeon | reverse complement strand
GTTGTGGGCGATAGCCCTCACATCCTCCGGAACAACAAATGTTCTTTTGCTCATCAGGGCATTGGCTCTGGCACCAAGTGCAAGGTTGATGGACGCTCTTGGGGAGCCGCCCCAGTCCATGTATCTACCTCCAGATATCTCATACTTTAACGGATATCTGGTAGCGTCTACAATATCTACTATGTACTGTTTAACCTCCTCTGAGACCCGTATCCTCTTAACGCAATCCTGTATATCCAGGATGTTCTTTTTGGTTAATACCTTCTCCAGAGCGAATTCCTCTATCGTCTTGATTACTGAGTTATTGTTGAGTATGATGAACTCATCATCCTCCGTTGGGTATGTGATATACACCTTGAAGAGGAAACGGTCCACCTGAGCGAAAGGTAGGGGATAGACTCCTCTCTGCTCCAGCGGGTTCTGGGTCGCGAGCACAATAAACGGTTTAGGTAAATCAAATGTTTCCTTCCCGATTGTTACCTGCTTCTCCTGCATGGCCTGCAGCATCGAGCTCTGTACTTTAGGGGGTGCTCTGTTTATCTCATCTCCCAAGACGAAGTTGGCGAAGATTGGACCCTTTACTGTATAAAAACCCCTCCTCTTTTCGTACACGGTTGTTCCGGTAATATCCGTTGGCAGGAGGTCTGGGGTGAACTGGATACGCTGGAATGAGGCACCATCCACCGTCTCAGAGAGTAATCTAACCAGCAGGGTTTTAGCCAGCCCAGGGACACTCTCCAGAAGGACGTGTCCACCGCAGATAATGCACTTCAGGACAGAGTCTATGGTATCTTTTTGCCCTGTGATGCCCTTCTGGACCTCATTTTTTACTACATCCAACTTCTCGTTGTGTTCCTTCACCTCATTAGCGAAGTCTTCATCCATTTTTTTATATGACCGGAACTCTCTTGATTATCTCCTTGACTATCTCATCGGTGACTATGCCCTTAGCCTTACCCTCATAATTTAATATGATCCTGTGTCTTAGGACATGGGGTGCGATGTTCCTGACATCCTCAGGCAGCACAAAGGTTCTCTCCTTCATCAACGCTGTTGCCCTGGCAGCCAGGGAGAGGAAAATCGACGCCCTCGGGGAACCGCCCCACTGCACATACCTGCCTGTTTTAACATCAAACTCCTCAGGATAGCGGGTCGCCTTAACCATGCTCACAATGTATCTACCAATCTCATCAGACATGTGTACTCTCTTTACTACATCCTGCATTGTGAGTATGTCGTCGAGAGAGATTGGCTTTTCCAGCTCGAAATCCTTTATCTTCTTCACCGTTATGTTCTGGTCTATGATAAATATCTCATCTTTTTTCGCCGGATATGTGACCTCAATCTTGAAAAGGAAACGGTCTACCTGAGCCTCAGGCAGGGGGTAAACGCCTTTATCCTCCAGGGGATTCTGGGTTGCCAGCACAAAAAAGGGATTAGGCAGGTTATATGTTTTTCGCCCAATGGTTACCTGCTTCTCCTGCATGGCCTGCAGCATCGAGCTTTGTACCTTAGGTGGTGTCCTGTTTATCTCATCTCCCAAGACGAAGTTGGCGAATATGGGGCCCTTTACGGTATAAAACCCCTTCTTCTCCTCAAATACCGTTACTCCGGTAATGTCTGTTGGCAGCATATCGGGGGTGAACTGGATACGCTGGAACTTACAATCCCTTACTGTTTGAGTCAGCAATAAAATCAGGGTGGTTTTAGCCAGACCCGGAACACCCTCCATCAAGACATTACCATTGCAGATCAGGCACTTTAGGACGGAGTCTATGATGGCGTCCTGTCCTATAAACCCTTTTTTTATCTCATCCTTAACCTGCCTCAGCTGGGAGCTATGTTCTTCCACCCGGGTCTGCAGTTCCTTGTCAGCCATCTTTTACTTCTCCTACAAAGAGTTATATAAAAAAGAAATAGGATAGTATATGGATAGTCTGTGCTCTATTCATTACGTGGACTGTGTGTCTGCTGCAAAAAAATCCTGCAGTGTCAACCCCTATTTCTCTTGTCTATAACTCGCCACATAACCTTAGTCTGTCCAAAGTGGTTTTTAACCCTCCTCATGTCCAGCACGCCGATTGACTTGAGCTTGTAGCAATGGGTGTTTGCTGTAGACCATGAGATGTTGGCATTCTTCGCTATCTGATATGTGCTGAGCGGCTTTTTAGCTTTATTCAATGCCAGCACCATCAGCCGGTCCACAGCATTTATATGTTCATTATCCATCTAAATCACCTCGTTAATAAATAACAACCCCCCTGAGGGGAGGTGTCTAATCTTCGTTTATACGTCGTTCACTATCGCTGTGATGTATCCCTGGTTGGAGCTTCCCTCGTATATCCCATAGGGTACTCTTACCTTGATTCCCATCACAAACGAGTCTCCTGGAGTCAATTGCCCGTTCGCAGTGCTGTCCCATGAATACTCTGAGTAGGGGCTGTTGCACAGGTTGAACGGGAAGTCCTTGTTCCAGCGCGAGAAAAACAGCCTGCTGCAGTTGGCTATAACCACACAGTAATGTTCTCCACTCACGTTAACTTCCGCGTAACCGTATGTGGTGCCTACCGGGCCTCCACCTACAATGGAGTTGTTTGTGAACGTTCCCCACCTGCAGGCATCCACTCCTGCGGCTGGTCCGCCACTAAGTCCTGGAATGCAGCTAGTGAAGTCCACGGAACCTGTTGTTGTCTTCGTGTGAGGATTGTCACCTATGAAAAATGCATTGTCTTCACAGCTTCCATCGGTTGTGTTAACCATCCAGAAATATTCGGTGCTGGCGTTCCTGAACCTGCCGTACCAGTACTTTGTGATATCCGTAGGTAGGTTTCCTTCAGGGTCGGTCACATATACCAAAGATCTGGTGTTGTTGTATTCAGCCCGGTTTATGAACCTGTAGGTTGAATTCAATACCTGATGGAAAAGTGTTCTATTGCCTATCACGGTGTTGTTTTGCGTAGGCGCTGAAAGTACCACATAGTTTCCTGTGTCTGTGTTTGCTGCGCTACCTACACCAAACGGGCTTTGTGAAGGATATGTGGCGTTAAACCATGCGTGTGTGATGTTGTGTGAACCGATATTCTCTATCTGTATGGCATAGAAACTGTTTGTCTCTGTGCTCTCATCACCCAGACCCCCTGGATCCGCCGTCCAGTTGAACGCTGCAGGGTTCACGTCAACCATTGTCTTGGTTGCCACGTAAACACTCACGTTACTGGTTTCACTGTCGTTTATGGTTTTGTTCCCTCCAAGCGGTTGCGCGCTGGCTAAACCAGTCATTAATAATCCCACAAATAGTCCTGTGAGTAACCCAATCCACAATCTCCTTTCCATTTATACCACCTCAATTTTTTATTGATGCTTTTTTTTTTGTCACACCCCTATCGTTTATGAATTAACGCCTATTGCTTGAGCGATGACTGTTAATGAGCCTGTTGGCAGGGTTCCTGCCATGGTACCATAGGGTACCCTTATCTTCACATTAGCTATTATGTGCTCTCCTGGTGTGAGAGCGCCCACGTGAAAGTATTCCTGGAAGCTGTCTGAGCTGCCTATTGCTCCAGGAGCATCCTTGTTCCAGTGCCAGAACCTGACGCTGACGTTGTTTCCGGCACAGGCTGCTTGTGTGACCACCGTATAATTTTCGTTTGCTGACGAATCAAGTGAGAGGTTCAACATTCCATAGCTGCCTCCTAGAACTGGGGTGAATGTTCCAGTCCTGCAGTCTGCAGGTGTTCCGGCGCCTGTCAGCGGGTCGCCGCATGAGGTGAAATCTACTGTGCCAGTGGTGGTCTGCGAGTGCGGGTCGTTGCCTATCCAAAATCGTGTGTCATTGCATGAACCATCTGAGACGTTCATAACCCAAAAATATTCACTATTCGCGCTCCTGAGCCTGCCGTGAGCCATTCCCTGGACGCCGGAGCCACCTCCTCCCGGAAGGCTTAGATAGATCAACTCTGACTCGTTATACTCTTTCCGGTCTACGAAATACCAGTCGCTGCTGGTGTTTCTCTTGATTATTATGAAATTTCCCGGATCATAGTTGTTTATATCTCCGGAACCGAATGGCATCACATCCGGTTGTGATGTGTTAAACCATATGTTTGTTATATTCGTTGAGCCGATGTTTTCTATCTGTATGGCTTCCTTGTTTCCTGCTGCGGCATATGTTGCGTTAGATTCAGTACCTGGTGGGATGTTAACCCACGTCAGGTTGGCTGGGTTGATATCCACCAGGGTAAGATTAGATATCGTAACGAATATATCCAAATTATCTGTTTTGTTAACGTCAGCCGTTGCTGTCTGAATAATGGAAAATATTATTAGAGCGTAAGCTAACGCTATGAAATGTTTGTTGTTGCCTGATACCATATTTTTTACCCTCTACTATACCCCCTCTCACCATATTTTTATGGTTTATATATTGCGTGTGTCGTTATCTGGGGATGGGATTAACATTATGGATAGCTCTTATATAAATACTTTACGGTTTTTCGGATGGATTATATAAAAATATATCTGCAGCATATCAGTTAGTGTTATGCATAAACTCATATCATTGAAAAGAAAATATGCATACTATAATAAAAAGTATATATGGGTAATGGCACCAG
>JAYEGX010000038.1:0-17136 GCA_034659295.1 Candidatus Altarchaeota archaeon | reverse complement strand
CTATGAAGGCATCGTGCGGTCGGTCGTATGCATTAAAGTACTTGTGCACGTCCCCGTCATTAAACCACTTAGTGCACATGTAATACATATGATCTCCGGTCTGCAGCTTTCTCCAATCCTCAATCAGCCGGTAATCGCCGGTTTCCTTGATTTCATGCTCCAAACCGTACAATTGCCCCATAGCAGTCTGTTGCATCCGGTTACCCATCCAGGCACTTAAATCTCTTTCCACATCAGCCCAAGACACTATGTCATGTATATCCAGCTCGGCCATAGGCTTATATGAGCTAAGCACCTCAGAGGGTGTTTTAAAATCATCCCCCCCATCAAGTATCTTCCGGGGGAGATGCTTGAGGAACTGGAATATCCCAGTATCCTCCCACTGATGCTCCCCAAATGTTTCATAGTCCATGAACAGATTGACTACGTTACCGTTTCCGTTAACGGCAGAAACCCAGGAAGCGAATTTATCCGCTGTGAGAGGCCACCCCTCCCATGAACGCTCAGAGAACCGGAAGGCAATGTCATCAGATAACCTGTAGTTCTTGAGCATGAGTTTCATTTCATCAGTGGCCTTTGGCCTGTAAATAAAATTAGGGCTTCTCCAGCCCAGCACACGATCAGCCCCCTCAGCCAAAACACCCTCGTAACCCATTTTTTCAGCTAATTGAGCTACCCTGTTGTTATAAATCAACTCAGTATTGCGGAAAACCCTTGGCTTGTAGTTGAATATTTCTTTCATCTGTTTCCTGTGGAGTTCAACCTGATCCATGAACTCTTTCTCTGAATAAAGGAAGGCAAGGGAATGATAGTATGTCTCATCAAGCAACTCCACCAAACCAGTATCCACCAGATCAATAAAGCTCTCCGTCACCTCAGGACAGTATTTCTCGAACTGCTCCAGCACCGCCCCGGTTATGGAGTAACACACCTTGAATTTACCATCCGTTTCGTGAATCAGGTCATAGATGAGTTTGTTAGCTGGAAGATAGCATTTCTTGGAAACCTTCCGGCATATCGCCTCATTTTTCTCTTCATCGAAATAGTTCCCACCATTCCCTATCTCGAAAACATGATACTTCCTAAGTCTGTGAGGCTGGTGAACCTGGAAGTAAAAGCATAAGGAGACCATTTTATACAGGAAGTGGTTTTTTGTTTGATAGAAGACTGCTGTAGAGTTGTATACATTTTCTGGCAGGTTCATTCCAGCTGAACTTCTTTATCTCCTCCATGCTACCCCCAACCAGCTTGTTCCTTGCATCTGAATTATATAATACCCTGATTATATTATCGGCTATTCTGTTGATGTCCCAGAAATCTACCACGACACAGTTTTCGATTATTTCCGAGACCCCCGACTGTTTAGACACTATTACAGGAGTCCCGTTCTTCATTGATTCAAGGGCTGTTATCCCAAATGGCTCGGATAGAGAGGGCATCACATAGACATCAGCTATCCTGTACGCTCTCTCCACATCCTTTTGAGGCATGAAGTCCGTAAAAAACACCTTATCCCCTATGCCAAGGTTTGCTGCCTCTTCTACGATGAAGGGGAACATATCACCGCTCCCAACCATCACAAAACGTATGTTGTCATCTTTTTCCGCAATCTTTTTAGCAATCCATAGAAACTGATCAGGGCCCTTCTGTATAGTCATCCTCCCCACGAAGAGCACTATCTTGTGGTGTTTTTTTATCTTGAATTCCTCGCTGCTGTATGAGGGCATATAATCTATTGAATTGTGGATGACATGGATTTTTTTCTCATCAATGCCATAGTGATTTATCACCATGTTTTTGGTGTAGTTGCTGACGGTTATCACAGCATCTGCGTCATACATCCCATGCCGCTCTACGTTGTAGACTGCCTGATTAGGGTTACCGGCTGTCCGGTCAAATTCTGTGGCATGAACGTGGACTATTAATGGGGCCTTTAACCCCCTCATTTTCGCAATTTTTTTTGCCTCAATTCCCGCAGGGAAGGTCAGCCAATCATGGCAGTGTATGACATCATAGGCTTCGTTGGATGCTATTATTTTCGCCTCCTGGGAGTATCGCATAACCTCGGAGAAAAGATCGTTCCCGTACATGAGCTTCTCGTCAACTTCGATCTTGGTTTTATTGTATCTCTCATTAATGTAGGATTCGGAGGAGAGATAGGGTGTAAGTATTGAATCAATTGTCTTGAACTTGATGCTTCCGTTATCTATGTCGAGCGATGCTGTGTTCAGTATTTTCATGTAGTTTTCGTTTTTCACTCCCGAAGCTCTTGGCAGGACAAAAATCAGTTCTGCGTTATTTCTGGACAGACCTCTCGTCAGGCCGTAGCATGCTGTTCCAAGCCCTCCGCTGTTGAAAGGTGGGAATTCCCACCCGAACATAAGAATTTTTATGGTTTTTTGCATCTTTTTATGAAATTTTTATCAACTACAACACATTGATTCTAGAGGATATTTTTCGTGCTTATATATGTTGTCAGGAATATAAAAATAAGGGTCATGTGAGGGCAAAAAACCGATTAAAAAATATCGGACGTATGGGTTAATCTGTCAGATTTTTTATAGGAAATGCATATATTTTTTGAATAATGTACAATAAATAGTCTAGAATTATATTTATATGTCTATAAATACCTACTAAAAAGATAGTATAAAACATACTTTAGATAAATTGTTTTATAAAATATATTTTTTAAAAGATTCTTTTGATATGATATTTAGCGTCAGATTTATTCCCATATTCCATTATATGAGTTAAAATGAAGATTCTAGGGAAAAAACTAAAATACAACACAGTAACAGTCAGGATAGAAAACCTGGACGACCTCTGGTACCTCAATGGGATAATCAAACCAGATGACCTGGTTAAAACCAAAACAGAGAGAAGGATAAAAACAAAAGAGGATGCGCAAAGAGGCAAAAGCACCCGAAAAACCATCACATTAACCATCAGAACAGGGAAGACTGAATTCAACCCGGAATCAGGAACCCTCAGGATTCTGGGAGATATAGCAGAAGGTCCGGAGGACATAATCTGCATAGGATCACATCATACATTCAACCTCAGACCGGGAGACAAACTCAGAATAACAAAGCAGAGATGGTCTCCTGTGGATCTGGACCGGTTAAGAGACGCTGAGAAAGCATCCATGAGACCAAAGATACTGGTTACAGTAATAGATGATGGAGAGGCTGTCTTCGGCCTTGTAAGGGAATCAGGTATTAAATACTTCGAGCACTCAAAAAATATCGGGGGTAAACAATACAAGACCGGAAGAAAGGGGAAAAAGAAGGAATTCTATGGGGAAATAGAATCCTTCATCTCCAACCTGGTTGATAAAGAAAACATCTCCTCCATCATATTAGCCGGTACAGGATTCGAGAAAAACAACTTCCACAGCTTTCTTAAGGAGAAAAACACGGAACTTGCTAAAGCCACATATGTCGAAAATACAGGATCCCACGGAAGATGCGGGATAAACGAGATTATAAAAAAACCCGTCATGAAAAAAATCAACAAAGACATTAATTCAGCTAAGGATATACAGCTGGTCGACCGGCTGTTAGAGGAGATAGGAAAAGATTCCAACCTGGCCGTATACGGTACAGGCGATGTCGAACAAGCTGTTAATTCGGGAGCTGTTAAGATGCTTGTAGTAAACGATGACCTCTTCCAGAAAGAAAGGTGGAGGACAGAGAAACTGCTAAAGAACGTTAAATCCATGAAGGGAACAACCCACATAGTAAATCACCTGAATGAGGCAGGTAAACAGCTTTCTTCCCTGGGAGGGATGGGAGCTGTTTTAAGATACCGTATTAAGAGGTGAGTTTATTCTATGGTAGCATGTCTTGCCTTCAAATCCTGCTCCTCAGCCTTTAGCAAAGTCATCAACCCAGCTATTATACCGTCAAAGAATATCATCACCGAGTCCTCGAACAAGGTGCCAAGAGGAGTTAGCGTAGAGTGCCTACCCTCAATCTGGTGCCTGAGGTGATCCTTTTCTATGTCGATCTTGGTTCTCCCTTTTATCTCAACAGTGTGATCTGCTAGTTCACCCAGCAGGGAGTCAGGATATGATGTCACCACCAACACCTTGGAACCAATGCCTCTGGCAACCTTTGCCGCAGATATGATAGAGCTGGTCTGACCTGAACCAGAGACTGCTATGAGAATATCATCCTCATTCATTCCTGGTGTGACGCTCTCGCCTACGACATAAGCAGTCAAGCCAAGCTGGACTAATCGCATGGCGAATGCTCTCGCAGCCAGACCGGAGCGGCCGGCACCTATTAGAAATACCCTGCTTGCCGTCTGGATCACCCCCATCATAGCATCCGTCTGCCCCTCATCCAGTTGTTTTATAACATCATCCACGTGACCCACAATTTGTATCATAGCAGTCTTTACCGGCATTTTAATTCAATATTTTCTCCATATTATAATTCTGTGTTAATATATTAAGAAGATGGATGAAAAATACGTTGGCAGGAAGTTCACAACAGAGTTCATAAAAAAAGACTTTGAACGGGATAATGAGTTCATAAGGCATATGATTACCTCAGCCAGAATGCTCAAAGCCTATGATTTAACGCCGGATACTACCGGAAACATAAGCATCATGACATGTGAGGGGATGTACATAAAGGCGGGAGGTAAATCCCTTGGTGATTTAACGCCTGATGATATTGTTTTCGTGGTAGACTATAAAAAGAGGGAAAACAAGGTCATAGTCAGGGGAGGGGAAGAGCCCTCATCTGAAGCGCCCATGCACTGGCTCATTTACCATAGATTCCCCAGAGCCAGCGCCATAGTGCACGTACACGACAGGGTTGTTCTGGAAAACACAGAATCCGTTAAAAGAAATAGGATAAAAATCACTGAAAAAGAAGCTGATTATGGAACGCTGAAGCAGGCTGATGAAGTCCTTAACGCCCTATTGTATGATGACTATGCGGTGATAAAGAACCACGGCTCCATTAGCATAGGAAACACCATAGAGGATGCCACAAAGCAGGTTATAGACGTCCACAAAAAAATCCTGGAAGATGAAAATTGACGGAGGGAAAAGAGATTGCCAGACAGTCTGGATGAAAGATGATATTGTCTGTTTAATAAACCAGCCGCTGCTACCCCACCGCTTTGAGATATACAGGTCAGGGAGTTACAAGCAAACTGCGGATGCCATAAGGAACATGATCGTGAGAGGTGCTCCAGCTATCGGCGCAACAGCCTCTTATGGTATGGCCCAGGCAGTATTAGAATATGACTTAGGATTTAGTGATTTTAAAGCGTATCTGGATGAAGTAAGTCTCTTTTTTCACAAAACACGACCAACAGCCTACGACCTGTTCCATGCGGTAGAGCACATATACAACAAAATAATCGAATCAAAAGATATAAGGGATGCACAAGATAAGGCAGTGAAAGAAAGCATAAAATATGCAGAAGAAAGCGCTTTAATGTGCAAGAGGATTGGAGAGCTGGGGGAGAATCTCATAGAGGATGGTATGAACATATTAACCCACTGTAACGCCGGAGCTTTGGCTTGTGTGGACTATGGAACAGCGCTCTCACCTCTGAGGATGGCACACTACAACAAAAAAAGGATGCACGTGTATGTGGATGAAACCAGACCAAGGATGCAGGGTTCAAGGCTTACTGCCTGGGAACTGCTGCAGGAAGGAATAGATTACTCCATAATAGCAGATAACGCGGGAGGATACTTCATGTCCCGGGGAGAAATCGATTTAGTTATTGTGGGAGCTGACAGGATAGCATTAAACGGTGATGTAGTAAATAAGATTGGAACCTACGAGAAAGCTGTTGTTGCACAGGAGAATAACATACCATTTTATGTGGCAGCCCCCCACTCGAGCATAGACTTCAACTGTGAGAGTGGGGAGGATATCAAAATTGAGGAAAGAAACATTGATGAGGTTTTGGGTATGTGGGGGTTTGATAGGGAAAAAAGAGAGTTCCGTAAAATACGCACTTCACCTGAGGGCTCCAATAGCAGAAACCCAGCATTCGATGTGACACCATCAGAGTACATCACGGGAATAGTAACAGAGGATGGGGTTTATAAACCAGATAAAATAAGAAATCTGGGATGATACTATCAGGAGTATTCCCTCTTGAACATCTCAGATATCTCCCTGTTGGGCGTAATCTTCAGATTCAGTTTCGGCTCACCGTAGAATGGAGAGGATATGGTAATAAAACCATCCTTCTCCAGCTCTTTCGCCATCTTTTTGACATCTCCCTTATCCATAGCCATCATCTTAGCCGCCTCATTTAACTTGATGCTCTTCTTGTTCACAATCAACTGGAAAAGCTTCATGGCCCCGCTTTTTTCATCGCCGTTCAAGACGACACTGATTTCTTTCTTATCTATTATCTTCTTGGACTCAAGAAGTTTTTTCTTCAGCTCCTCCTGCTTTTTAGCCTCCTGCTGTCTTTTCAAGACACTCTTAATCTGGCTGGCGAGGATGGAGCGCCGCTCTTCACCTATCTTGGGTTCTTCCTTGATTTTCCTGGCCTTCCTCTTTTTTCCAGGCTTTTTTTTCTTAACGACTTTTTTTTCTTCAGGAGGTGCAGCAACCCTCCCAGTTATCTTGTTTTGCTCCATGAGATCACTGCGTTTTTTCATGATGAACTTAAGCTTGCTTATCTCCAACTCCAGTTCCTTCTCTTTCAGCTCCAGCATCTCCATACGAGAATCAAGTTCAGTCTCCCTGGAACCCAAATCAGCTAATCGATTAATAAACTCCTGTTCTTTTTCATCGACCAACTTTTTCTTTTTGGATGTCTTCTTTTTCTTCGCCATTTTGTTGGCTTTAGTTAATTAATTATTAATAAAACCGTGGTATAAATATATAATATGCTACCTAGAAAAGAAAAAATGCTGGTGCTCGATACCACGCTAAGGGACGGGGAACAGACCCCTGGAGTATCACTAACACCCCAACGAAAACTTGAGATAGCGAAGGCGTTAGATAATCTTGGGGTTGATATAATAGAGGCAGGGTCTGCTATAACCAGCGAGGGAGAGCGGAAAGGTATAAAACTTATCGCGAACGAGGGGCTTAACGCGGAAATAGCCAGCTATTCACGCATCGTTAAGGGAGACATAGACGTTGCAATGAAATGTGACGTAGATTGCATATTTCTGGTGTCACCCACATCTGATTTACACATCAAATACAAGCTGGGGATAACAAGAGATGAGTTGCTTGAGAAAACGCTTGAGCTAATCCAGTACTGTAAAGACCATGATCTGGTAGTTGACTTATGCTGCGAGGATGGGTCCAGAACAGACGCTGATTTCCTTGAGAAGGTGTTTATCTCTGCTTCAAAACAGGGAGTTGACAGGTTCACTGTAGCTGATACAGTAGGCATTATGACCCCCGAGAAAACAGGTGCCCTGTTCTCTAAGCTATCCGGGGTTTCGAAGATACCGTTAGGTGTTCACTGCCACGACGATCTGGGTCTGGCAACGGCAAACACGCTGGCAGCGGTATTGAATGGAGCTGAAGTGATTAATGTGACCATAAACGGTTTAGGCGAGAGAGCAGGTAACGCCCCCCTGGAGGAGGTGGTGATGGCTCTCTTAATGGGTTACCAAACAGAGACCCGGATTCAGACAGAGAAACTCGGCCCCGTATCAGATCTCGTGGAAAAAATCTGCGGGATACCTGTCCCACCAAACAAGGCCATCGTAGGAGAGAACGCATTCACCCACGAGGCAGGCATACACGTGGACGGCATACTGAAGAAACCGGAGACCTATGAGGCAATAAAGCCGGAACTCGTTGGCAGGGGAAGGAGTTTTGTGCTGGGTAAACACGTGGGCTTGAAGTCTGTCAAAAAAGCCCTTGAGGAGATGGACATTGAGGTAGATGATAAAACGATTAAGGACATATTCAAGAAAGTGAAATACATGGGCGACAAGGGCAAAAAGGTTACCAGCACAGACCTGGAGGTTATAGCCAAATCAGTTTTGGGAGAGGATATAGAGCATGCACTATACCTGGATGAGCTGGTGGCTGTTGCAGGGAACAAGATTACTCCAACCGCTTCGGTGAAGATTAAGATTAACGGGGATGATGTTGTGGAATCCGCTGTGGGAACAGGACCGGTTGATGCCGCAATAAACGCTATAAGACGCGCTACAAGAGATATACCATTTGAGTTGGTTGAATACCATGTGGACTCCATCTCAGGGGGTACCGGAGCCGTGGTGCAGGTAACCATCAAACTTAAATCAAAGGACAGGATCATCACAGCAAGCGGGGCTGGAGCAGATATTGTATTGGCTAGTGTGGATGCCATGATAGCGGGAATAAATTCAATAGCCCGGAAACTCGGGTAATTAAAGGAAATGCCTGTGCAGAAAGCATCTGAGGATATGAAATACCTTCTTGACAGGGGATACAACAGGGACACATCTCTTAACCTTGCAGTCAACAGATACCACCTCGATATGAGGGAGAGAAATTACCTCAGAAGGTATGTGTTCTCTGAAAACGAAATCCGGTTGCATAAATCCAAATTAATTTCCATCATCGAAATCAATGGTGAGAAGATTGTTGTTGACGGCTTTAATGTGTTGATAACAGTAGATGCTGTTTTAAAAGAGAGGAATCTGGTGGAGGGTATGGATTGCATACTCAGAGACACCTCAATGGTTTTCTCCAACTACAGATTTAATTCAGATACGATAAAGGCTTTGGATGCGTTAATGACCCTGTTTCTAAAATACAACCCAGAAGAGGTTTTTTTTGTATTCGATTCCCAGATTTCTAGGAGCGGGGAGCTCTCATCGTACGTTAGGGAGAAAATGGGGGATATAGGTATTTCAGGTGGTGCCAGTACAGCAAAAAGCGCTGACAAGAAGATTATCGAGTTAAACCATATTACAGCAAGCTCGGACAGCCACATAATAGAGTCCGTGAACCAAATTGTTGACCTATCCAGGGAGATTAAGCAACAGGTTTTTATGTGATTAAATGATATATTCTTTATATGCCCACAGCAGAGATACCATATCTTAAATCAGAGAAGATAAGAACAATCTCAAAGCTCTTCATAGGGGTTGGTGCAGTCCTAGCTAAGGTTTTCTCAAGTGTAGAGCTTGATTTAAAGCAATCAGGGGTGCTGGAACATTACGCTATAAACGCCAGGGAATACCTTTCCGTGTGCGCTTTCCTGTCCACCGCCCTTTTTTTCTCGGTTTCTGCGATAATGTCTCTTGTTTTCATGAGCCTGGATATAGAATTTGATGTGCTG
This sequence comes from Candidatus Altarchaeota archaeon, assembly GCA_034659295.1. Taxonomy (GTDB): domain Archaea; phylum Altiarchaeota; class Altiarchaeia; order IMC4; family QMZM01; genus EX4484-2. The sequence continues at coordinate 7,848 of JAYEGX010000038.1, read as the reverse complement.
GGTGAGATGAGTACCTATATCTCCGGTGGCATTGTTGGCTTTGCCTTCGCATTCTTTTTGTTTTTCCAGATGATGTATTACCCCAAATCCATTATTAACAAGAGGGTGGCAAACATAGACAGAAACCTGTTGTTTGTTTTGAGGACGATACTGGTACAAATTCGCTCAGGAATCCCCATCTTTGATTCATTTGTAACCATAGCATCAGGCGATTATGGTGAAATATCTAAGGAATTCGCTAACGTAATCGAGAAGGTTAGAACCGGGAAGCCGGTAACCGACAGCCTGGAGGAGCTGGCAATAAGGAACCCGTCCAACTATTTTAGGAGAGCTTTATGGCAGCTGGTTAACTCAATAAAATCCGGGAGTGATGTGGCAGACAACCTCGCAGTTGTAATAAAGGCATTATCCAAGGAACAGCTTATCGAGATACGGAAATACCAGTCCACCCTGAACCCCCTCTCCATGATGTACATGATGGTTGCAGTAATAGCACCATCCCTTGGTATCACTGTGATGATTGTTTTATCCACATTCCCGGGCATGGATTCTATTGGAACAGAATCATCTTTCTGGGGGCTTCTTGTCATGGTGGTTTTCATGCAGGTAATGTTCATGTTCATGATAAAAACAAGGAGGCCTAACCTGATGGGTGAATAACATGCAGATATTCTCTCTTTTACTGATGGTTGTGCCCAAAGGGGTGAAAACAAGATTCAAGTCAATGATTGTTTGCTCCACCATAGAAGTGGATGCAGAAAAACTTCTTTCGTTCATGCTCCTCACAGGGCTTTTTGGTGCTGTTCTGGTTGCGGAATTGTTCATCTACTTCAACCTGCTTGGAGAAATGCAGGACATAGTTAAAGGACTTCTTGGCTTTGTAGTAGGGTTTGTGGTTGTTGAAGCACTCGGTTACATGTTTATAAGCATGTCAGTGAACTCCAAAACCAAGAAGGTTGAGGAGGCCTTACCTGATGCCCTACAACTCATGTCCTCTAACATAAGAGCCGGGTTAACAACGGATAAGGCATTGATTCTGGCTGCCAGACCTGAATTCGGCCCCCTTGCCGGTGAAATAAAAAGAGTGGGTAGGGAGACTATGATGGGTCGGGAGCTGGCAGCTGCCTTGATGGACATAACCAAAAGGATTAAATCCGATCATCTCACAAGAACTATGGAGTTAATCGTCAGCAGCATACAATCCGGTGGGGAACTAGCTGACCTGCTGGACCAGACAGCCGGTGATTTAAGAGACCAGCAGCTTATCCAGAAGGAAATTTCCGCAGGGGTTCTTATGTACGTCATATTCATATTCATTGCCATAGGTGTGGGTGCCCCTGCGCTTTTCGCAGTCTCCGGTTTTCTGGTCAAGATGCTGGTATCCAATATTAACATAATATCCGCACAGATGCCTGCTGAATTAAGCGCACAAGCCACCATCTCCATAACAACGGTTGGTGTTACCTCAGAGTTCATCAACATGTATTCACTCATAGCCCTTGTTGTTTCCTCGCTTTTTGGAGGTATAATAATGGGCTTAATCCGGACAGGTAAAGTAATGGATGGAATTACGTACATACCCATCCTGCTTTTCGTTTCTCTGGGAATATATTTTATAGGAAACTACGCCATGAACGCCATATTCGGCGGAATGATGGGTGTGTAGGGTTTTTTGTGTACACGGCGTATATTATATGATAAAATGATTGTGATGAAATTCGGCGGCACCTCAGTTGGTTCCGCGAAAAACATCAGGGCTGTAACTGATATAATAGGGGAGAAAGACGGGAGAAAAATAGTTGTGGTTTCGGCCATGTCTGGCATCACAGACTCTCTTTCAAAAATAGCTCACAGGATTATTGATTTACCGAATAGTGTAATAAAAAAGGAAGCAAACCAGTTCATCAAGGAAATCAGAGATAAACACACCAGCACGGCAAAGGAATTAATCCAGGATGAGAGGATTCTAAAGGAGTCAATATCCAAAATAGATGAGTTATCGGAGAAGCTGGAGACCGTGCTCCTGGGTGTAGGCTTCCTCGAGGATTTATCGCCGAAGTCCATGGATTACATACTATCCTTCGGGGAGCGTTTTTCTATAACCATCATCTCATCCGTTCTCGAGTCCAAGAACCTTAAAGCCAAGGCATTAACAGGTTATGAGGCAGGCATAGTAACGGATTCTAATTTCGGAAGAGCACATCCCATACACAGCATACTTGCTAAAAGCATTAAAGAGAATATAAACTCCCTAGCAGAAGAGGGTATTACCCCGGTAGTAGCTGGTTTTATAGCTGCAAACAGTGAGGGGACGATAACCACCTTAGGCAGGGGCGGCTCAGATTACACAGCCTCCCTTCTGGGCAGGTACCTTAAAGCCAGTGAGGTGCAGATATGGACGGATGTTGACGGGATATTGACCGCTGACCCAAAAATTGTGCCCGAAGCCAGGTTAATACCAACACTGTCATATATAGAGGCGGTGGATTTAGCATATTTTGGAGCTAAGGTCATCCACTCAAAAATGATTGAACCAGCCATGGACGTGAACATCCCGGTGAGAATTAAGAGCACCTTCAACCCGGGGGGGGAGGGTACATTGATTGTCAGTAAACAGGAAAAAATAGATCATGTCATAAAGGCGGTAACAGCACATCAAGACGTTGGAATAGTCAACCTGAAGGGTGTGGGAATGGTCGAGACCCCAAACATCTCAGGTAAACTCTTTAGTCTGCTGGGTGAAAAAAATATCAATATAGTGATGATTTCAGGATCCTCTGAATCAAACCTGTCTTTTGTAATAAAGAATAGTTTTATAGATGGGGCTGTTGAAAGCATATCAGCGGGCTTCGGAGACAACAGCATAAGAAGCCTTGAGGTTGTAGAGGATGTATGCATAATAACCGTTGTGGGTGTGGGAATGCATGGTGCTAAGGGGCTTGCTGCCAGGGTTTTCCAGGCCGTAGCTGACGTGGACGTTAACATCATAATGATAGCACAAGGATCTTCCGAGGTTAATATCTCATTTATAGTGGATGAGGGGGATATGGAAAAGGTAGTTAAAACATTGCATAAGAGGTTTATTGAAGACGTGGGCTAGGATGAAGGCGGATATAATCAAACGGGTTTTAGGTATCCTCATAGATGAGGGATATGCAATCTCTGATTGCAGGGGAACCAGAAGCTGTTTTGACGTTATAGCAAAGAAGGAGAACGTGTTTCTGATTAAAATCCTGACAAACGTAGAGGCCTTGAACAGTAAATCAGCGGGTGAATTAAAGCAGGTTGCATCAATAATATCAGCTATTCCATTGATCATAGGAGACCATAAAAAAAACGCTAAACTCTCAAATGGCGTGTTATATGCCAGATACGATGTTGGAGTTGTGAATATAAAAACCTTCGATGAAATCATAAAAGAGCGTTTTCCAATGATTTATTCCGTGAGAGGGGACTATTGCATGAGGATTAAATCCCGGCTTTTATCGAAGATTAGGCATGATATGGGACTCACACAGGATGAGCTTGCCTCCAGACTGAATGTTTCCAAGCAGAGCATTCATAGATACGAGTCCACGGGGAGGGTTTCACTGAAGATAGCTGAGAATCTATTTGAGTTGGTGAAAGATGATATTACCATGTCGGAGCGACTCCACCCATCCAAAAGCCCTTTAGTCAGTGAATGCTTTACAGGTCACAAAACATACTGCAAACTTTCCTTGATGAAAAGGGAGGTGAGGGATAAGCTAGTGAAAATCGGTTTTGTAATATACCCAACTAATGCACCCTTCGACCTGGTGGTAGAAAGGGGGAGGTGTGAGAAAAGAATTCTTTCAGTGGTTGGTAATGATTTAAAGACGGTTACACGAAAGGTGGAGATAAACGAGGACATAACCAGAATAACCGGCGACTATAGCATATGCATAAGCGAGAAAGAGCAGGATCTGGATGTTCCCATGATTAAGCCAAGGGAACTAAAGAGTATCGAGAGTGCTGATGAGTTTATCGAGATTCTCTTCGAGTAGAACTGTTAGGGGGTATTTATAAACAATCAAACCCATGAATAATCTCAACATTTTTAGAAGGTGAATAAAAAAAAATGGCACAACATGGAGGACAACCAATATTCATCCTTCCCGAAGGCGCTTTAAGAACGAGCGGGAAGGATGCGCAAAGGAACAATATAGCAGCTGCCAAGGCAGTGGCTGAGAGCGTACGAACAACACTAGGACCCAGAGGAATGGACAAGATGATGGTAGACGACCTGGGAGATATAGTGATAACAAACGACGGTGCGACCATAGTGGAAGAGATGAACATCGAGCATCCTGCCGCGAAAATGATTGTAGAGGTCGCCAAGACACAGGATGATGAAGTGGGTGATGGAACAACCACTGCAGTAGTACTTGCCGGCAGCCTGCTTGGCAACGCAGAGGACTTGTTGGAAAAAAACATACACCCCACCATAATAGCCAGAGGCTATAGGATGGCAGCGGCTAAAGCGGACAAGATACTAAATGATATAGGGAAAAAGATAACCATAGACGACGACGATCAGCTAAATAAGATAGCCATCACCGCCATGACAGGTAAAGGAGCTGAATCATCCAAGGAACAGTTGGCTGAACTATCAGTTAACGCAATAAAACAGGTTTCCGAGAAAAAAGATGATTCATACGAGGTGGATCTGGACAACGTGAAGGTAGAGAAAAAACAAGGCGGCAGCGTAGCTGACTCAGAGCTTATACAGGGGATAATCATTGACAAGGAGAGAGTGCACTCAGGAATGCCCAAAAACTTGGATAATGCCAAAATAGCTCTTCTGGATAGTGCACTGGAAATAAAGGAAACAGAAACAGACGCCAAGATACAGATAACCGACCCATCACAGCTGGAAAGCTTTGTAGCCCAGGAAGAGAAACAAATTAAAGCCATGGCTGATTCAATAGCCGACTCTGGAGCAACAGTATTGTTCTGCCAGAAAGGAATTGATGATCTGGCACAGCATTTCCTGGCCAAGAAGAATATTATGGCAGTGAGAAGAGTAAAGAAATCCGATATGGATAAACTGTCTAAAGCAACCGGTGCGAGCATAATCACCAACATAAAGGAACTGGAGGACAGCGACTTAGGTTATGCTGCTTTGGTTGATGAGAAAAAGATCTCAGGAGATGATATGATCTTCGTCAGCGGCTGCAAGAACCCCAAGGCAGTAAGCGTCCTAGTGAGAGGAGGTACAGAGCACGTAGTAGACGAAATAGAGAGAGCAATGCATGACGCACTGGGAGGAGTGGCTGCTGCAATAGAAAACGGGAAAATAGTTGCAGGAGGCGGAGCTCCAGAAATCGAGCTAGCTAGAAAACTCAGAGAGTACGCAGAAACCGTCGGCGGAAGAGAGCAGCTGGCAATCAATGCATTCTCTGACGCCGTGGAGGTTATTCCAAGAACTCTTGCAGAGAGCGCTGGAATGGACGCCATCGACATGCTTGTTGAGCTGAGATCCAAACACGATGCCGGTGAAACCGATATGGGAATAATGGTTATGAAAGCCGGAATCGGAGATATGTGGAAGGCTGGCGTAGTAGAACCGCTCCTCATAAAGACCCAGGCAGTGAAGTCAGCATCTGAGGCAACTGAGATGATGCTCAGAATAGACGATGTCATATCCACTACCAGTAAAGGCGGTGGTGGTGGAATGCCTCCAGGGGCTGGCGGAATGCCTCCAGGAGGGATGGGGATGATGTAATCCCCCACCCATCTTTTTTCTTTATTTTTTTTTATTTAAAATTCTAAGTTGAGAAATCAGTGGAATAGAACCCCAACTATTTTATCTCAATAGAGACACTCTCAGTATCCATAAACCTCTCAGCCCCTGATTCTTCCTTATACGATAACTTGAAGAGGCTGGATTCCACGGAACCAGCAACCTTTGGTGTAAACTCCAACTCCAGATTAACCGCCTCCCCCATCTCAAGAATCTTCACCACCTTAGGTGTATTTATTAGCTTAAGCTTCCCTGTTATCGTCTCCCAGACCCTGACATTGTATAAGTCACTGTCCGTAGTGTTTTCTACTGTAATCTTAATAGTGAAGGGTTCATTTAACTTCACATCACCAGGGTAATCCAGGCCCACAGTAAGCCCCTCTGCCTTAGTCTCAGGTCGCTTCTTTACTATCTCAGTTTTTTTCTCTGTTTCTTTGCTGGAATCCGGTGAAATCCGTTCCAGATCCACATCGAATTCAATGATTTTTTTCTCGTATTCTTCCAGCATATTTCTATAGGTTTCTTCGTCTATCTCCCTTTTGTGGTACTTTGACTTAGCTAAGGACATCATCCGCTCTACCTTGCTTTTTTCCGTCTCTAGGTCTTCTATCTCGGATTTCTCTTTCTCTGTTTTAACCTGGCTTTTTTCTACCGTAAAAGATACGATATCGCTTTTTTTGGTGAATTTATTGCCTTTCACATCCATATAAAACAACTGTAATGGGGCGATATCATATTCCCCTGCCTTCAGGGGCGATATAGTAACCTCATTATCCACCCGATTGCCCGGCTCAAGCTTTGCTATGGACTCGAACGCGCTTTCAGCCCTGAATTCCTCCGGCAGGTGAATCAAGAAAACAATATCCTTGATAGGTTGAGTGCCCGTGTTAGTTAACCCAACCTTCAGGGTCATTGGTTTCCCAACAACCCCAGTAAGTTCCGCATCCAATATCAGTTCTATCCCCAGTTTCTCTTCCTTCCCGGGTTTTTCTTCCTCTTGCGCCGGTGAAACATTCAGCAGGATATACTCTGAGCCCATAGAGTAATTATTTCCTTTACCGTCCTTGTAGGAAACATCAAAAAGCTTGAATTCAAAATCACCCACCTCTCTTGGGATTAAACTAAATATTTTATCTTCCGATTCATTCGGCCTGAGGGCGGGGATTCTACCGGGCGTCTGTTTTATTTCAAATTCCTGCGGAGCCTTACTCAGAAACCCCAGATCCACTAACTGCTGATTACTGCTGTTTTTTACCTTCAATTTAACAGTAAACTCCTTGTTTAGGGTTATCCTGGCAGGGTAATGAATTTCAACACCGATAATTGGCTTGGATTCAATCTCGTTTTTCAGGACCTTGATTTCTCTTATATTCTTGTCCAGATAATTCTCGTATTCAGATGTCCACCCCCCATCACTAATTGATTTGTTCAACTCCCCCTCTAATTTGTTAAGCAACTCTGTTGCCCTATCATAAAAACCCTGGCCCATGGCAATCTTCGCCCTCACCTTGGATAAGATAGCGTCTATGGCCCGTATTTTATTCTCAAGAGCTGTTTTGTCATAGAATTTCTCGGTCGCATCCTTAGCCTTATTGTATGAGTCAATAGCGTTTATAAAATATTTCTCTGATTTCTTGAGGTTATCTACCACTTCATAACACTCCCCCAGGCATCTGTAGGTGTCAGACAACCTTTTTTGTTCTGCGAGATTTGATTCTTTTTTAATCTCCATCTCCGCGATAAATTGCTGGTATGCCCTGATGGCTTTCCAGTAGAAGTCGTTTCTCTTCTCTGTTTCCTCGAATCGCCCATAGGTCTGCGCAACACCCCGATATCCCTCAGCAGCATGATAGAAATTCTTGTTATATAAGTGGTTTTCCGCATACTCTCTATAGGTGGAGATAGCAAGATTGTAGTCTTTATAGTCCTCGCTTGGCCTTTCTATTACATGGATGGTAGCCAGGTTAGGCGCTTTCACATACTTGACCCCAACATCATCCTCATATATGATTTCTATAGGTTTAAGTTTATAGTCACCTGGCGTATCTGAAACCAACTCTATAGCAGTCCTGACCTCCCCCCCA
>JAYEGX010000037.1:0-4737 GCA_034659295.1 Candidatus Altarchaeota archaeon | reverse complement strand
CGAACCAGGCGGCTCCATAAGGGACAAGGAGGTTATCGACGCAGCGAACGAGCATGATATGGCTCTTGTCTTTACCGGAATCAGGTGTTTCAGGCACTAAATTTCATATTCTATGGACTATCAACAGGCAATCTACTATCTGGAGCGCTTGCAGGGTGCTGGGATAAACCTCCGGCTGGAAAACATAACCCATCTATTGAGTGAGCTGGGCAACCCCCAGGAGAGCCTTAAGTGCATACATGTAGCCGGAACAAACGGGAAAGGCTCCGTCTGTGCCATGATATCATCTATCCTGAAAAATGACGGGCTCAGGACAGGGCTATACACCTCACCCCATCTTGAGTGTTTCAGGGAGAGAATCCAGGTAAACAACGAAATGATTCCTGAGGGGGAGCTCACTTCCCATGTCGCTGAGATGAAGCCCGTCATCGAGGATATGAGAAAAAAACCCCTGGGTGAGCCCTCCTATTTTGAGGCGGTTACTGCATTAGCATTCCTTCATTTCTCCCGGATGAGAGTGGATTATGCGGTCATCGAGACCGGGCTGGGCGGGAGACTGGATGCCACCAACGTCATAAACCCGCTGGTTTCGGTGGTAACCAACGTCTCCATGGATCATGCGAAGTACCTGGGGGATAGCATTGAGGAGCTGGCCTTAGAGAAGGCGGCGATAATCAAGGAAAACGGCATTCTGGTTACGGCAGCAGATGATGTGAGAGCGCTTGAAATCCTGCTTGGGGAGTGCCGGAAAAAAAACGCCAAGCCCGTGTTGGTCGCGGACACCTCAATAATGAAGATTCATTCCGACACACAAGGAAGCGAATTCGATTACAGGGGGGTTTACGACATTTATAGGGGCCTTTTTGTTCCACTGCCGGGGGAGCACCAGCTGATTAACGCGGCAACAGCCATTTCGTCAATAGAGCTTTTAAGGGACTATGGGGTGAGGGTTTGTGGGGATGCTATAAACGAGGGTCTATCTCATGTAAAGTGGCCTGGCCGCCTTGAGATAATGGGTAGGAACCCTTTTATTGTATTGGACGGGGCCCATAATCCCTCAGGGTTCAAGCAGCTTAAAAGGTCTCTTGCGGAATTATTTAATTACAGAAGGCTTTACCTGATTGTTGCCGTCTCTTCCGGGAAGGATTACCTGCAGATGATATCCGAGATAGCATCCAGTGTGGACCTGGCTGTTGTTACCGGTTTAAGGGATAAAGGGCACGTGGACCCTGGTTTGTTGGCTGGGGAGTTTATCGGGTGCGGAAGGGATGTGGTGAAGGCGGTTGATATGTTTAATGCATTGGATTATGCTCTGTCTAGAGCGAATGAAGAGGATCTGGTATGTGTTACGGGCTCACTTTATGGGGTAGCTGAGGCTATGAGATATCTAAAAAAATGATGCGTGTGGTAGAGCTTAATGGTTTAGATGCTGCCTTAGGGGAGATAAAGAGAGTTGGCGCCGGGGAACGGGGCGTTGATATCATGGCACCAAAGGCCATTCACCGGGTGGTGAAGGTATGCTCCGTTGATGTGAGAGCCGCAAGCATCCTGAAGCAGGAGATGCTTTCCATTGGGGGTGAGGCTGCTGTCTCATGGGGTTCCCTGGAGAGGAGTTGCGGGGAAACGGATGTTTTGTTGATGGCCACCCTGAGACAATATGATCTTCTATCAAGGAAGCTTTTAGAGCAGCCATTTGGTCTGAGGGAGATGGCCGGGGAGCTTGAGCAGATGCTTTCACGTTATAACTCAACTCCAGCACCCCTTACTGTGGGAGATGAGGTATTTGACTGGTCGAGGACGTATGTGATGGGGGTCCTGAACATAACCCCAGACTCCTTCAGCGGAGACGGTCTATCAGGCGACCTGGATGCTGTATTGGAGAGGGCTTCATGGATGGTGGATTCAGGCGTGGACTTGCTTGATGTTGGCGGGGAATCCACAAGGCCGGGTTCCAGACCTGTTCCTGTGGGGCAGGAGCTTGAGCGGGTTGTTCCCGTAGTGGAGATGCTGTCGAAGAAATTCGATATCCCGGTTTCCATCGACACCTACAAGGTGGAGGTGGCTGAGGCCGCCCTAAAAGCTGGTGCTTGCCTGGTGAATGACATATACGGCTTGCGGACTGATGGGATGGCGGATCTTTTAGCGGACCGAAGGGTTCCTGTGGTTTTGATGCACATGCAGGGAACTCCCAGAGATATGCAAGGTAATCCCTCCTATGATCCGGTGATGGAGGATGTGTACCGTTTCTTCTCGAAACAGGTTGAGCATGCAGTGGATTCCGGGATAAAAAGGGAGAACATAGTATTGGATCCTGGCATCGGCTTCGGTAAAAAGCTTGAGCATAACCTGTCCCTGCTAAGGCATCTGGGGGAGTTCAAGTCCCTGGGTTTGCCCTTGCTGGTGGGTGTTTCCAGAAAGAGTTTCATCGGGGAGCTGCTTGACTTACCTGTCGGGGAGCGTTTAGAGGGCTCCCTGGCTGCTGCTTCTGTTTCGATAGCTAAGGGGGCTAATATTGTGAGGGTGCATGATGTGGGGGAGACACTGAGGGCTGTGAGGGTGGCTGACGCCCTGAAATAAGGGTTACCAGCAGAGCCCTTCGTAGTCCATATCCTTATTCTTTTTCACTATTCTTCTGCCGTCTACGACCACCAGGTTGCGCATCAGGGAGTAATCCAGGAGCTCGAATTCAGCCCAGGCCGTCACAATAAGAGCCAGGTCCGCGTTCATTAGAGCATCATCCGCTGAGTCAGCGTAATTAATCCTTTTATTGTAGACTTCTTTCAGGTTGCTGTTCGCCTGCGGGTCATAAACAGATACTCTAGCTTTCTCCTTAAGCAGGCTGTTGATGAGCGGGTGTATCGGACTTTCCCTGATATCGTCTGTGCCCGCTTTGAAGGCGGCGCCCAGGACGGCGATTTTCTTGTTTTCAAAGGATTTGAGTTTTTCCCGGGCAATATCAAGCATCCTCGCAGCCTGTTTCTCGTTGACTTTGATGGCTGAGTCCAGAAGCCGGGGTCTGTAGTCTAATTCTTTTGCTCTGTGGATCAGGGCTTTCACGTCTTTGGGCAGGCAGCTGCCCCCGAAACCCAGGCCCGCATTAAGGAAGTGTTTGGATATCCTATGATCGAAGGCCATGCCTTTAGCCACGTCGTAGACGTCTATGCCCAGTTTCTTGCAGATGTTCCCTATCTCGTTGATGTAGGAGATTTTCACAGCCAGGAAGGCGTTGGATGCGTATTTTGTCATCTCTGCGGTTTTGATGTCCACCCCCAGTACGGGACAGTTGAATCCGTCATATAGTTTTTTTAGTTTGTTGCTTGAGCGTTTATCGTTTGCTCCGATAATTATCCTATCAGGTTTAAGGAAGTCTTCCACTGCAACACCCTCTCTTAGGAACTCGGGGCTCATCACCACACCGAAGTCTTTGTAGGCTTTTTTCCCGGAGGATTCCTCCAGCAGGGGGATTACTACCTCTTCGGTGGTGCCGGGGACGACAGTGCTTTTCACTACGATGAGGTGGTACTTTTTTTTATTTTTTAGGATGGCGCCGATTTCTCTGCAGGCGTTTTTCACGTATCTCAGGTTTATGCTGCCGTCTTCGTTGGATGGTGTCCCAACGCAGATGAAGGTGATTTCTGAGTCTGTTATTGTTGACTCCAGATCCATGCTGGTGTTGAGTTTCTCCCCAATATTTCTTTTGATGATGGTGTCAAGGCCTTTCTCGTATATGGGCGACACTCCTCTTTCGATGTCCTTGATTTTTTCTTTGATGATATCGTAGCATATGACGTTATGCCCCTTTTCTGCCAGCCCTGCGCCGGTGACCAAACCAACATACCCCGTTCCAATAACAGACACGTCCATATTAACTCACTCAATCAAGGATTAGGATTCACATAATAAAAAATTACCCCATGTTTCTTATGCAGGTTTCGGCTATTCCTACAGCTCCGTAGGCAATATATTGAGTGTTGCGGGCGGGGACGGCACAGTATTTTATAACTACAGCATTCTCAGGCCTCACGCGGTCTCTTTTACCTCGTTTTCCGCTGAGGGGAAGGAGTGCGTCAGCTGCATTGGGAGCCAGCCTCCTGCGGAAGGGGACTGGGTTGTGGATAAAAACTCCTACTGCGTTAACTCGACGGTTTATCTCTCGGAGGGAAGTGATCTCGTGGTTCAGGGGAATAATTCGTTGGGCTTACATTCCTCTGTTTTGGTTTTGGATGGCGGCGGCATCCTACTGGATGGTTCTTTGACTTTGGGGGACGCTAACGTCAGCCTCGACCGCAGTCTTAGATCATTCCTAGCCAACTACAGCTACGACGAGAATGGCAATCTTGTTTCTGACCTTGTCCACAGCTACGAATACAACGACGCCAACAAGCTTTCTTTGGTGAGAAATGCTTCAGATAACAGCACGATAGCAAAATACTTCTACGACCACAGCGGCAACCGGATAAAGAAAATCATCTACCTCGACACCGGAACCAAGACGATTTATTCATTCGATAAGCTGTTCGAGACCGTTGTTTACAGTAATGGAACAGAGAAGAATACTTCCTTCTATTACGCTAATAATGAGCTGGTAGCGAGGAGTGAAGACGGCGTGAAATACTTCTACCACAATGATCATCTCGAATCGAATGTTTTTTCTGCAAACAATTGCATATAGTATCTGATGGAATACTGGATAGAGATGAAAGAACCAGCAGAGAAAAGATTCAAGAAATACACCCG
>JAYEGX010000036.1:0-17336 GCA_034659295.1 Candidatus Altarchaeota archaeon | reverse complement strand
CACCATAACCGACTTGAATGGTACGTTATATAATATGAGTGGGAGGCTACTTCAAACAGGGAGACTGCCTTTAGAAAACGCGATATATAAGTTTCCCATCGTCAGGACCGCTATATTACAGGATGAGATCGTTAAGGTGAAGTTGATTGTATGGAACCCTGAATAATGAAAGATAAAGGCTACGCTGTTATAATGGATGCTCTCATGGCATTGTTCATATTCCTAGTAGTCGTTACTGTTATGATAGGTCCCGAATACTTCAGGACGCCGCAGTCAGATATACTCAACTACAAAAAACTCAACTACTGGGCTGATGACAGCCTGGATGTGATGAACAAGAAAGCTGTTCTGGATGAGATAGCATATCACTGGTCTATGTCAGGGGGCAACCGTTCCTCACCAAACTGGACTGTTGCCGAGAGCCTTTGCAGGAACTATACAAACAAAATCCTCCCCCAGAGCCCTGGCGTAGGGTATAGTATGCTTATAGGGGGGATGGAGTTATGCAACTCCAGCGGCAACATAAACAGAACACTTGAATCAATGTCGGATACTAAAGGCTCTGCTTCAAGGCTTCTGGTGGGTTTCGGAGCGAATAAAACCGTCAAGGGCTTCATCGCAAACGCCCTGTTGGCTGATATCAAGTCCAAATACACCTCCAGTTTCGCATTCTTCGGTGGTTTCGTGGGTAACGGCAACATAACCCGCTTCATTGAGCTGCCGGATGATGCGGAGATAGATAGCGTCTACATGGAGTTGAACGCCGGCGACGATTTCAACCTCTACATCAACGGAACACAGTGCGACGGACCATTCATCCCTGGTGGTAGTGGGATGGCAGCTAACGTTAAAGCCACACTGGGATGTACGAACTTATTCAAATCAGGGAACAACACCATAGATATCAAGTTCACGGGAGGTAATCTCTCGAAGGCCTTTATCGGCGGAGGATTTATTCAGGTTAAACACAAGACAAGCGATTGGTCGGAGCCGTATCAAAAGAGATATTATTTCCCGGGGATACATGGATTCATTAATCTTTATTCATCATTTTATGTGCCTGATGGGATGCTCAGCTCAATCACAGGGTACTTACATTACAAGAGACCGACAGGTGAGGGTAAAAATCTTGTATTCAAGGTAGGTAATATGGTAGTGTATAATTCAACTGATAGTGGGGATGTAACCGCCACTATTCCAGACTTCTCAGCAGGATCAATGGTGGCGTCCACAACCCCTATCCGCATGTTTATTGAGGGAGGTAACGGGACAGCGGATGTCGTGCTTTCCACGGATCTTTCCGCGAGCATGAAGACCTGCATGGACGTCGGCGGATTCAGGGTTGAGGACTGGAGCATAGGGGAATGCAACGGCTTCTGGGCTGACTTAGAGTACGGGCTGGGAGATGACTACCTGAATGGCGAAGACAACAGGTGGACTTTTTACGGTTCAGGCTGGGGTGTGGACTTCGACGACAGCACCCTTTATGAGAGCAGCACCGGCTCGAGGAGGGCGAGCATAGATGTCACCACCCTCTCAACTCCGGCTGCCGGAGACTTCACCGCAAGCTTCAGGATGATGATGACCTCGGGAAGCGGGAACCGCTGGGCGGGCATGGTCATAAGGAAGGCCAGCCCAGACCATAGTTACTCAGAAAGCGGATACCTCATATTGTATGAATGGGATGGTACGCTTAGGCTGTGGAGTGATGGAGCAAATCTTTTACCGCCTGTTAACCTGCCAATTGCGCCAAATAACACCTGGCGTGAGATAGATATTGTAGCTAGCGGCAACAACATACGAGTCTCTGTTGATGGCACAGAGTACATAGACCATACGGATGCTGCATCCACCTACTCCCACGGATTTATCTCCCTGCAGACTGATGGGGGTGTGAGGGTTAAATTCGACGACATACAGGTGGTGCCCGCAGGCGCTGATTCAAGCATCTGCCCGGATTTAGGAGTCTGCTACTTCTTTGATGATACACTACCTGATTTCCTGTATGAGGACATAAGCCTGCATCATTTAACCGAGGCAGACTGCGGAAGCTGGGTTGCTGTTCCCAACTGTGTGGGCGGCACGCCCCTATGCTACTGTAACCCCTGCGCCAACTGGTTTCAGGTGGCTGAATGCGGCGGAGACACCGTAGGAGGAAGCTATGACGCATGCTGTGCTCCAGATACCTGCTGCGCAGGACTTAGCCCATGCTGCGAGAGAGACGATGATGGAGGGCATTCAACCGCCTTACCTGACTGTACCCTCGCTACATGGAATGCGAACCACCTGTCTCACTGCCGAACAGAATGTGATGCAGAGACTCCTTGGGCTCTTGGAGACTGCGCAGCTAACGCCTTCACGTGGGTTCCCTGCAGAAGTTGGTGCGATGAAGGCTCGGACCCGCCGCCGGGAACATGGGGTACATTCTGCCACGAAACCCGCGCAGCCTGGGGGTCGGACGGTGACATGGGCGTAGGCGGCTTCACCGCGAACTGTGACATCCCTCCTGAGAATCAACCGGGGGGGCTTCCCGACAGCACAACATATCAAAGCCAACAAGATGTCTGCAACGGAGATTGCAACAACCCCCTGTATGAGAGATGCTCGGCGGAGTATGACATAGTCGGAGTGGTTGGAAGCTGCCCCTCAGGCGAATACTGCCAGTGCTTTACTGAAGGTGCAGGCGAGGTGTGTTATGAATTCGACAGAACGCTTAGGGGATACAGGCGTTACTGGCGGGACTGCACCAGCTGGCATGGTAATGGGTACTGGGCCATATATGAAGACGCAACCCCACAGTGCTGGGACTGCACAAGCTTCGACGACCACTACACCTGCAGAAGCGATTATGTGAGCGCCGGAATGGATGACTCGGACTGGGATACCATAACCACCCCAGACACCCCCTGGGGCTGCGACAGGTGCAGTAGATTTTACAGGCACACATTCAACGTCCCGGACACCACACTTATCACGTGGCTTGAGCTCAACATATCATGTGATGATGGAGCAGTCTGCTATATCAACGGGAACCCTGTGCTGTATGACCCGCAGTCCCAGGGGATGAGTACATGGAATGAAGAAGTCAATGTAAACCCTGGAGTGCTGGTGAATGGAAACAACATCATAGCCTGCCAGGTGAAGGAGTACAGGGGAGGGGAGGGATTCAACCTGAGGTTGGGAGCAGACACAGGACTATTAATTGATACTGGAGCGAGCTGGCTCTACCACCACCAGGATAACGAGGACTACTGTGTAGGAGAGAGTTCTCATCGTCATGCACCCAACTACAGGTATGATCCTGACAGTTCATCATGCGAGTATGGGGTATGGGTGGATGACTGCGGAAGCACTTATCCGGCAGACCAGCCGGCAATGGACGTTGCTGCATGGACTCGACGCGATTCCGAGTCGAATTATAACAACGGGTTTAAGCCTGTTGCAGAATATCTTGCGAGGATGCTTGGCGGAGAATTTATTGAATCTGAAAGCGGATATGGGGGAGACCCACCAGCATCATTCTGGAATTCAGCTGACGTATTGATAGTTGACGGTTACTGGGCCGACCCATGGCATCAAGCCGACATATTAACTGCATTAGCTAACGGCAAGATTGTTATAACAAGCAGAGACAACTTCTTCAGAATAAGGTCGAATCTAGGAAACCCCCCATATGAGACAACAGACTCGTATGATCACAGATGCCATTACTTCGATCAAGGCCCGGGCAGGTTTATAGGAGACCAGTATGAGGCCATGTCAGATTACTGGAGATCCAGCAGCCATGTAAGAAGGAAAGAGCACAAGGCAGCGAACCTATTAAATGCCATATACCCCGTCTGGTACAATGGAGATGATCCAACCCATGTGTGCCAGACAGAATACTGCATCCCAGGAGGAGGAAGCAAAGGCTGTGTGGTATGCAACATCACAAGAATTAATCTCGCGAAAGACCTGGACGAATTCTTTGCCCACGAGATACTAAGCAACGCGAGCGGCGCAAACATTGGATTAGTAGGCTACGGGTCGGAGGTCACCCAAACCCAAAACCTGACCTCCAACATAGACTTACTGAATGAGACAATAGACAACTACAATGCGAACTCTGGATTCACCTGCATATCGTGCGCTATTTGGGATAGCATAAAGATGCTAAACGACAGCAGCACAGGAG
Organism: Candidatus Altarchaeota archaeon; assembly: GCA_034659295.1. GTDB lineage: Archaea > Altiarchaeota > Altiarchaeia > IMC4 > QMZM01 > EX4484-2. The sequence goes on along the minus strand of JAYEGX010000036.1, from coordinate 13,162 downwards.
CAAAGAAGCAGTACATGATAATCATGAGTGACGGAGAAGCCAACACATGCATCAACGACAACGTGAAAGGAGCGGGGAGGATAACCTGTCAACAAGCCTCCCCGTATGGGGCAACAAACGCATCCAACGAAACAATACTCCTTGGTTGCATGGCACATGAAGTCTACAACATAACCGTCTACACAATAGGGTTCGCATTAGACAGCCCGGAAGGAAGGGATACACTGAACAAAACCGCTAAGTGCGGTGGGGGGAAATTCTATGCAAGCAGCAACCCCGAGGAACTCCAAAAAATCTATGCAGACATAGCGAAGGAGATAACAGCATCCTCCCAGACCGTTGAGACAAGTATCACTAACACCACACTATACGGGGACTCATACATAGAATTTGACTACACCCCCTCTAATCCAGTAGGATACGGTGAGGTTGCGTTGACCTATGAAACCAACACATTCAATGATGATGTGAACTGCGAAGGGGATATACCATTACCCGCTGCAGGAGATAGATGCCAGCTGATTGATGCTAAGGTAACATCTTATTCAGCAGAACACTGGACTGATTACGTGAGAGTGAATAACTCCGGCGGTTCCAATGAAGCATTCAACCTCTCAGATACCTATCCAGGGGTAGGGTATTGGGGTTTAGGTGACCCCTACATAGTATACATTAACCCAGCACACTTCGTTTTAGGGGAAACCAACACAGTGAAAATCCTCACAGGGAACAGCCCCACCGAAAGAACTAATTGTTCAGTGGACAACCGGGCTATATTAACCATAACAGTCAAGGGATTCAGCGACACAGGAGAGAAGGTGTTTCCCTCGAGTTCGGGATGTAACTGGAGCATAGAGTTCGCTAACGGCTCAGACACCTACCTCGTTAACTACACCATACCTTCAGGATACACGGGCACCAACCTGTGCAATTACACCAGCACCAGTATAGCACCTGATGAATCTAATCCAGGTGATGATGCGATAAACTATGCAGTGTATAGGCTGTTAAATCAGCTGGATTTCAGCCCAGCTGGAGGGGATGGTGTCGTTGACATATCCTTTGATTTAGGGGATGACGTGAATATTAGTATGAATCCCACCGCTAATGTAAGGTCACTGTGGGGTCCGGTGGAGATTAAATTGGTTGCCTGGCTTTAGATAAAATGAACAGGGTATTCAGGAACAGGAAGGGTTTTTTGTTCAGTGTCGCAGTCCTAATCCTGTTACTCCCCCTGATTGTTTTTACCACGTTTTACAAGGAGATACCTGAGACCGAGATGAGGGATACAGCAGGACGTGCCAGGTGCGATAAGCTTTATTACTTCGTTGAGGATATCAAGAATGATATGGGCCGTGCCCTGGAGATTTCAACCAGGTGGGCTATGATTGCTGCATATGATCATATCAGAGAAAGGGGTGTGGGGCTTGAGAACTATACCTTCAATTGTTCTTCAGACTGTGAAATCAACTGCAGTGAATTCGGGTTTGATACGGTGGGCTCAAGCGCTGCCTTAACGGAGTTGATAATCTGCGGCACATTATATGGGAGGAATAACTCGAAGATGGTAAACCACACCTTCCCCCTATGGTACAGGAAAATAATTAACTACTCTGAGAGGATGAACTACCAGGTTGACTGGGAGATTCTCTCCATGGAGTTGGGTCATGTGGACGCCTGGAACGTCTACAGTTCACCCCTAATCAGGTGGAAGGTTCAGGACGTTAACGGCATGTGCTATTACGAGGGTGTTGTGGATGACATCGACGTCAACACCTCCATAACAGGACTATGGGACCCACTGTATCCCCTGAACACCAAGAGTTTTGGGTCTAAGATGATCACAAACTGCTCCATAAACATCTCAACCGAAAGAATAGCAGGATGCAGTAAAAGCAATTTAAGCAATGGAAGCGTTTCAGGTATTGTATTGTTTTTCTCTACCATACCCGCAGGGGATAAAGCAACCTACTGCACGGACCATGGGGCTGAGGTCAACGACCAGATTCTTGTAATCGACCAAGGATCTGGTAGCTGTATTACTGTGGAACAAAAATGTTTTAACATGAGCGCAGACCATCATTTCGCTGGAGTGGTGGACTATTTCAATAACGACCTCAACAGCTTCACAAAAAAATGCAATATCACCATACCCTGGATTACCGCAACATGCAAGATGGATAACGTCACAGGCCACGGCCCCGGATGCGATCCGGAATGCTATGATATGAATATTGCGGGAAATATAACATCAAACGATACCTGCATTTATATTGAAACAAACAAGGCCTGTGGCATACACAGGGTGGGCTTGGGTTTAGACAGCAACCAGGTAAAGACAGAATGTTATACTGTGAGCGACATAAACGAGTCCTACAACACCTACTGCCCAGGCAACCAGCAATCGAACGGCCCCTCCTTCCTGGACCGGCTGGATGGTAGAACCCATCTCTCACAGAAATACGTGAAGCAGACAAGAGATAAATACAACACCACCCTGATTGGAATCGAGACCTTGGTTGACGTGTACTACCTTGAAAATTTAGCTGGCACCACGGTGAATGAAACCAGCACCTGGATAGACTACCTTTTCTGGCAGGAAATAGAAGGCTGCGCAGCAACATCAGTATGCGTGGACGAGGGATACATTCTTAGCCTGGACTGCCCTCACGGCCTCAAATACGATGTGAGCACGGAATGCAAGCAGACCGGATGCTGCGGCGACTTAGAATGCGGTCCAGGAGAAACCTACGTGGACTGCGATGACTGCCCCACTCCAGCAGCATGCCCATCTACAATCAAATTCATGGACTGTAAGACATGCTGGGGTCCAGGAAACAGCAACTGCAATGTGACCTACAACGTGACCATACAGAACTCAACAGGATACATGAACCTCTCAGCCAACCCCCTGATAGCTGTGACAAACAACTCAATAGAGACAAACTCTTACACAATGCAGCAGGTGATGGGTCAGACAGGAGTCTATGAATACACTGTTGGAGTGTTCGATAAAACCGATGACATCAACGCCACAGTATATATCTGGACAAACGGATGTCTTACAACCACCAACTCGACAGAGGAAGATACAGTTAATTCAATAAACTCTTGCTGAGATTGTTTTTATATCCACACTACATAGTATTTAACACTATTACTTAGGTGATGTTGATGAAACCATTAGATGCTCTAGGGGATGTACTTGGAGACCAGATACTTGTGCGACTAAAAAACGGGATGGAGATACGGGGGAAACTGAAGGCCTTCGATATACACATCAACATAGTTCTTGAAGACGCTGAGTTCACGGACGGAGACGTTGAGAGAAAATTCAAGACACTGTTTCTGAGGGGTGACATGATACTCTTTGTTTCATAAAAAAGAAGATGACTAAAGGCACGCCAAGCATGGGTAAGAGGGGGAAGAAACACACCCACATCAGATGCACGCGCTGTGGTAAAGACTCATTTCACAGGAGGAAAAAGATATGCTCTTCCTGTGGGTATGGGAGAAGCAGCAGACTAAAATGAGGAAAACCAAACACCTGCTCGATAAACTGAAAAGGATACGAGAGGTGAGAGAGAAATACCAGCTTAAAGTCAAAGACCTGATGACATCCCCGGTCCTGAGCATAGACCCTGAGGAGAACGTGGTAGCAGCCGCTGAAAAAATGCTTGAAAACAAGATACATGCACTGGTGGTTGCTGAGGGAGATAAACCAGTTGGGGTTATAAGCACCTACGACCTTGTTCTGGTGATGACCCTAAGCGACTTCGATAAATCAACAAGGGTTGAGGAGGTTATGGTGCGGAAGCTGGTTACAATAAAACCCACAGAGCATTTAAACAAGGCACTGAAGAAGATGATAGACTACAACATCCGGCGTATTGTTGTGAAAGAAGAGGGTAAGGTTGTTGGCATACTAAGCCTAATAGACATAATCCTCGGTTTCGCAGTAATCCCTGAAGAAAACTTGTTAGTTGATTTAGAGGCATAAAATTAGGAGGGCCCGTGGTCTAGTTGGCTATGACGTTGCTTTGACGAATAACCTTTGGGGGAATTCAAACTGGCAAAGATCCCCGGTTCAAATCCGGGCGGGCCCACCTATAGATCCTTTTTTTTTCCATCTCCGACATGGGATAGTATTTTTATACATGGATTCCTAATTTCTTAGACGTGATTAAGATTAAAAATGGAGTACGTATATGGAGCGATGCTGCTTCACTCTGCTGGACAGGATGTGAACGAGAAAACCATAGAGAAGGTTATGAAGTCAAGTGGTGCGAAAGTAGACAGCGCAAGAGTCAAGGCATTGGTGTCTGCCCTTGAGGGTGTTGACATCGACGAAGCCATGAGCACAGCAGCTGTTGCACCCACAGCAGCGCCTGCAGCAGCGCCTGCAGCAGCAGGGGAAGCCAAGGAAGAAAAGAAAAAAGAAGAAAAGAAAGAGGAAGAGAAAACAGAGGAGGATGCTGCATCCGGACTAGCTTCACTGTTCGACTAAATCTTTTTCTTATTTTTTTTTCTGTATGATCTTTTTCTTTTATTTTAGATTTAATTCCATTAGATAACCATGGACCGGAAACTCTTTATCCCAGGCCCGACAGACATCAGCCAAGATGTCTATGAAGCAATGAGCAAACCCATGATAGGGCACAGGGGAAAGGACTTCAGTGTTTTATTCGAAGAAACCGTTGATAACCTAAAAAAGCTGATGTTTACCGAAGAAAGAGTTTATATATCCACATCCTCATCCACCGGCTTGATGGAGGCCGCAATAAGGAACTGCGTAAAAAATAAATGCTTGAATGTTGGTAACGGCGCCTTCAGCTGCAAGTGGCATGATATAACAAAAGCCAATGGCAAGGAAGCCGATATGTTATCTCTAAAGTGGGGTGAGGCCCCAACCGCTGAATTAATCGATGAGGCACTGTCGAAAGACGACTATGATGCTCTGACCCTGGTACATAATGAAACATCCACCGGAGTTACCGCACCTCTTAAGGAAATCGCCGAAGTGGTTAGAGACCATGATGTCTCTTTTCTCCTGGATACCGTGAGCTCCATGGGCGGGATTAAGGTGGAAGTGGACAGGTGGGATATTGATGTATGCCTTTTTGGCGTGCAGAAGGCGATGGCTTTACCCTCTGGTTTAGCCTGCTGCTCGGTCAGCGAAGAAGCCCTGGACAAATCCAGGAACGTTGAGAATAGAGGCTACTACTTCGACTTCCAGATATTCGAGAAATACTACAAGAAAAAGCAGACCCCGACTACCGCAGCCATATCCATCCTCCGGGGTTTAGAGTACCAGCTGGATAAGATACTCAACAGGGAAGGCCTGGAGAACCGCTTCCAGAGGCATAAAGAGATGGGTGAGTTAACAAGGAAGTGGGCTGAGGAGAAAGGTTTTGAACTGCTGCCGGAGGAGAGATATGCATCCAATACCGTATCCTGCGTGAAGAATACCCTGGATGTGGACTGTGAATCCCTTCAGAAGAGGTTATACAAGAGAGGTTACGTCTTCAGCAACGGCTACGGTAAGATGAAGAATAATAACTTCCGGATAGCTCACATGGGTGATCGAAGGCCTGAGGAACTAAATGAATACCTTGAAACAATCAATGAATTAGCAGGCCTGTGATTTTCTAGAGACAGTATACTAGTTCAGCAACACTGAATCCAAATGGAGAATGCTGTTTGTGCTTTTTGTGGGAAAAACAATACAAGAAAATGGTGTGAAAGCGAGGGTTTAGATGTAGTCAAATGTTCATGTGGGATGATATACCCTAACCCTCGATTGTCACCGGATGAGATAAGCAGAGGATATAACAGCAACCGTTTATCAGGTGTTGACGACTACTTGGAGGTGGCTGAGGGAAACAAACACGACTTCAGAAAGAGGTTTGATTTAATAGAGGAGTATTCTCACAAGGGGGGGATGTTGGACGTGGGATGTAATATCGGAAGCGCGATGGATGTTGCTGAAAGCAGAGGCTGGGTTTGTTCTGGCATTGACGTAAACAAAAATGCTGTACAGGTTGCTAGGAAAAAAGGGTTGAATGCAAGGGTAGGTCAGTTAGAGGATTCAAAAGGTTTGTATGATTTAATCTTCATGAACGATGTGATAGAACACGTACCAAACCCGAGAAAAGAGCTTGGGTTGGCTAAGAAACTCCTTAGGGGAGGGGGTGTTTTGTACATATCAACCCCTGACGGGGGTAGCTTGATGGCAAGGTTAAGTAGGGGGAGATGGCTACATTTAAAACCCCGCCAGCACCTGTACATTTTTAATAGGGATAATTTGAGGATGATTTTAGAGGAGAAAGGATTTAAGGTCTTGTATCTGAGCTCAGTTGGTAGGACTAGGAAGATATCAACTATAGTGAAAAAGATGAGAACTTACTCTGAATCCATGGCTTCGATACTATCATTTGTTTTACATCCCCTAACGGAAAAAACAATCTCAATTAACTTATTTGATGAAATACAGGTTTTAGCTAGGAAAGAGAATGAAACAATATGAGAGCGCAGAGTTCACGTAGCCCTGCTTATATCCATGTTCTTAACATGTGTTGGTTTCTTTGTGAAAAGGGAATACATTTGGGATGCCTTCAAGTTTCTTAAGCGAAAGGGAGTGGATCCGCCATGGAAATATCTCCAGTAGATGTTTAGATGACCTGGCTTTCGTTATGGTTCAGAACACTAGATAATAGTAGCATGCGCCGCTATTTTTTACTCCGGAGGAGGTAAAGCCGTACTCTCACATGTGAGAGTTCCAGAAAAGTATTAACTAGAGAGTATATATTAAGATAGATATATTTTATTTTGTTTATTTTAAAAGGTATAATGTAAACAACAAATAAATAACGAAGGATTTTCTTTCTCCGTAATCCAGACCCCACAACGAAAAAAAAATTTTCTTTCACATCTCTTGAATTTTCCTGGGAAAATCCACTAAGAAAAAACCAGCATATATTGATACAATATATGAAGCCGTGCCGGGAAAATTTCACCCGTATATTGTATCAATGTGGATTCACTTTTCCTGATGGTTTGGGGGGGATAACACAACAATTGATGCCAGAAAAAAGCAGATACCCAGAGTTTCGATATTGTAACAATATATTTAACCATTTTTTAGCTCTCAATCAAAGAATTAATCCATGGAACAGAGGCTGACAAAGAAAGACAAAAAAAGACTAAATTTTGTCTTTAAATCGATAGCAAGGAATGATGCCTGCACCTATGACAAGCAGAAATGTCTCCAGCATCTTGAATCAATAATCAATCCCAGGTGTGTAGTCTGTAGAGAGCCCCTTGATAGCAATTTTGAGATAGTAAACGACAAGAAAATGCATAAGAAATGCCGTAAACGATACAATGGATGACTTTTTTTGCTTTTACGGTGTTTTTTACCCTAAATAGGGTACCCCACAGAGCTGAAATAGGTGGATTGATAGGTGGATATAAACGAAAAAACTTCTTTCGTTGAGTGGTTGATATCTCGGCGAAAAAAAATGCTTCTTTTTTGATAGTTTGTGATATATATAATAGATTAGATATGTTATTTATATTATATTTAAAAACATCTAATATAAAATATTTATTTTGTTGTATATCTACTTTTTTCATGTGAGAGTTCAGAAACACAGATATACTCGATTTTGAGTAATTCATATTTTTGAGTATTTATCTTAAATGAAGTGCTATAAATTAGAGAAAGTGATAGTTAATGCGAGCATACTGGTGGGTGAAGAGTTTGAGTTCATAAAGGAGGGTTTCTTGAGGATAGATGGTGGTTTAATCAAAGAGATTGGTGAGGGATATGATAGAAACGGATCTGATTACACGAGGTGTGTGATTGTACCTGGTTTGATGAATTCGCATACCCATTTAGGTGATTCATTCGCTAAAGAAGCTGTTTCCGGATTGGATGTGAGGGATGCTGTTGGCCCCGAAGGTAGGAAATGGCAGCTTTATGAAGGTGAATGTGAGAGTTCTATTATTGAGGGGATGATGGGGTCTGTGGAGTACATGCAAGAGTTAGGCACTACATTCTTCGCCGACTTCAGAGAGGGAGGGAAGAAAGGGATAAACCTGCTAAGGAAGGCATGTGAGAGTTCCCGAATAAAAAAAAGGATACTGGGGAGAGATGTCGACATCAGCTATGCTGACGGCCTGGGATTGAATGTATACAACCTCAACCAGATGCCAGAAGACAGGGGAGACAAGCTTGTTGCAATACATGCAGGTGAGGAGGAGGGTGAGATTTCTTTGGCATTGGAGCATGAGCCGGACATCATAGTCCATGCTACTCTGGCAACAAGAGAGGAGATAATGGATATCTCTAAGAGAGGGACTGATGTAGTAGTCTGCCCCAGAAGCAATGCTGCCCTGGGTGTGGGATCCCCCCCAGTAAGAGAGTTAATCGATGCGGGTGTGATGGTTTCCCTGGGCACAGATAATGTGATGATTAACTCCCCGAATCTTTTCAGGGAGATGGAGTTCCTGTACAAGAGCTCGCATCTAGTTGGTTCACTAAGTCCGGTGGAGGTGTTGCAGACTTCTACAGTTAATCCAGCAGAGATGTTTAAATTGAATACAGGGTTTATAGGTGAGGGTAGAGACGCTGACCTGATTTTTATAGATAGAGACTCTGTGAATATGAGACATAGCAGGGATATTCTTGCCTCCATAGTATCCAGGTGCGGACCAGCTGATGTGAGTAAGGTTATGGTTGATGGAGAGATAATTGTTGATAAAGATGGGAGATAAAATAAGTAGGGCGGTTGAAGAGCTCAGGAGGGGGGGATGCGTGCTGGTGCACGATAACTCAGGCAGGGAAAACGAGGTTGATATGCTGGTTGCTGCTGAAAAAACCACTCCGGAACATGTAGCAACCATGAGAGTTGATGGTGGAGGGCTTATTTGTGTTGCCCTGGACAGGGAGTTGACTGAGATGATAGGATTACCTTACATAGAAGACCTATTAGACACAGCCAGTAAAGAATACCCCCTCCTAAAACACACCACCGCAGACGATATACGATATGATAAGAGATCCTCTTTCTCTCTGAGTGTGAACCACAGGAACACTTTCACAGGAATAACAGACTTTGATAGGGCGCTTACGATAACTAAGCTAGCTGATTTCTTCAAGAACGATGTTTCAGAGGAAAAATTTGGTTTAGAGTTCAGGAGCCCAGGACATGTTCATCTATTGATTTCCTCCGGGCTGGAAAATAGAGAGGGGCATACTGAACTTACAACAGCCCTTATGCAGATGAGCGGACTTATCCCGGCAGCATGCATATGTGAGATGATGGATTCCGAAACACATAAGGCCTTAACCTCAGAGAAAGCATTAGATTATGCGAGAAGGAAGAAGCTGACCTATCTTGAAGCAGGGGAAATAAAAGAAGCCTTCATGTCCATGGAACAAACAGCAAGAGATTGAATGAGGTTTTTATCTCTCAATTATTTTTTCAGCAACCCAGCTATCTGAAACCCATAAACCAATTACTTTAACAGAGGATTTCATTTTTTTTAATTTATCTACTGCAATATGAACCTGTTTCCTGTGGGTTTTTTCATCCACCGGGTTTCCTCCGCAATCATGATGCCCCACCACAAAAATGATGTTGGATCCGTGTTTTTTCAGTGAAATATCTATTTTGCGTAGAATATCATCCAGCTTGCTTTCAACCAGAAAACCATCCATCCCGGCCTCGGTTATCACATCAACATATTCAACACCGTACTTCTCTTTTATCCAGTGGATTACGGGTAACTGCACTCTTCCATCCATACAATTTAGGCATGTAGCAAATTCCATTTTTTTAATAACTCATCAAGATCCCTATTTATTTTGTTATTTCGCATGATATATTGATTTCATCTATGGTTTCATGAAAAAGGATTTGGTTTGAAGTGGTGAAGGCATGAATCCAGATATGTTTTGTTTTTATTTTATGTGATTAACTATTTTTTTATCTATGTTTATATACCCTTGGCGTGTCAGTTCGAAAAAACATTTCGCACAAGCTTTTACATCAGCGGCTGCGTTATGTGCATCCTCGAAATCCTTTTTGAATAGGTGGTGATGTAATTCAGGTAATGTCGGCCATTTATACCCGTAGGGGCCGGGAATCCGGCATAATCCAGGGGTTGTCTTCATTGTGCAGAACCGTGGTTTATTAAACAAGGTGATTACTCAAAATCCGTACCAAATCACCTATAAATTATTTCGAACATCTTCTTAAATATGTCAGAGTTTCGGTTGTTGAACCGAAACTCCATCTCTTTGAGATATAAGTAGTAGTTGGCTTTGTGTATGCCATGATACAACCCCACTTTATGGGGTGTACATGAATTCCCATAGAATTCATTGTACTTGTGGAATCGTTCTTTGGTGAATGACCAGAAGCCTTCTATGCCGTTGATGTGTGTTCGTCCTATTGCATACGCTTTCGTCTTCTTTATCTTGCTGTGTTTCCCGTAGTGTTTCAGGCTCTTGTAGCTTTTGAAGTCGTCGGTGTAGAACACTGATCCCTTCTCGGTCTTGGCCTTGATCTCAGCCATAAGCGTTTCGGCTGAGACATCCGGGACAACGGTTGTGTACACCTTCCCGTTGCGCTCCAGGACGCAGGCGACTTATGTCGCTGCGCGCCGGAACTGCAAAGCAGTTCCTCGCGTGCCGAAAACAACAACTTTGTTTAATGCTCCACGACCTCGTTTACCCGTCCTCTTGCCGCCGAAATAGGTTTCATCAATTTCCAGCTCCCCGCTTAGTTTACGGAAGTTACTGTCCAGGTACTCTGCAATCTTCTCTCTGAAGAACATGTATCTGTTGTGGACGGTATTATAACTAAGATCTAACTCAGTAGCGGCCTTGTTGGCAGAAACCTCAAGATAGAAGTGATACAGTATATCCAAGTCACGCCTAAGCCTCTTGATGCTATACACCCTCCGGCAAGATTTACATTTGACTCGCTTATCAGCGAGTCGATAAAGACCATAGCTACCACAGAAAATACACTTCCTACCCTCCAAAAACTTTACGGTAAACTTTTTAGCCATTCACACCAGTTATATATGCCTGTTTCCATAGATAACTGGTACGAAAATTAAGCAATCACCATTATTTATATTATTCTTGGCGGCGAGATTGCGTTTCATTTAACGGCTGGCGGGTATGCGAAGTTGCCGAATATAAACGTTTTCGTAGCAGAGGCAATTTGGGCGGAAGGGGGTGCAACCCCTGTAGCCGTATATCCTCTTGTTATATGACCCGAACGGAGCGACAGCGAAGTGAGAGTGCAACGAGGCAAGGAGCGAAGCGACGAAGCGTTCCGCCCGCTTACTTCTCATTATTAGGGTTCGTGGCTTCATCCTTAATCTTTCCGGTAATAGTTACTTTCTCACTTATCATATCAATGCTGATTGATACAAACATTTTATTATGATCTGGTGTAAATTTCATTCTATATATTCTTTGTGCACATAATTACTCGTGAAGAGGTTGACCAATGCACCATAATCTGGTTTAAATTGCAGGATATCTCCTATTTTAGTATTAGGTGGCGTATTGTAGCCAACTATATGGTCACTACTGCTTTCAAGAATTTTAAAACCACACACAGGTTTTAAACCATCAACGATTACATCTTGCCTTCCGATGCCTAAAATTGCACGTTTTATTGTCCCAATGTTTTTGAATGTTTTATTTTCTCCGTAGGCATTTTGGGTGTTTTCTCCATCTGGAACAGAAGGCTTTTCTTTTAATTCAATTATCTCAGCTTCAAGGGTGAAAGCGTTCTGGTATGTGTGGGGAATAGGGGTTCTATGAACTGCTTCCAAACCAAGGAGGATTCCTTCCCCAATGCGCAGGTTGTTGATCTTTGATTTTGGATGGCCCTCGAGAAGGAGTGGAATGTTCGCTGAGTTTCCGCCCCCTACCATTTTTAACTCTGTTCCAACTTGGTCTTCTATCTCTCGAACAACCGAATCAAATTCCTTAATTTTCGCTTTTGTTGGGATGACACCTGTTAGACAAGTAAGGTTCATGCCCACGCCAAATAACTCAATCCCCTTATGAGTTAAGACTTTATTTATTGTAGGATGCAACTCCTTCTTGACGACACCTTCTCTTAGTTCACCCATATCTACCATGAGGATAATTCGATGTTTAACGCCTTTCTTTATTGCTTCTTTCGATAATCTCGATATTACGGTCAGCTCAGAGTTTAAAGATATATCTGCATAATTTACTACTTTCTTGACTTCGCTGAGCATTGGTGTTCTTAAAAACATCATTTCAGCATGGACACCTGCTTCCTTCAACTTCACAATGTTTTCAATTCTCGACTCACCAATCGAAGTAACTCCCCCCTTGAGCATAGCCTCTGCAATCTTTGGATCACCACATGTTGCTTTCGTAACTCCAGTCACGCTCATGCCATATCTGGATGCAAGACTAGTTATTGTCTTTGCGTTATGTTGGATCCTATTCAGGTCAATTAGTAAGCGGGGATAATCACCCACTAAAAATCCCCCTCTGAATTAGCTTTCCACATAGCATATTATTTTAACACCTCTCCTTGGTAGAACATCCGATAATACTTTTTTCTCAGTCCCATTTTTTCATATAGTTTTATAGCACGCTTGTTATCTATTTCTACATGAAGTGATAGGTCTCCTCCAGTTACCTCTATGGCTTTTTCTAACAACTGAGTGGCTATCCCTTTCCCTTTGATATCAAGTTTCGTTGCTATATACGAAAGATGATATTTGGGGAAGAATCTTTCGAACCGAGTCCTTGAAATGATTACAATACCAACAATCGCACCATCCAGAAATGCACATATAACGTATCCATTATCGAAGGCATTTTCTACCGCTTCCTTTATCTCCTCCATGGGATCTGTAAACTGGATCAACCATTCATCAAGTTTATTTAAGAACTCAGCATAGGATACCGTCAAATCATCCTTGTCAATAATTTTGATATTCAAATCAATTTTAGCATCGTTTAAAATCAAAACATGTATGCCGTTTTCAATTTGTTCACTCTCTACTAATTTAAACAATGTTGCAACGGGGAAAGAATTGTTCATCGAAAACTTAAGCTTCTCGATCTTTCTGAACCTCTTTGAATACT
>JAYEGX010000035.1:0-17560 GCA_034659295.1 Candidatus Altarchaeota archaeon | reverse complement strand
AATAAACGATCTGTTGGTTAACGGCGGGAAGATATCAGGGGGTTGCATGACAAGAAAAGACACCATCATCCTGCAACACGGGTCACTGCTTGTTGACTTCGACCTCGAATCCGCCTTTAGGGTATTGAATATCCCGAAAATAAAATACGAGAGTAAGGGAATAAAATCAGCTAAGAGCAGGATCACCTCATTAAACAAGGAACTGGGCTACGACATCAAGCTAGAAGACCTGAAAGCTGTAATAAAGAAGGGCTTTATGAAATCATTTGATATATCATTCATTGACTCCGGATTAAGCTCTTATGAAAAAGAGCTCGTTAATAAGCTGTTGCCTAGATATAAGTCAGAGGAATTTATTTACAGGATGTGAGAAATGAAAATCAGCATAGATGAATACAGTCAGGGACTGTATAAATCAGTGGGGGGTTTGATACGTGTCTTTCTGAGGGAGGATGTGGGAAGTATTGAGGAGGTTATATTCACCGGAGACTTCTTCATTTTCCCGGATGAGTCTCTTGGACTTATGGCAGATTCACTAAAGGGTATTGCACTGGAGAAGGAGAGAATAGAGGGAATCCTCAGGGAGGTATATATCAGGGAGGGTATTGATTCGCCTGGTACAACACCTGAGGATTTCGCCAAGGCTGTGATGACTGCAGCCAGGTAGTTAGTTGATTGGCGCGCATATTTCTGTCATTATCTCGTTCTCGTGCACCCTGTGGGGGTCGTTGAGGTAGTACTCCCGTAGGGGAGCTGCTAGTTTCCTGTGGTGTTCTCTCACCCAGCTGTAGATTTGCTGGTGCAGTGGCCTGAAGTCGCTGTAGGGGCCTTCGTGGATTGTTTTAGCCATCCTGCCCCCGGGGAGGGTGTAGCATTTTATCTTATCATCATCCTTTATTTTTTTTGGTATGGGCGCACATATCTCGATATCTGCCTCACCCTTCCGGTCCGCCTCCAATGCTTCCTCAGGGGTTTCTTCGTGGCAGATAAATATTGGCGGGCCTGTTAGCTCGACCTTGTTTGATGCCAAGTGCCCCAGGAGCTTGGGCAGCACCTCCATTATTTCGTCGTACGATCCCTGGTATCGCATGCTGGCAACCAGCTGCGGCTGTATTTCATCTATTTTTATTTTTTCCATTATTACCACCTCATGGTTTATTTACTGTAGGAATAAGTTACATCGGGGGTTTATTTAAAACATGGGCTAGAGAGCGGTGGAAAAATAAGAGATAATCAAGCTCTTCCAGATAGTTCAGACGTCATTCATTTTTGAGGAGGTGATGTCGTAAAAAGAAACCATGCAACTGCATGATTCCTGTCTTGGGTTGGTGTTTAGTTAAATGGTTTGTTTATTAAGCGGTGTTTCTTAAATAATATAATCTCTTAATTGATGGAGGTGTGTGAATGAAAAAGATAATGTTTTTGTTTGTTGTTTTGTTGTGTAGTGGTTTAGTGTCCTCGCAGCCGACATGTGTGGGTGAAGGGGGTTTTTATGCTGTTGTGCCAGGTCATCTCGATTGTTGTCCGGGTTTGACCCCGATAAGCTGTGATAGTCCGGACGTTGAGGGGATATGCCATGGCGACTGTGTTGGTGCGCAATTCTGCACCTACTGCGGTGATGGAGTGTGCGGCCTGGGGGAGAATAAATGCAACTGCCCGCAGGATTGCCTGGGAACGCCCGCGCCAGAGTTCGCATCCCTTACCCTATTGCTGGCAGCCCTATTAACAGCTCCGATGGTAGCATACCTGATATACAAGAACAAACACTAATTCTTTTTCTCTCATTCTTATCTCTCTGCTTTGGTTCTACATTTCTTTTAGTTTCTCGTAGAATTCCTGATTTTCTTTTATGTCTTTTTTGACGTATTCTTCTATATCCTCCCATTCAGCTAGTATTACGGGACGATTGATTCCCATCATTTTCACGGCTTTCATTTTATGTGGTTTGCTATCCAGGTGGTTGATTCTTTAATATTGTATCTTTGGCTTGTTATCCTGTATATGAGGTCGTATATTGTCTGGTCTTTTGCGGTTATTTTCTTGTGGTATAAGTTTAGTAGTGTTTTTGTGGCTTCGATTGCTGTTCTTTTGTTTCCGTCTAGGAAGGGGTGTTTTGTTGTTATCTCAGCTAGCATGGTAGCTGCTTTTTGGTTAGTTCCTCTTGTTTTTGAGACCACATATACTATGTATTCAAGTGTTGCTTCGTCTCTTAGTGTTCCGTCTTCGAATTGTTTGTTTATTTGGATTAGGCTTTCTTTAGTGAGGCTATCTGGTTTTATTTTCAATTTAGTAGATTACTAAATTTTTCTTTGTTTATGTAATTTATGTATTCATTGTATAAAAATAGTAACCTACTTAATTTTCTCCCACCACATCCAGTTCCAATAGTCCCGAACCCCGATCTCTTTCTTCCTGTAGTTTATTTCCAGCTGCATCCGCTATTGCTTCCTCCACCCTCTTTAGTCAGCTTACTAACGAGTTCCAGCCCTCCTAGCTATTTTTTAAGTGAACGGGGTTTTGAAAGAATTTTTTACAAAAAAATACCAGTATAGTATAATGGATTTCAAGCTTGTATCCGATTATAAACCGGCTGGGAGCCAGCCTCAGGCAATAGATAAGCTGACCAGAGGATTAGATAGGTACCTGAAATACCAGACGCTTTTGGGGGTAACAGGTTCGGGTAAAACCTACACGATGGCGAACGTCATCGAGAGGGTGGGTAAACCCACGCTGGTTATGGCCCCTAACAAAACACTAGCCGCGCAACTATACAGCGAATTCAGGCAGCTTTTCCCGCATAACGCGGTTGAATACTTCGTAAGCTACTACGACTACTACCAACCCGAAGCGTATCTTCCTGCAACAGACACGTACATAGAAAAAGACGCTGACATAAACCTTGAAATAGAGAAACTAAGGCACAGGACCACATCAAGCCTTCTGGCTAGAGATGATGTTATTACGGTAGCAACAGTTTCTGCGATATACGGGCTGGGCAGCCCGCAGGAATACATGAAAGCCAGCCTGCAGCTCACCGTAGGACAAGAGAACACAAGAGATAATCTGATCAGGGTATTGATAGACATGCACTATGAGCGGGTAAATATTCAACCCACTGAGGGGCAGATCAGGGTCCGCGGAGCACAGATAGACATACACCCCTACTACAGCAGACACATTATCAGGGTTAAAGCGGATACAATAGTGGAGGAAATAAAAAGCATAGATAAGGTGGGCGGGGAAACACATGAAAAATTGGATTCGATTCTGGTATTCCCGGCAGTCCACTACATACTATCCGAAAAGAGAAAGAACAAGGCCCTTGACTTGATCAGGGAGGAGCTAAGGGAGACCGTAGCCGGACTGGAAGACGAAAATAAATTACTTGAGGCTAACAGGATTAAACAGAAAACAGGATATGATATGGAATTGATATCGGAGCTTGGTTACTGTAAGGGTATTGAGAACTACAGCCGCCATCTTGAGGGCAGAGGTGCTGGGATGCCACCCTACACGCTGCTCGACTTCTACCCCGAAAACTGGCTTTGCTTCATTGACGAATCACATATCTCAATACCACAGATCAGGGGGATGTACGCGGGGGATCAAAGCAGGAAAGAAACCCTGATCCAGTACGGGTTCAGGCTGCCTTCTGCCAGGGATAACCGGCCGCTGAACTTCAATGAATTCACGCAGCACCTCAATCAGGTGATTTATGTATCAGCCACACCAGGGCAATACGAGAGAGATAAATCAAGCCAGATAGTTGAGCAGTTAATCAGACCGACTGGGTTAATCGACCCTGTTGTTGAGGTTAAGCCCGCAAGCGGGCAGGTAACGGACTTTATAGGGGAGCTGAAGAGGGTTACAGGGAATGATGAAAGGGCTCTGGTGACTACACTGACCAAAAGGATGAGCGAGGACCTGGCTGATTACCTGCAGGGGGATGGATTCAGGGTTAAGTACCTGCACAGCGAGATAGACACCCTTGAGAGAATCGACATTCTGGCCGAGCTCAGGGAGGGCGTGATAGAGGTTATTGTTGGTGTGAACCTGCTGCGTGAGGGTCTTGATCTGCCGGAGGTGAGCCTGGTTGCCATAATGGATGCGGACCAGCTGGGTTTTCTCAGGTCAGCAACTAGCCTGATACAGATAATCGGGCGATGCAGCCGCAATGTTAACGGAAGGGTTATACTCTATGCTGATAGGATAACAGACGCTATGCAGGCTGCACTCAATGAAACAAGCCGGCGTAGAATGATTCAGTTCGAATACAACAGGGCACACAACATAAAGCCCAGGACTATAGAGAAAAGGATTCATGAACGGATTATTGAGCAGGAGAAAACAAGGGAGGTTAGGGAGGAGGTTGATTTGGAGATGCCTGAAGGCGAGCTTGAGAGGCTTATGGAGGATGCTGCTGGGAGGATGGATTTCGAGCAGGCGATATATTTCAGAGACCTTCTGAAAGCAAAAAAGAATGGGAGTTAAGGAGATACACATCAAGGGAGCCCGTGAGCACAACCTTAAAAACATCGAGGTAAGGATTCCCAGGGACAGGCTTGTTGTGATAACCGGGCTCTCAGGCAGCGGTAAATCATCTCTCGCATTCGACACAATATACGCTGAGGGGCAAAGACGCTACGTTGAATCACTATCAGCTTATGCTCGCCAATTTCTCGAGCTGATGGAGAAACCGGACGTGGACTACATCGAGGGACTGTCTCCTGCGGTCAGCATCGAACAAAAGACCACAAGCAAGAACCCCAGAAGCACGGTCGGGACTACAACAGAGATATACGACTACCTGAGGCTCCTTTATGCCAGATGCGGAACCCCCCACTGTCCCGGATGCGGTAAGGAGATAAATATACAGTCCAGAACCCAGATAACAGAGCAGATACTATCACTTAAAGCAGAGAGGGTTGAGATTAACGCCCCAGTAGTCAGAGACAGGAAGGGTGAATACCACACCCAGCTAAAAGATTACTTTAAGGACGGTTACGCGCAGGCTATCGTTGACGGCGTGCGGGTGGACCTTGAGCAGGAGATACGGCTTGAGAAATACGTGAAACACAACATAAGCCTGGTTATTGATGAGGTGGTGTTGAAACAAGAAAACAAGCAGCGTATACTGGAGGATGTGGAATCTGCTTTAGAGCTAAGCGATGGGCTTGTTGAGGTGCGATATGGTAATAAAAAAATCATTTTCTCACAAAAGCTGGGATGCCCCGACTGCCGGGTGAATATGGAGGAACTGGAGCCAAGGATGTTCAGCTTCAACAGCCCCCACGGCGCATGCCCCCTGTGCCATGGGCTGGGACAACAGCTTGAACTCGATCCTGAGCTTATCATACCGGACCCAAATAAAACCATAGACGAGGGAGCTGTTGCCGTATGGGGGAAGACCATTGACACATACTATCGACGGATGTTCAAGACTGTGGCAGGGGAGATGGGAGTAGATATTACCCAACCGGTTGGGGAATGGGATAATGAGGAATTAAGCATCCTCCTGCATGGAGCTGAACAACGCAGCTTCCATTTCAAGCATGTTGCCCGCAACGGAGTCGGCAGATGGGAGTATCAGGGAACCTGGGAGGGGGTCATACCAAATCTCAAAAGGAGATACCGGGAAACAAAAAGCGAGAACATGAGGGATTGGATACAGAAATTCATGAGCACAAGCCCGTGCACGGCATGTGAGGGTAAAAGACTTAAGCCTGAGGTCCTAGCCGTAACAGTTGATGATAAAAACATTGCCGACGTAACATCGATGTCAATAGAGCAAGCCAGCAGCTTCTTTATCAACCTGAAGCTGTCCCGCGAGAAAAAGGAAATCGCTAAACAGGTGCTTAAGGAAATAAACTCGCGCCTGATATTCCTGATTAATGTCGGGTTAAATTATCTGACCCTGGACCGCAAAACATCAACCCTCTCCGGAGGGGAGGGTCAGAGGATAAGGCTTGCCACCCAAATCGGAAGCCAGCTTGTCGGAGTTCTTTATGTGTTGGATGAACCATCCATCGGACTGCATCAGAAAGACAACATCAAACTGCTTGAAACCCTTATGAAGTTAAGGGATTTAGGTAATACCGTATTGATCGTGGAACATGATCTGCAGACCATAATGTCAGCAGACCATATCATCGACCTGGGACCTGGCGCAGGGGTTGAGGGAGGATACCTGGTTGCATCCAGCTCACCTGAGCAGTTGATGGAAAACAAAAACTCTCTGACGGGGAAATATCTCACAGGGGAGTTGGAAATCGATGTGCCGGATAAAAGAAGATCCGGTAACGGGAAAAAAATAATGGTTTACGGAGCTAGAGAGCATAACCTGAAGGATATTGATGTATCATTCCCACTAAATAAATTTATTTGTGTGACGGGGGTATCCGGTTCAGGGAAAAGCACCTTGATTAATGAGACGCTGGCGAAGGCCCTTATGAAACAAATCTATCAAAGCAGGGATAAGCCCGGAGTGCATGAGAAAATTGAGGGGCTTGAGCTGCTGGATAAGGTTGTGGTAATCGACCAGTCCCCCATCGGGAGAACCCCTAGAAGCAATCCAGCAACATACACGCAGGTTTTAACACCCATAAGGGAGCTTTTCGCTCAACTGCATGAGTCAAGGCTTCGGGGATACGGTAAGGGCAGGTTCAGTTTCAATGTTGCGGAAGGCAGATGCGATAAGTGCGCAGGAGATGGGATAATAAAGATTGAGATGAATTTTCTGCCGGACGTCTACATCACCTGCAGTGAATGCCATGGCAGAAGATATAATCCGGAAACCCTGGAGGTCAGATACAAGGGCAGAAACATAGCCGACGTACTGGATATGAGCGTTGACGAGGCAGCAGATTTTTTCAAAAACATCCCAAGGATTAATCGCAGACTATCCCTGTTATCTGATGTTGGGCTGGGATACATTAAGCTGGGCCAGCCGGCGACAACACTCTCAGGGGGCGAAGCGCAGAGAGTGAAGCTGACACTTGAGCTCTCTAAGATAAGCACCGGGAAAACAATGTATCTGCTTGATGAACCAACCACCGGCCTGCATGCACATGACGTAAAGAAACTGCTTCAGGTACTAAATAAGCTGGTGGATAAGGGGAATACCGTAATCGTAATAGAACACAATCTTGATGTGATAAAGACAGCGGATCACTTAATCGATCTGGGACCTGATGGGGGGGATGGGGGTGGTTTTATTGTTGCAGAAGGCACCCCTGAGGAGATATCGGATGTCGCGGAAGGTTACACGGGCAGTTATCTGAAAAAGATTTTGGATAAATGATGATAGAACAGCTCATAGATGATATTAATGCAGCACCCAAGAAGGCGGGCGTCTACTTATTCAGAAACGAAGCGGGCAGGATACTTTATATAGGTAAGGCAGATAACCTGGCGGATAGACTTAAAAGTTATCTGTCACCGGCTGATGCGAAAACCTCCCGGCTGGTTAAGGCAGCCTGCTCCGTTGAAACAATACTTACAGCTAACGCCCATGAGGCCTTGATTCTTGAAGACGCGCTCGTGAAGCAGAACCAGCCAAGATATAACATCAGGCTGAGAGACGATAAGAGATACCCTTACATTAGGGTTGCTGTAGGAGAGAAATACCCTTTCATGGAGGTCTGCAGAAGAATTACCCTAGATGATTCAAGGTATTTCGGGCCCTACACTGATGCACGCCACGTCAGGAAAACAATGAATCTCGTATCTGAGCTTTTCGGGATAAGGCAGTGTAGACATGATCTCAGCAAACTAGAAAGGCCCTGCCTTAAATATGATGTGGGCCGATGCTGCGCCCCCCACCTCATCACCTCAGATGCGGAATACAAAAAAAGAGTTGAGCAGGCTGTTTCCTTCCTATCTGGGGACTATATGAGGCTGTCAAGGAAACTGCTGGGGGAGATAAAGGACAAAAGCAGGGTTTTGGATTTTGAGGAGGCTGCTAGATTAAAGAAAACAGTTGATGCACTGGATTCACTCTCGGTTAGGCAGGATATTGATTCAGCTAAGCTTGTGGATATGGACGTGCTCGGATACGCTACCGTGGATGAGAAAGCTAACATCACGCAGTTGAAGGTACGCAAACACAGGGTTGTTGCAGTGCTCCAGCACCCCTTGACTGGTGTTTACGCTGATAGCGGAGCTCAGGCGGTTAAGGCGTTCATCAAACAACATTATGTTACGGGGGATCTCACCCCCAGCCTTATTGTTTCATCTGTTGTCCCGGAGGACAGGAATCTATTGCAGAAGAATCTTTCACGGTTGAAGAAGGTGAAGGTCTCTATTATTAAATCAATGAGAGGCCAGAAGCACAGATTAACTGAGTTGGCTTTGGAGAACAGCATCCACTATCTCTCTCAGGAGAAACTTAAAAAACACAGGGGTGACAGGGTTGAGGCGCTTAGTAGGGCTTTGGGTTTGGACGGGTTACCTCACAGGATTGAGGGATATGATATCAGTAATCTGGGAGATAAATGCATTGTCGGAAGCATGGTTGTGTTCACTGAGGGGGTGGCGGATAAAAAAGAATACCGCCGTTTCCGCATTAAGGGGGTTTTCCAGGATGACCCGGCTAATATGGCTGAGATGCTCGTCAGGAGGTTCAGACATGATGAGTGGAGGTATCCAGAACTGGTTTTGTTGGATGGGGGAAGAGTTCAGTTGAGTTCCGGCAGGAAAGCGATTCCAAAGGATATTCCGGTTGTCTCGCTGGCCAAAAGGTTGGAGGAAATCTATCTCGTGGGTGTGGATAACCCGCTTAATCTGCCCGGAAATCACCCGGCTCTGTTGCTCCTGCAGGAGGTTCGTGATGAAGCGCACAGGTTCGCTAAAACATATCATATACTGAAAAGAAAAAACAGTTTTATCAAAGAAAACATCGAGAAATAAGGGAGCATGAAATAATAGCATACACCGAAGGCGGGACTTATCCGTCCGGGTTCATTTCCCACTAGATTATTGTCTTCATCCTATGCCCTAAAGCTCTACTTGAGAGTAGCGTGACTAGGGTAGGATGTTTATTTCTGGTTTGGTCGATGCCGAAGGGAGGTCGAATGTAGTGCCTAACTTCCCGTTTTTTGGGTCAATCCTCGGGGGGTTGATTGTAGTGCCTAACTTTTCAAACAAAATCTGCTTTTTAAGTTAACACAACGAATAGAATAATCGGTGGTGTAATTGGGAAAGAAAACTTGGATAACATTGCTCGCACTATTGATATTGATTCTGGTCTCGGCGATATATGTAGGAAACAATCTGTTGCCGCCAACGACTACTTCCACAACAACAACTACCTCAACCACAACAACAACTGCTGTAGAAACCACATCCATAACAGCCCCAACAACAACAGCAACCTCGACTACGTCAACCTCCTCCACGACACTATCTACTACAACAACCCAGCCAGGGAATGATTCAACATCGCTTTTGACGCCACCCATTCCTCCAATTCCTCCAGTGTCTATTCCAGTGCCCACTCCACCGCCAGCTAACGGAACAGGTAACGTTACTCTGCCGTCTACGCCAACGCCGCCGACACCCAGCACCACAACAATACCCAGCCCTCCAGCCCCGAATGCAACATCCACAACATACACGACACCTACAACAATACCAACACCAACCCCATCCAGCACATCCAGCACCACAATACCTATCCCGACAACGTCGACAACAACGTCAAGCACCACCAGCTCAACTTAAGTCAGAGAAAAAAAAAAGAGTATACCAAGAGCAGGACCTGAAGGGAAAATGTGGGATTTTTTGTGTGACCCCGTGGGTTGTTCTTGTAGTCACATGGAATCCAGGGATTCCTTAAGTTTCCTGTATTCACTTCAACATCAATTTTATCGTCGGCCTTAGGTTGCCGTCTAATAAAAGCTGGATGTGACCACATAGTTATTGGACTCGCTTAAAGACATGAAAAAAAAAACAACCCCCATAAAAGAATCCATGCCGAGGGCGGGCATGTGAGCACTGGTTATTTTCTTAGGCATATTCCCAGGATAAATCCTGGTGGGAGATATTTCAAGGTTTTCAGGTAGATGATCATTTCCGAACAAAGTATTTATATGCATAATACCCATAGTATAAGTGAGGTGTGCATAATGAAACTTAAGATACAGATGAGCCATACTGAGCAGACCGCATATTTCTCGCTCCTGAAAAACGGGATTGTGGTAGTAAATGCAAAAATTCTATCCTCAACTCTAAGAATTCCGGAAAAGCGAGCCATGAATCTGCTCGTTGCACTATCCAGGAAAGGAGTAATGCAGAGAATCGCAAAAGGGCAGTATGCCCTAATCCCTGCGGATGTCTTATACGACAGAAAGGGATTTGTTAACGACCCCTACATAATATCCGACCAGTTAATGGATAACCTCAGGGAAAAATATTATATCAGTTATCAGAGTGCTGCACACTTACACGGAGCCGCAGAGCAACTTCCATTCACTGCTTTCATAGCCGTATTAAAACAGAGGAGACCGATTAATGTGGGTAATAAAAGAATACAGTTCATCACTTTAAAAAAAGATAAATTCTTCGGGATTAGTGAGATGAAATATTTTGAGTCATTCCTGAAGGTGTCTGACAGGGAGAAGACCATAATCGACCTTATAAACAGGCCGGACATCTGCGGGGGTATGGATGAAGTGGTAAGAACTGTTTCAAATCTGATGGAGGATATTGATATAAAGAAGTTTATCAGGTATCTGAAAAAAATGAAAACGCCGGTGGTGGCTCAGCGATCGGGTTTCATACTGGAGAAACTCAAGCAAGATGAGGACGTTCTTAAGAAAATCGAAGGATTGAAAAGTCCCTATACCTACCTTCTGGATCCATACTCGCCAGAGAGGGGAAAGAAATCAGGCAGATGGAATCTCATAGAAAATATGATGTTGAGAGTATGATAAAAATAAATAGAACCATAATCAGGAACTGGGCAGATGAGCTAGGGACGGATGACCTAATTTTAGCCGAACAGGATTTTCGTCTGGTGAATCTGCTGAAAGCCATATACTCTGATCCATTTCTCATGAGCAGACTTTATCTGAAAGGAGGCACAGCAATAAACAAACTCTATCTCAGAAAGACCCCGAGATTATCCGTGGATATAGATTTCAATGCAATAGGCGGGAAAGAACAGGTGCTTGGAGAGAGGAAACAGGTGAGGGAGAGAATAGAGGTGAAACTGAAAGAACAGGACAGCACCTATAAAATCAAGAGAAAAAAAACTTATGAACTGACATCTATAAGAGCCAGATACATCCCTGTTTTCGGTGGGGCTCGCTATCTAAAAATTGACATATCGAACGTGGAGCGTTTTCCTGTTTTGAAGCCCAGACAAATTGAACTAGATGGGATTAACTTTAACACATACCAGCTTGAGGAATTAACGGCAACCAAGCTGAGGGCACTTCACAGCAGACTGAAGGGTAGAGACGTCTACGACCTGTATTTTATCTCAAATATTGATATGGATATGGAACTTCTAAGGAAGCTGGTGATTTATTATTTCTACAGGGCGGGAAAGATTTTCAACCCACGGCTGTTTTTCAGAAATATCCGGGAGAAGTTCAGCTCAGAGAAGTATGTTGATGATGTGTCCGGGTTTGTCAGGCCGGACATTGAGTTTTCCATAGACGATGCCGTAGAGAAGGTTTTGTCGCATTATTCGTCTCTCGGCAGGCTGGATGAAAGGGATGAGAATTTTATCGCATTATCGAGGAAACTGCTGGGTAAATCCGTGTCAAAAAACAGACTAAGAATTATTTCAGAGATAAAATATCCGTTATCGTATCTCTTCGGACCTGATGTTGTAATCTCAGATGACGCGAAGGGTATGGGTGTGGAAGACATCAAGGTGTTCATACGCCGTTCCTAGATTTAGAAGTCAGGATGTGAACCACTATTTCAGGTCTGAAAAGAGGTATAATCGTTCAAATAGAAACAGACGTACTGCAACGATAAAAATATTTTTTTGCCGAGGGCGGGACTTGAACCCGCGACTTCCACGTATCCCAGCTCCTCAAGCGAGTGCCAAATGCATGTCATCGAATCCCCCGAAGGGGATGGGGATGGCATCTTTTTGGGTGAAGCCTTTTTTTTTAAAAAGGCTTCGCTTATGAGCGTGGCACTCTAACCAGCTGAGCTACCTCGGCTTGAATCATCTAGCAGATTATTTAGATGCTGGGTTTATATATTTCTAGTTACAATATATTTATCTTCCAATCCCGCCTTAGCGTAGCTTGGTTTAACGCGTCCGGCTGTAGTTTGGTTTTCATGGCCCCCCAGGGGGCCATAGTGTAAGGGCGCGAGCAGCTACCGGAAGATCCCCCGTTCAAATCGGGGAGGCGGGATACACAATAACGCAATAAAAAGAAAAATGAAAGCATATGTTTTGATTAAGACTGGGGAAGGTGAAGCCAAAAACGCCTTAAGAGAGGTTAGAGCCATTAATGGCGTGGTTGAGGCTGATGGAGTGTATGGTTCAATGGATTTGGTGGCGAAACTAGAATGCGACAACCTCGCTGATTTGGTGGTGGATGAGATAAGGAAAATCAAGGGAGTCAAAGACACCAACACCCTAATAGTAGCCTTATAAAAAAAAAAGATTAGTTTATTGCCCGGATGGTATAGTGGCACCCGACCTTTAAATAAAGGTCGAACAAAAGCCCCGATAGTGTAGTGGACTATCATGTGAGCCTGTCGAGCTTGCGACTCGGGTTCGAATCCCGATCGGGGCGAGTCTTTCTATTTTTTTGGTTCATATAAAAATCTGCTGGAGTTATATATGTGAGATATATAGGTATATATGTGATGTAATATGGTACAGGCTGTAATAAAGATTGATGAACACACAAACAGGATACTGAATATAGTGAAGGCTAAACACGGGTTTAAAGACAAGTCACAGGCAATAGACTTGGTCGTTAGCGAATACGAGAACTATTTCCTGGAACCCCAGCTCAGGCCAGAATACAAAAACAAGATACAGGAAATAATCAAAGGCAAGCACCTCAGCAGAAAGGAGCTGGATGAGGCTTTATGATGTACAAAGACCGATACAGTGAAGTATTAGTCAGGAAACTAGTCAAGATCAAGAAGAAAAATCCGAAAAACCACAGCATCATAAGGAGAAGGATGGATGATATTCTCGCGAACCCTCAGCGAAGCTATAAATTCCTGCACCACGACATGAAAGGCATAAACAGAGCACATATCGGCCACCAGGTGTTGATATTCGTCATCGACCATGGGAAAAAAATTGTTTCATTCGAAGACCTCGACCATCACGACAAAATATATCAGTAAAACATAAAATGAGCCACTACAGGATAGGGCAGATGATAAACAACGCAATAATCAGACACCCCTGGCTATGGCACCCATACAACCTAGTGTACGAAATCCTCTACCATGTGCCATATCTCGGGGAACACATAGAAACCATTGACACCTTCAGAGACCCGAACATCCTACAAGAGCTGGAGGAATCCAGGAGAGACTATGAGGAAGGCTGGTACTGGACACTGGATTCGGAAAACAATAAACTGGTGCCAAGCCCGAAACTACGGGAGGAGGGGGAGATCGAACAGATATGGCTTTTGGAAGAATAAAAAGTTAGGCACTACATAGCTGCGCTTGATAGTAGTTATAGCAATATTCCAACACCCAACATTGTAAGGGATACAAATAGATTCTTTCGCCCAATCAAGGCGCAAAGAATATGGATAAGGCTTGATTTCTTTTATTCCAAGAGACCCATATCCTATAAGCAATAAATAGAGGGGTTTGATTTACCTATCAAACCCCAACTTGAGAGGTTTGAAACCAAGAGAATGGAATTCTCAAAGCAACAAAAAACGAGGTTTTTCAAACCTCTCAATAAATATTATGCCTGTAGTTTCATAGAGTAAGGTGTGGGGGGGATACGAACAGATATGGTAAAGAAAAACAAGAAAACGGTTAAGGTTTTTGGAGCGGCATCTTTCCTAAATGATGTGGGCTCGGATATGATCGCCCCCATCTGGCCCCTGTTTGTTTTATCGCTTGGAGCCGACATGCGCATCCTCGGCTTAATCGACGGCCTGGGGGAAGCGATTGTATCGATCTCGCAGGCTGCATCAGGATACGTCTCAGACAGACTAAGGCGAAGGAAAGTGTTTGTATGGACAGGATATCTTATGGGAAGCCTCTCCCGGATAGGATACGCCCTAACACCCACATGGACTTATCTGATACCCCTGAAAGCCCTCGACCGCTTCGGTAAGATGCGGGGCGCTCCAAGAGATGCTATAATAGCGGACTCCGCGAAAACAAGGGATAGGGGGGAATCCTTCGGATATCTCAGGATGATGGATCATGCTGGAGCATTCACCGGGGTGCTTGTGACAATGGCTCTCATAGGCTTTCTGGAGCTGAGGGAAATCCTGCTCCTGGCCGCCATCCCATCCATCGCAAGCGCCCTGATTATCTACCGGTTCATAAAAGAAAAGAAGGGTGAGGGCATATACAAGGGCATCACACCAGGCAACCTATCTCCAAACTTCAGGCTTATGCTGCTCACAGGCTCAATATTCGCGTTAGCCTCATTCAGCTACTCATTTCTTATAGTATACGCCAGCAGAAGCGGGGTTGAAGCAGTCTACGTTCCGGCCCTGTACCTGCTGTTCACCTTTATTGCATCGCTGAGCTCCATCCCATTCGGCAAACTAGCAGATAATGTAGGTAGGAAGGTGAGCATGCAGGTCTCGTATCTGTTGTTTGCCTGCATGTGCCTCACAGCCTTGATTGATTCCTTAGCATCGGTAATACTTGTTTTCCTGCTCTACGGCCTGCATAGGGGCTCACTTGAAACAGTCCAGAAGACATTCATCTCAGAGCTATCAGATGAGAGATACAGGGCCTCCACCATGGGAGCCTACCAGATGGTTACAGGATTACTTGCGCTCCCGGCATCATTGATTGCTGGAGTGCTCTGGGAGGGAATAAGCTGGCAAACGCCCTTTATTTTCGCAGGCAGCCTGGCTCTTATCTCAGCATTAGTTATCCATTGGGTTAGAGAAACGCTAGATTAGGTGAGTATAAAAGAGAGGACTATGTCTCTGGAGTAGATAGGAGGAAAGAAGATACTGTATCACTCGTTTCTTGAGCTGTGGAATACCTTGCTGTCTACCAGAATCAGCTCTGCCATATCATCCAGTGTTTCTGCTGCGTCCTCGTAGGAGTGGATTAACTCCTCCTTGTTGTTTTCATCCAGACGACATACGTTGACGGAGGCTTTCTCCCCACCCCCTACATAGATCATGTATCTGTCCATTTACAGTTTAAGCATTTGCTTTACTGCTATAAATAGATTATTTTCCCCCCTCGCTGGCATGAGAGGGCTGATTTCTTTATGCATTATTTTTTTTCGGAATATGAAGCTATGGATATACTTAATTGCATATTTTCTCTTTGTGATATGATGTTATGCATAACACTAAATGACATGCTGCGGATACATTATTCTATGAACCCCCTGTAAAACCGTAAAGTATTTATATAAGCTGCTCAAATAGTATAAGCCCATAGTGACATATCGAGATATTGACGCGAAACCACCGAAAGGTGAAACAACAAAAACACGTCGACATCTCGATACATCAAATTAAAAGGTTTAGTAGAGGGTAAAATGAAAACAAAAACAGAGAAGATACTCCCCCGGATAGCACTTGCTGGAATAACACTACTATTTATTCTAAACACAATATCAGCTCAGACAGTAAACAAGACAGATAGCCTGGCAATATATGTTACAGTATCTAATCTGACTCTTGTGGATGTCAACCCAGCCAACCTTACATGGACCAACATCCCGCCAGGAACCGAATCTAACTCAACATATGCTGCAGCAGGAAACAAGGAAGCCATACAGATAGAAAACATCGGCTCAACGAACATCAGCAACATCTGGCTCAACGTAAGCCAGCCAGACACGATGCCATTCGGTTTTGGAGATGTGAACAACTACGATCCGGGAAATTTCATAATAATCAAGAGAAACACCAGCAGCGACTGGTATTTCGTAGACCGCAAAGAGTATAACGAGTCAGAGTTGATCTACCTAAGCCTTCCGGGAGGAGGGGGCTCCAACGTCCAGGGAATGGCTCACGGCAGGCTGAGGAGCGCAAACCACGAATATTTTTGGGCTATGAACGTCTCAGACGGGAACTGCACCGACACAGAATTCTGGATAGGCAACGACCCGCACAACCAGACAGACCTTGGAACTGTTGATCTAAGCTCATGCGGCGACCCGCTAACAGGAGCCGGAACAGCTGGAGACTGTAGAACTGGCACATTCACCCCAATTCTAGGGGGCAGTTACGGGGTTTTGAACCTGTCGCTTGATTCGTCAGCAAGCGAAAACTATACGGTGATCACACCAGGAGTCTGTGCCGGGACCAACGTCAGCGTTAGATTCAACCACTGGAACATGGACGCCCCAGGCACAGTCGATGGAACATACGCATCATATCTGTACACAACATCACTGGTGCCGGGAGAGCATATAATAGCTAATGTGAAGATCAGGGTACCCTATGGTACCATGGCAGGAACCCTGCCAACAGGCTCATTAACAGTCATCGCTCAAGCAGTAGGAGTTAGTTCATAAACGATAGGAGTGTGACAAAAAAAAAGTATCAATAAAAAATTGAGGTGGTATAAATGGAAAGGAGATTGTGGATTGGGTTACTCACAGGATTACTTGTGGGATTATTAATGACTGGTTTAGCCAGTGCGCAACAGTTTGGAGGGAATAAAACCATAAACGACAGCGAAAGCACTAATGTTTCGGTAACAGTTAACAGCAACACTATGGTTGATATTAATCCTGCATCGTTTACATGGATTGGTGTGGATCCAGGTGGTGTGGGTGACAACGACACAGAGAGTAATAATTATTACGCCCTGCAAGTGGAGAATATTGGCTCACATAACATAACCCACGTATGGTTTAACTCCACCTATCCAACAACTAACCCGTTTGGTGTTGGTAGCGCAGCTAACACTGACTCAGGGAATTATATAGCTTTGTCGAATTCAACCAGCAACAGCTTCCAGTTCATCAACAGGGTTGAATATAACGCTACTACGACACTAGTTTATCTAAGGGATCCTGAGGGCGTTCTGCCACCGGACAACAGCAGGTTCGTCTACGGCAGGATACATAACGCCAGCAACGAGTATTTCTGGATGATAAACAAGTCAGCTACAGGATTCTGTAACGGAACCGCTAAATTGTACATAGGCAACACCTCACACCACAAGACCCAGACTGGTACATCAGACTTCGAGACTGGTGACGTGGAAAGCTTTGCATTAACCATACATCCGGATGATGTAGATTGGGGTTATACGGACATTGATGCGGGACCATTCAGCGGGTACTGTGCAGCGGTAAGCAGTGACTGTAGCCAAATCTTTTTATCCAGATGGAATGCAGACCGGCCGTTTGATGCATGCAGCAACTCAGTTTATGCATGGAACGCCGACC
>JAYEGX010000034.1:0-4916 GCA_034659295.1 Candidatus Altarchaeota archaeon | reverse complement strand
AGTTTCCTTGTTGATATTAACATTTCAAGGTCTTCTCTTATTTCTTTGAGATTACCGTAGTCGTCGGCCTCTAGACAGGTTATTATGTCATTGCATACTTTTTGTAGTTCCTCGTCTTTGTTGTATCGGTTGCTGTATCTCCTGCTTATCTCATGCAGCTTGGAGTATTTTTCATTTTTTATCATTTCTTCAAGGTCCATGAATACGTAATGGCTGGCTGTGGTCATTAATTTCACCTCTTTTTTTAATTACCGCAAGGGTATTTGTCATGATCAATAACAATTTGTCGTAATTAATAATGAATTTCTGTCATAATTTATCATAAATTATCATTATTAATTATTACCAATTAGTTATAGATTATATATGTACACCAGATATAAAAACTAAACGGTTTCATTCGACTAGAACCAATCGCTTAAATCCCTCTGAGACAACTCCCCGAGAGCAGACTCCAGATTACCATAACCCCTGATAATCCTATCCCGCGAGAACTCCCTCTCATCACAAAGAAAGGAAACCAGCCCCTCCATATCAGGAGTCTCCCATCTAACCTCATAGTCATCAACCACATCAGGTTCAAGAAATAGAGACCGTACCTCATCAAGCTCAACATCCAAATCCACGGAATCAATACCCCCACCCCTAACAATCTTCAAGGCCTTCTTGGGTCCGACACCCTTTAAACCCTCGTTGAAATCCGTACCGATAAGAATAGCCATATCAACCAGCTGCTCCCGCGTAACCTTGAGTGAATCAAGAACCGCATCAAGTTTAATAAGAGACATCTCGTACTTCCCGCTAAGCGTCAATCCCCTTACCAGATTCTGGGCTCCAAGCAGAAGAGAGTCATAATCCTGGCTTCCAACAGCCCATGCATCACCCTCCTGGCAAAGCTTGACACACTGAGCCTCCCCCTCAGATGGGGCCTGCACATAAGGCACACCCATATAACCCAATAGAGTCTTGCATTCCGCCACCATCTCCTCAGTGAACCGAGAGGTTCTCTTGGCGTATTTTCTGGCATCCCCTATACGTTCCTCCTTAAGCGCCCTGCTCCATTCCCTCCTGGCCTCGTCCTTTAATTCACCCCTCCTGCGTATCTCTTTTCTCTTCAGAGAGGGTGGTTTACCGTCGAACACATAAATAGGTTTAATCTCTTTTCCCAGTAAACGTATGGTCCTATAGAAAATCCCGGAAAGATGGGATGTAACCCTGCCCTGTGAATCCATCAGAGGAGTGCCGTCAGGCTGCCTCATTGTTGAAAGAAACTGGTAAACAGAATTCATCCCGTCTACAGCGATAGTCTTCCTCTTGAGCAGTTCAAAGTCTATTACCTCATAAGGCAATAAATCCCTGAAGTTGACACCCATTTTGTCAGGCGTTTTCCACTTTCCCGTAGTCTTTGGCTATCTTTCTCTCCTCTTCGTGAGCGCAGTTAGGGCAAACCAGCTTATCATTGTATTTATCCGTTTTCTCCAGCCTGTGTCTGCATCTCTTACAGAAAGCCAAAACCACACCACACTCGCCCTTGGTTGATAAACTCACCATCCCGCCGTGAATCCGGATGATCTCTCCCTCAACAATATCTCCGATACCAAAGAGGTTCTCAGCTTTTTCGACGTATTTATCCGCAATGTTGGAGACATAAAGTGAGGTTCTCTCATCAATCTCTGAATCATAGCCTCGTATCTTCTTCGCTATCACGGTTATATTGTTTCTCCTGATGTTAACTATCTCACCGAAGAGGACCTGGCCCACCTCAAGCTCAGGGATGTTTTTCCCCTTAACCTCAGCCGTATGATTTGACCTATCCAGCTCAGCAGCTCCCATAATAGCAGCATATATCTTACCGTCTTCCGCAAAAGTCCCCTTCCCGGGAACAAACTCCTCAATGGTGCCAAGATAATCACCAATCAATACTCTCTCGTTATCCATCACAATACACCTTAATACAAATAATTGAATACATCTATATATCCCCATTAGATTATGTACCCTCCTCCCAGCTCCCAAGGTACTCTCTCTGTCTTCCAGTAAGCTCGTCCACGTCCACGCCCATGGTCTTAAGCTTTAAACCAGCTATCTCTTCATCTATTTCCTGGGGGATCGGGTACACCCTAGGCTCCAATTCGTTCTCAAGCAGATGTTTCACAGCCATAGCCTGATTGGCGAAACTCATATCCATCACCTCAGATGGATGTCCCTCTGCCGCAGCCAGGTTAACCAGCCGGCCCTCGGCGAGTAGATATATTGTTTTCCCATCCCCTAGAGTGTATTTCTCGACATTATCTCTTATGGTCTTTTTTTCTTTAGCCAGCTCTTCCAGTTCAGAGATGTTTATTTCAACATTAAAGTGCCCTGAGTTCGCTACTATGGCTCCCTTTTTCATCTCATTGAAGTGCCTGCCCCTCAAAACATTAATATCTCCGGTTACGGTCACGAATATTTCTCCCAGCTCACATGCCTTATCCATGGGCATGACCCGGTATCCGTCCATCACAGCCTCCAGTGCCTTGACCGGGTTCACTTCGGTGACTATGACGTTGGCTCCCATACCTTCAGCTCTTCTGGCAACTCCTTTGCCACAGAACCCATACCCTGAGACCACGAAGGTTTTCCCTGCTATGAGGGTGTTTGTAGCCCTCAAAATCCCGTCCATGGTCGATTGCCCGGTACCATAGCGGTTGTCGAAGAAGTGTTTCGTCATGGCGTTGTTCACGTCCATCACAGGATACCTTAGCGCCCCGTCTTTCTCCATGGCCTTCAACCGTATAACACCAGTGGTTGTTTCCTCGCAACCTCCCCGGATATTATCAAGGAGATCCTGCCTCTCCTTGTGTATCGTAAAGACCAGATCAGCGCCGTCATCTATTGTTATATTGGGTTTATAGTCCAGAACCCGGTTTATGTTTTTGTAGTATTCCTCTTTTGTCTCATCCCTCCAGGCGAAGACCTTGACTTTGTTTGCGGCGAGGGCTGCAGCCACATCATCCTGTGTTGAGAGGGGATTGCAACCGGTTATTGCCACATCCGCACCCCCCGCAATCAGGGTCTCAACAAGAACCGCGGTTTCCTTTGTAACGTGTAATGCAAACCCGATCATCACACCCTCAAAAGGTTTCTTTCCTATGAAATCTTCCCGTATCTTCATCAGGACAGGCATATGTTCCTGCGCCCACTCAATCTTTAATCTGCCCTTCTCCGCCAGCCCCATATCCTTAACGTCGTAGTCCATTTCCCTTAACTATGGGATTAAAGGATAAAATATATTTGCCATAATGTCCAACTATTTAACTGGGTGAGTATATGGTGGAGAGGGTCAAGGTCTTAAGGGAGCGCCTCTATCGGCTCTACAGGGGAAGGGAAAAGCTCAGGAAAGCCTTCGTTGAGGGCTCCCTGACCCTGGATGAATACAAGAGGAGGAAGCGTTCCCTGGAGTCTGAGATAGCTGTCGACGAGCATAAACTGGTGAAGATCCTGGGGGAGGATAGAGATGACCTCCACCAGCACCTGAAAGAGCTTAACAGCAAACACCGGAGCGGGGAGATAGACGGGAGGTTATACAATAAAGCCTACCGCAGACTCAGCCACAGGATAAATCGGGTCGAACTTTATCTGTCGGAAGTGGATGATGGGAAAGGCCTCTACAGCTATCTGGGGTATGGTAAAAAGGAGAGGGGATACAGCAGGAAGCAGGTGATAGTGAATGCAGTAATCCTTTTTCTTTTCCTGGTTACAGCAGCCTCTGTTTTCAAGGTGGTTCTGGATTCATTCTACGTAGACTCTAGGGCAGTGATAGAGGAGTTAAATCTTTCAGGAGAGGGTGTTGTTGAATACGGTAACGTGAGCTGGAGTCTCTCCTTCGAATCCCATAAAAAAAAATGTCTACGAGGGCAGGGTGCGGCATGCTTCGAGATACAACGACAACAAAGTGCCTTTGCTGACCCACGATGTGCTGGTCACATCAGGGGACTACGCTGATGAAGGAAAGGTTGAGGTCGGCTTCCGGATTGTGGGAGGCAAACACGGCTTCTACTGGAAGTCAGGAAGTAAACCTCACGGAAGAATTAACCTCATCCACGCCATCCCGGCCAACACCAGCATATATGACTCGCTGGATGAGATAGAATACGGCTCTAGGGTATCCATCAAGGGATTTGAGGTTGCGGTGTTAACCAACCTGGAATCCGGGAGATACTGGAGTGATATGGGCTGCAACACACTGTATGTCACCAGGGTCGGGATAACAGCCCCCCAGGGTCTGTGATTTCTCCCTTAATGGCTGATGCCGCTACCGTTGCAGGAGAAGCCAGATAGATGAAGGCCTCGGGGTTGCCCATCCTTCCCCTGAAGTTTCTATTAGCTGTTGATATAACATTTTCTCCGTCAGCCGGCACCCCGTTATGGGTTCCCACGCAGGGACCGCATCCAGGCGTTACAACCGCTGCTCCGGACTCTATCAGAACCTGCAGTATCCCCTCGTTCATGGCATCAAGGTAAACCTGCTTTGAGGCGGGAGCTACAATAAACTTGACCCCCTCTCTTACCTTCTTTCCTTTCAGTATCCCTGAGGCAATCCTTAAATCCTCCAACCGGCCGTTGGTGCACGTACCAAGATAGGCTTCCTGTATCTCAAGACCCTCCAATTCAGCGACTGGGACTACGGTATCTACTCTATGGGGTTTGGCTACCACAGGCTCGAGGTCGGAGGCATCCACGTTTATTTCCCTGCTGTATGAAGCATCCCCGTCTGCTTTAACCGGATTCGGTTCCCTACTGGAATGTTTCTTGACGTAATCCGTAACCTTGCGGTCTGCCTCCATAATCCCTGCCTTAGCTCCCATCTCCACCGCCATGTTACACACAGTCATCCTGGCCTCGACCGAAAGGGATGTTATCACATCCCCGCTGAA
>JAYEGX010000033.1:0-4951 GCA_034659295.1 Candidatus Altarchaeota archaeon | reverse complement strand
TAGCAACAGATGCAAGAATACAATTTCCATCTGATGCTATTGATGGAGGCTATGGTTCTGATCCAGACACACCTGTTTTTGATTATGAAGGTACTCCAAGACCACAAGGTTCTATTATTGACATTGGCGCATTTGAATACGGTGGTCCCGACACCACCGTCCCCACCCGCTCAAAACCCCAACCCAATGGGACTCTATCTCCGGGAACAACATCCACAAACATCTCTCTCTCAACCAACGTGCAAGCCATCTGTCGCTACTCAAACAACTCAGGCACGAACTACACGAACATGACAGGCTCCTTCACATACACGAACTCAACCAATCATTCCACTCCAGTAATCGGACTCGAGAACGGGAAAACTTATGTTTATTATGTTAGATGCAACTCAACTGAGGGGTATGTGAACGTAGATGACTTCAACATCTCTTTCTCTATTGATGGGCATAAGGCAGACATCAACGATGACGGAGTAATCAACATGCATGAACTCATCGCATTCATAGCCAGATGGAAGGCCTGCGATGGAGTCACCAGAGCTGAGGTGGAGGAGGCGAGGGATATCTGGTTTGCTGGAGGAGGGTATGGGGGATGAAACATTCCTCTCTGTTTTTGTTGGCTGGTTTTGTTTTTTTAGGCGGAGTTGTTGATGCTGCCACTTTTTATATGAACGCTGACGGCACAGAGGATTGTGCAAACCTACAGGAATGTTCTGGTCTAATGAGCGGCGGGGATACGTTGATTATCCGGGACGGGGTTTATGCTGGGAACGAAAATGTTATGGATTTTGACAACAGGCTGCCCAGTGGGAATAGTAGCTCATACACTCTGGTTAAAGCAGAGCATGATGGGAAGGTTATTTTCGATGGTGAAGGAGTCAGATCACCTCTTCAAATCTATGGCGGAGGAGGTGCAGGAGATATTTCATATATACAGTTTGAGGGTTTAGGCGTTTGCAACAGCAGCAGCAATCTGATAAGTATCATTAATGCAAACCATATCAAAATGTTTCGTTGTTTCTGCTATGACACAACCTATGTAGGTCATGGAGGGGATGGTTTCGCAGTGGGTTCCAGTAGCTATGTCCTGCTTGAGGATTGCTGGAGCTGGGGTGATGCACGTAAACATTTTTATGCAGCGAAATCAGCTGAGAAGGTTATTTTCCGGAGGTGTGTCGTAAGACATGACAGGCACTTTGATTATTTTGATCAGGAAGCATTCAAGCTATATGATTGTAAGGAAACCGAAGTGCAGAACTGCATAAGCATAGACGGTGACCAGGAGAACTACTACACGGGGGGGACCGCAGCTGCAAGAAGCTATGGTATACGAGATACGGCTGAAGGCTTCAGCTTGGAGAATACCTTTGTGAGAGGATGTATAAGTGTCGGAAATACGGGCATGATGGGTGCCCTTGGTTCCAATTACAATCCGACCAAATTCATAGATTTTATTCACTGGGATAGTGTGTGGGGTAATCGATTACGTGGTTCGGGTGCGGTTTTTGATCACTGCACATTAGGTAATGTGTCAGGTGACGGGACACTAAGTCCCCTCGCTTATCTTGAAGCCAATGACCCGATCACGAACTCGGTTTTATACCGTTCATACAGGGGCATATGGAATGCGGTGGGAAACGACTATAACTCATTATATGGCATCGATGTAGAGTATACTGGTAGTGCAGCAGGAACTCATTCATATTGCGATGCTAACTCCAACCCGGTGGATCCAATGGATGGTGATCCCGGCAACGGGGTTCCGGCTCTTAAGTATCTTCCAAGAATCGAGGACGGCTCAGACCTGGATGGTACAGCATCTGATGGAGGGAATAGGGGGGCGACAATCCTTTACCGGATCGGGTGGAATGGAACCCTCTGGGGTGATCTGGGATATAATGAGACCACAAGCGAGCCCCTTTGGCCTTTCCCTAACGAAGATTTGATTAAAGAGCAGATGAGCGAGTATTATTATGATAATGAGAGTGATGGATTAGAGCCGTTAAGGGGGGGCAGGGGTTTCTGTGCAAATGGAACCGGCCTTTACGGCGGAAATATCACATTAACAAGCTATATCTGGGAGTACCTCGGCAACCCCTGCCCCCCTGAAATCTGCGACTACGCACCCGCATATCACCAAGCCGACCTCAACGACGATGGCGTAATCAACATGCCCGAGCTGATGGTGTACATCGCGAGATGGAAGGCTGATAACGGTGTTTCAAGGAAGGAGGTTGAGGAAGCGAGGGGTATCTGGTTCAGTGGAGGAGTGTATTTGTAATAACTAACATAACCTCCAAGTAGTTAATGGAAAAGAAGATGATTAAAAAAAGTATGCTGGTTTTGTTGGTTGTTTCCATAACTCTTGGGGGGTTGGGAGGGAGTGCTGGAGCTTGGACACGTAATATGGATTTTGAATCTGGATTAACAGGTGCCGATGGCTTTACAACGGCAGGAACTACGGTGTATTGGGATTCGTCCGAGGTACACTCCGGGAATCATTCAGCTCGCGTCTATTTTGAACAAGGCGATAATTGTTGGGATGCACAACTTAGTTGTGGTGCGATGTATAATGATTTCCCGGAAGATGTCTTATGTGGGGAAGAGCTTTGGACAAGAGCATACTATTACTTTCCTGATGGCTGGGATTGGGGTGACCAACAAGGTGGCTGTAATTCTCCCTACAGAAAAATTTTACGGTTTTCTCTTTCTACTGCTGGAGGAGGATATGCTGGAGGGTATGTTAGTATTATAGCCTATTGGAACTTACCCAATGATGGGGAAGTTTATGCAAGTAATGAACCGGGAAGCTATGGGTGGCCGCATGGATTTACAGGTGTTAGTTATCCTGTTGGGGAATGGTTCTGTCTTGAGCAATATGTAGTATTTGGAACTAGTGATGAGACTGCCAGGCACATAATCTGGTTAAATGAAGATAAAGTGTTTGATTCGGCAGATATTCCTGATGATGAATGTGAAAGGAGAACTATGTTAGATCCAACTGATCACTGCGGTGGAATCCTCTTTTTCACAGCATGGAATTGCTATATCAGAACTTCACAAAATGCCTATATAGATAATGTGATAGTTACAACCGACACACCCACTAATACAGATGCTGGTGGCTTTCCGATGATAGGGCAAGATGATGTCAACGCCACCGCTCCAGCCCGCTCCAACCCCTCCCCAACAGGCACTCTCCCATCTGGCACAACCTCAACCAACATCTCCTTATCAACAAACGTGCAGGCAGTCTGCCGGTACTCTAATGTTTCGGGAACAGACTACACGAACATGATAGGCTCCTTCACCAGCACGAACTCAACAAACCACTCAACCCTTGCCACAGGGCTGGAAAACGGCCAGACATACACCTTCTACGTTAGATGCAACAGCACTGAGGGTTATTTCAACGACGACGATTTCAACATCACCTTCTCCGTAGACGGTCATAAGGCGGATCTCAACGATGATGGCATCATCGATATGTCTGAGTTGATAGCTTTTATCTCAAAGTGGAAGGTCGGCGACGGTGTCACCAGAGCTGAGGTTGAGGAAGCGAGGGGTATCTGGTTTGGCGGCGGGAGTTATTAAAATGGAACGATAAATAATAATATGAAGACGTACGGAATTGCTGTTGCAGTTTTGGCACTGGTTTTTCTTCTGATGCCGTCGTTTTCGCTGGTGATTCAGGAGGATAGTGTTGGTGATGTCTCTGTTACATCCGATATATTCAACTACGTTTCCAGGCTTTTTGGTGGTTTGTTTAGTGATGGTTTAGGCATTACAGGAATGATTGTCGGGGATGTTTCCGGTGAGAGTGTTAGCACATCAGAGGATATTAAAAGTGGAAGTGTTAGAACACAGCAAATATCAATCAACTTTCCGTACACAAATAGTTTAGATTCAGATAGCGATTTTACTAACATTATTTGGGCAAGCGAGGGTAATACTGTAAGTAGGGTTACATCTGGCTGTTGGGCTGGAAGTTGTGCGAGATTAACTCCGAGAACGGGACAATCTTATTGCGGTTTAGGGGCATTTGTTTTAAGCGATAATCCGTCAGTAGTGCATGTTCGCTTCTTATGGAAACAGGATGATGATATCTATAGTACTGCTAGTAGCATTGGTTGGGGAATACAAAATAAGGCGGTACTCGTCACCAGAGCAGGGGGTAGTGGTAGTGATCGTATAATGGGTATAATTGATGATGATGCTGGTTCTTATTTTGCGTGGACTGCTTGTGCAGAATCGCTTTGCTATTTAGATGATGGGCAAGGGACCTGGGAGCATGGTGGGGACGAAAGTGAATTTATTAAACATCCTCCTATGGAGGACTGGTATTGTGTCGAAATATGGGGGAGTTTAGGAAATCCAACAACTATTCGCACTACAAAACAAGATGGAACTTACATTGAATGGTCTTCGGCGACCTCGTTTGATAGCACTTCCTACTTTAATACGGTGCAAATTGTCGGTGGCTTTTTTAATGGTGCTACTGGTAGCGGGCATATACATATAGATGAACTAAAAATTGATGATGGATATATTGGCCCCCCCGCAGGTTTTTTAGGAGGAGACACCCCTCCAACCCGCACAAACCCCTCCCCAACAGGCACTTTAAATGCAGGTACAACTTCCACAAACATCTCCCTGACAACAAACATCCCGGCCATCTGCCTGTACTCAAATGTCTCGGGAACAAACTACACAGACATGACAGATACATTCACCTACACGAACTCAACCAATCACTCCACTGAAGTATCAGAACTGGAAAACGGAAAACCATATATTTACTACATAAGATGCAACAGCATATATGGGTATGTGAATGTAGATGACTGGAATATCTCCTTTTCTATAGACGGGCATAAGGCGGACCTCAACGATGACGGATTAATCGACATGCCTGAGTTGATGCTGTTCATCGCCAGATGGAAGCTAAACG
>JAYEGX010000032.1:0-4956 GCA_034659295.1 Candidatus Altarchaeota archaeon | reverse complement strand
GGTAGCAGTCAACGGCCTGGGCGAGAGGGCAGGCAACGCCGACCTTGAGCAAGTGGTTATGTCGCTGAAGATACTCTATGATATAAAAACCAACATAGAAACAGAGAAGATATACCAGGTAAGCAAGCTTGTGGAACGGCTTACAGGAATAAGGGTTATGCCAAACTTCCCGATAGTGGGAGACAACGCATTCGCCCACGAGTCAGGGATTCACGTGCACGCCGTCCTCAAAAAACCGATAACCTTCGAGCCCATCAAACCTGAGATGGTTGGAGCCAGGAGGAGGCTGGTTCTCGGGAAACACATAGGAGTTCATGGGATAGAAGCCAAGCTAAATGAGCTGAGGATTAAAGTCAGCGGTGAACAACTGAAGGAGATAACCAATAAGGTGAAAGACCTCGGTGATATGGGCAAAAGGGTGGTGGAGGAAGACCTTGTTGCCATCGCAGAAGACATTGCAGGTAAAAAACCCAAGAAAGAGAGAGCGGTTGAGCTGGTGGATATCGCCCTCAACACCCGGTTAGGTAAGAAACCCGTCGCCTCCGTAGTCCTTAAGGTTAAGGGAAAGGAGAAGAAAGGCCGGGCGGAGGGTGTAGGCCCAGTTGATGCCACAATGAACGCCATCAAAAGCGCGCTGGGAGGGGGGGACATAACCCTGGAGGAATACCACCTTGATGCCATAACAGGAGGATCTGACGCTCTCGCCGACGTAATCATCAGAGTAGGTGACGGTAAGAGAAGCACAATGGCCCGAGGCGTTCACGAGGACATTGTAATGGCCTCCGTAACAGCATTCATCAACGGAATAAACAGGATACTTGAGCTATGATATAGAAAATGGAGAAATCACTACTGGTAAAATTTTTGGGTGATAATCCTTGATATCATAGTTAAAAGCCTAATAGAAAGGGACTATCAGTTAAAACCTCAATAGAGTTGCTGTTGAGCAGGAGACGCATATCCCGGCATATGAGATAAAATGACCGACAAGATATTACTTAAGGATGGTGTGAGGTACAGATTGTGGACTCCTGAGAATGAACTCAATGACTTTGAGCCGATGATAAAGCATCACATCAAAGATATTTTTGGAAACGGCTGTAAATACTTTCCAAAACAAAAATTAAAGACCGTTGCCGATAATCGCTCAATCCCCGATGGATTTGTAGTTGATTTCAAAAACCAGAGATGGTATGTTGTAGAGTTGAAGCTTCTTTGTGATGATGCCATAAGACGCATCCCTGGACAGATAGTTGACTATAAAAATTCCATTAAAAACCCAAAAACCCGACGAAATATCTATAAATCAATAAAATCAGTTAAAGACACGGATTTTCTTGATGACTTGATCAATGATAAGAAACCCGAAATCGTAATCATAATCAATAGTCTCGATGGAAAGTT
This sequence comes from Candidatus Altarchaeota archaeon, assembly GCA_034659295.1. GTDB lineage: Archaea > Altiarchaeota > Altiarchaeia > IMC4 > QMZM01 > EX4484-2. The sequence goes on along the minus strand of JAYEGX010000032.1, from coordinate 3,552 downwards.
AGGCGAGCAATTTAGAGAGCAGGTAGGAGGAACAGATAGGGATGTAAAAATTATCGTGTTTAAAACCTTTGTAAGGGAACACGTTGATCCAAAGATGGTTCATGTGCATTTATTTGAGCCTGTTTATGAAGTTCCTATTAGTCCTCCAGCACCTCCCAAAGAAAACGGAGAAACTAGAGGGGGAGAAAAAAGAGAAATTAAAGGTGGAAAAATAATCCCTATAGGTGCAAAAGGAAATCAAATAATCAAAGTTATTAATAAAATGGATGATGGTAAGAAGTTTAATATCGCTGTTGGAGAAGTGTCTAAAGAACTTGATATAACGTATTCATCAGTAGCAGATAAATGTGGGAGGCAACTGGGAATTTCAACAAAAGATTTTGTTGAGATGGTTGAGAAAGAAACCATTTATGATCATCTTTATAACGAAGGTGCTATAAAAAGTTTAGAGTCTGAAAAGCAAATCCGACGATAAACTCCCCATCGAAGCAATCGAGCCGGAAAAGTGCTACAGGCTTCGAATTTCCCCGTAACCAAAAATGACTGAAGCGAGAAACCAGTTCCTTAAAGAGAGTATAAATAAGAAATGGAGTGCTCTATGCCAAGCAGGAAATCCCTCATTAAGAATGTAATAGAATTTATCCGTAAACTCCATATAAAACAAGATGAACCAGAAAACCATTAACGAGATAGGGGATAAGGCAGCATCCTACTGGAAGAACCTTGCAGGGATTATAGTGTTCGGCTCATGTGTTAAAGAAAATAGATACAATGACATAGACCTTCTGATAGTTCTCGACGAGATAGATAAAAACAGGATAGAACGGCTTGATGAGATTATGGGATTTAAAAGAACTCTGGAAACAAAAAAACCGGTTGATATCACCTTAGTGTCTAAAGAGGAATGCCTGAATAATTTCAGAAACCATAACCCACTGTATCTCGACATAACCCTGGATGGAAAAATAGTATACGATACGGGCACCCTGCAAAGCCTAATAGACGAAACACAAGAATACCTAACAGATAAACACATAGTAAGAGAGAAAACAAGGTGGTTGTTCCCAACGAAGAAGGGTGTTTCACTCCTTTCCAAGATCAGCAATAAGGATTGGGCGGAGTCATGGCTGAAAGACGCTAAAAGAGATTTAAGGTCTGCTCAAGCCCTTCATAAAGAGGGATTGTTTGAGAAAACAGTTTATCACTCACAACAATGCATCGAAAAATCGGTGAAAGCAATACTCATATGCTTTGGTGCATTCGAGAAGACACATTATGTTTCAACTGTATTGAAAGAAGAAACATCGAAAAAGAAGTTGAATAATAAAAATATTGAGGAAGTGATCAGAATAGCTGAAAATATGGAACCTCATATGTCTCTAAGCAGATATCCCGGAATTTCCCATGATGAGATATGGCTTCCCTATGAGGAATATGACCACGAAATCGCTGTTGAATCACTGAATAGTGGTAAAAAAGTCATGAAAATTGCAAAAAAATTCATAGAGGATTGGTTCAAAAATGAAATCCGATGAAATCAAGAAGGGTGTTGAGAACGCCCCGCACAGGGCGATGTTTTACGCGACAGGCATTACAAGGGAGGAGATGGATAAACCCTTTATCGGGGTAGCCTCCAGCTTCAATGACATAATACCGGGACACGTTGATATGAGGATAATAGAGCGTTTCATAGAGAAGGGAGTGCATGCAGGTGGGGGTTGGCCTCTGATATTTGGCGTCCCGGGGATATGTGATGGCATAGCCATGGGACATGAGGGAATGCACTACTCTCTCCCGTCGAGAGAGCTTATAGCTGATATCATAGAAACCATAGCCAAAGCCCATGCAATGGATGGGTTAGTTCTTTTAACAAACTGCGACAAGATAACACCGGGGATGCTTATGGGATCGGCGAGACTTGATATTCCTGCAATTGTTGTGACAGCCGGACCAATGCACTCAGGGAACTACCAGGGTAAGAGGTTGTCGTACGTTAGAGACACCTTCGAGGCAGTCGCAAGATACAATGAGGGAGAGATACCCGAACAGGAGGTACGGGAGCTGGAGATACGGGCCTGCCCCGGCGGAGGCTCATGCCAGGGGCTTTATACCGCAAACACCATGAACTGCATAACAGAAGCGATTGGTATGTCCCTAGTCGGCGCTGGCACAGCAATGAACGGGACCGCAAAGAAAAAAAGAATAGCCTTCGACAGCGGCAAACAAATAATCAGTCTCGTGGAAAAAAACATCACCCCGAGAAAAATCATGAACCGTAAAGCCTTCGAGAACGCCATCATGGTCGATATGGCGATGGGCGGGTCCACAAACACTGCCCTGCATATCCCGGCTATAGCGCACGAAGCCGGGGTTGAATTACCCCTTGAGACATTTGATGTAATCAGCAGGAAAACCCCTCACATAACAAACATCAGACCGGGGGGAGAGTACTTCATGGAGGATGTGGAGTATGCTGGAGGAATACCTGCGGTACTCAGTATCCTTAAGGAACTGCTCCACGACAACATAACCGTTAGCGGTAAAACAATAAATGAGATCGCATCCGAGGCCATCATCTACGATAGGGAGGTTTTAAGGTCTCTCAACAACCCATTCCATAAAGAGGGGGGGATAGCTGTATTAAAGGGTAATCTAGCCCCTGATGGCTCTGTGATAAAGCAGACCGCTGTGAGCAAGGCTATGATGAAACACAAGGGCCCTGCAAGAGTCTATGATTCAGAGGAGGATGCCATGAAAGCTATCAGGGGACATGAAATCAATGAGGGTGATATTGTAGTAATCAGATATGAGGGCCCTAAGGGAGGTCCGGGTATGAGAGAAATGCTCTCACCGACCAGTGCCATAGCAGGCATGGGCTTGTCTGATTCTGTTGCCTTGATAACGGACGGGCGCTTTTCCGGCGGAACACGGGGACCCTGCATAGGGCACGTGAGCCCGGAAGCAGCCGAGGGAGGTCCTCTGGCTTTTTTGGAGGACGGGGATACGATAACAATCGACATACCAGAGAGAAGAGTTGACGTTGACTTAAGCAGTAAGGAGATGGAAGAAAGAAGAAGTAAATGGGAAAAACCTGTTAGGGAACTCTCTGGTGTCTTAAAGAGATACTCGATGCTGACCTCATCAGCTGCTGAGGGGGCAGTATACAAATATTAGGCTCCGAACAGCTTTATCCGGTCGGAGATGTCGAGTATGATGCTTAAGAGGTATAGACCCCTTATCCTGTTAAGCCCACCCTTGGCACATTCTCTTTCCGTAAACCTTTTAATGTCGTCGGTTCGGACATCACCCAAAACCGCTATCGGAACAGGATCTGCTGAGTGCTGTTTAATACCTACAGGAGTTGAGTGGTCTGCTGTTAAAGCAATTGTTGCATCCTTAATCTCCCGCAGGATTGGACCTATGACTTCCCCGTCTATGCGCTCAATCATCTCCTTCTTTGACTTAAAGTCTCCGTCATGGGATGCCTCATCAGTCCCCTTAAGGTGCAGGAACACAAAATCATAGACGTCAAGTGCCCTGATAGCTGCGGTT
>JAYEGX010000031.1:0-4970 GCA_034659295.1 Candidatus Altarchaeota archaeon | reverse complement strand
GAACAAGGAAGCTAGTAGGATGCCTGCTGAGAAAAGAATGCGGGGGCTTTTGTCCAACAAGGGGATAGATAGGATAATAGATAATCCGATCAGGTGTAGGATGCCGAATAACACCAGATCATCCCCCAAAAAAAACCATGTGACAACAGAGATGATCACCCCATAAAACAATATCCTTAAACCCCTGAAGAGATACTTTCCTGTCTTGCTTTGGGGTTTTCCCCGGATCCTGAGCCGTGCATAGCTTAGGGACAGGGAGACGCCAACAAGGAATACGAAAACTGAGGCGGTGCCCCTGCTTAACACAAGCCAGGGGAGAGTGGAAAGGTCTATGCTGGCTGCATGGAAAAAGTTGAGGTCGTAGAGCAGGTGGAATGCTATCATACCGGATACCGCAATCCCCCGGGAAAAATCCACCTCCCAGAATCTCAAACCCAAGTCCATTATTTGATATAAAAGAATCTATTATAAAATAGATAAATGGGTGATTGTTTATTTTGCAAGATAGTTGAGGGAGATATACCCTCCGAGAAGATACATGAGACCAGGCATGCTTTAGCGTTCCTGGACATAAACCCCATAAGCAGGGGGCATACGGTGGTGGTGCTCAAAAAACACAAGAAAAACCTGATCCAGCTGAACCAGGAGGAACTGAAGAGGCTGTTCAGCGCAGTCAAGCAAGCCACTAAAAAAATACAGAAGGGACTGGACCCCGACGGGTTCAATATTGGACTCAACCAGGGGCAGGTAGCAGGCCAGGCGATAGCTCACCTGCACGTGCACATAATACCACGCTACCTCGGAGACGGAGGCGGCTCAATGCACAGCATAATAAGGAGCCCACCCCGTGAGGGCGTGGAGGAAACAGCGAGAAAAATAAGATGAAAAACAAAACACAGATTATCTTGATGGCAATCATTTTAGTGGTTATGGTAATACTGCCCGCAACAGCGACAATATACACAGACTACATCTGGTATCATGCATTAGGATATGAAAGCGTATACCTCACGATGATATACACAGCCCTTGGATTATTCCTCGCTACAGGAGTAGTCTCGTACATAATATTCACCCTCAACCTTTACCTGGCAGACAGGAAAACCGGATCATACAAAAAGAAATACATGCTGGCGCTGATAGCAGCTTTGCTGGTGGCATTAACCGTAAGCTCCTCATGGGAGACGGTCCTGAAGTACCAGAACCAGGCAGCATTCAACCAGAAAGACCCAATATTCCAGCAGGATATCTCGTTCTATCTGTTCACGCTACCACTCCATCGGCTGGTGCAGAACATGCTCATTTACATAACCGTGCTCTCCATAATAGGCGTCCTTCTGGTATACCTCAAAAACCAGGAAATAAGCCTCCTGCAGATGGAGCAGGCAGGTGATGCGGGATTGCTCAGCCCCGGAATGCAGCTCCAGATAACCGGGTTAAGGATAGGGAATAAAGCCAGGAAACACCTGTACGTGCTGGCCGGCGTGTTCTTTCTGGTATTGACCTGGAAACACCACCTTGACAGATATAATATTCTATACTCCGAAAGCGGGGTAATCTATGGAGCAAGCTACGCTGACGTGAACGCTTTCCTTCCCGCATTATCGCTGCTCATATTCACAGCCCTGGTAACCGGCATATTATTATTCATATCAGCCATACAGAAACATAGGAAAAAACCTGACATGTGGGGCATGGCCCTGGGAGCCGTAGCCCTGTACGTTATGGTCCTGAGTGTCGGAACAGGATTATATCCCTCCCTGATACAGCAATACAAGGTCCAGCCCAACGAATACGTCCTGGAAGAGGAATACATTAAACACAACATACAGTACACCAGGCAGGCATATAATCTGCAGGAAATCCAGGAGAAAGACATCACTCCCGTGGAAAACGCCAGCATAGAGCATGTGACAAAAAACCGGGACATAGTAGAGAACATACGATTATGGGACTGGAGGCCCCTGAAGCAGACATACAAGCAGCTTCAGGAGATTAGAAGCTACTACGACTTCAACGACGTGGACGTAGACAGATACAAACTCGACAACAGATACACTCAGGTGATGCTCTCAGCAAGGGAGATGAATACCCAGAAACTGAGCAGCGAAGCCCAGACCTGGGTCAACACACATCTACTGTATACGCACGGATATGGCGTGTGCATGAGCCCCGTTAATGAATACACTGAGGGCGGGCTGCCAATTTTTTACATAAAAGACATACCACCCCAGACGGAGATACCGGAAATAGAGGTTAAGAGGCCGGAAATCTACTACGGAGAGAACACCAACAACTTCGTTTTGGTGAAAACAAACACCCAGGAATTCGACTACCCCATGGGGGACCAAAACAAATACGTAACCTATGAAGGCAACGGAGGAGTGCCCCTAGGATCATTCCTGGATCAGGTAATGCTGGCCCTGCGGTTCGGGGACATAAACCTCATACTAAGCGAGTACATAAACCCCGAAAGCAGGATAATGTTCAAAAGAAGCCTGAAAGAGCGTGTTAATGGCATAGCACCTTTTCTCGCCTACGACCCCGACCCCTACATCATAAACTCAGAGGGGAGACTATATTGGATAATCGACGCATACACATACACCAGCAGCTACCCCTATTCCACACCAAACGCGGGACTAAACTACATACGGAACCCCGTTAAGGTGGTCATAGACGCATACAACGGGGACACAACATACTATGTGATAGACGATGAAGACCCCATAATTAAGACCTACCAGAACATGTTCCCCGAGCTATTTAAGCCATTTAAGCAGATGCCGGAACACCTGAGGGGACACATACGCTACCCTGAGATACTATTTAGCATCCAGGCAGACATATACGGGATATACCACATGACAGACCCCCAGGTATTCTACAACAAAGAAGACAAGTGGGTTATACCAAACGAGATATACGGCCAGGGAAACAAGGAGGTGATGGACCCATACTACATAATCACCAAGCTTCCGGGAGAGGAAAACCTCCAGTTCATCCTTATGACGCCGTTGACCCCAAGAAGCAGGGATAACATGATAGCCTGGATGGCAGCTAAATGCGACCAGCCGGACTATGGGGATATGGTAATCTACAAATTCCCGAAGGAAAAACTCATCTACGGACCCATGCAGATTGAGGCACGAGTTGATCAAAACGATGAGATAAGCCAGCAGCTGACTCTCTGGAGCCAGAGGGGTAGTTACGTCATCAGAGGGAATCTATTGGTGATTCCGGTAGAGGATACCCTGCTCTACATAGAGCCCCTGTATATTCAGGCGGAAAAAGCGACAATGCCAGAGCTTAAGAGGATAATCGTCTCCTATAAATCAAGGGTGGTGATGGAAAAAACCCTTGAAGAAGCCTTCAGAAAGCTTTTCATTGAGGAGCCAAGGGAGAAACCACCGGAAATTGGAGATAACAGGACTATCGAGGAGTTGATTGACTTATCTGTTGAAAACTACAACAGAGCCCAGGAGCACCTGAGGGAGGGGAACTGGAGCGGTTTCGGCTGGGAGCTTGATGAGCTGGAAGTAAACCTGCGCAAGATGCAGAACAGATCATCCGGATGAAGAATAACACTTCACGTTTATAGATGAGATAAGGAGGGTATAATCCCTCGCTTCTAGAAAATGAGGAAATCAACCACAACCATATTATGTATGCTCCTTTTTTCCCAAGCAGCATCCAGCATCAACCTAGCAGATATAACCTTCGGTGTTGTGGCAGCAGATTATCTGCAGCACCCCCGGATAGTGTCCAAATGCTTCGATCACAGGCAAAATTATGGGGAAACGGGCGTGGACTGCGGGGGACCTTGTATAAAGAAATGCTCTCTGATAGAGGGTTGCCTGCTTGATTCAGACTGTTTAAGCGGCTTCTGCTTCCAGGAGAAATGCATCAAACCCGGATGCAGCGACGGCATCCGGAACCAGGGAGAGGAGGGGGTGGATTGTGGGAGGCCATGCCACCCGTGCCCGACATGCTTCGACGGAATCCTAAACCAGGGAGAGGATGAAATAGACTGCGGGGGACCGTGCATACCCTGCTGCCCTATATGCGAGTCATGTGCCGACGGCACCCTAAACCAGGGGGAAACGGACGTTGACTGCGGGGGACCCTGCCACCAATGCCCAACACAAAAGAAATGTGTGGCTGATGCAGACTGCCTTAGTGGATTCTGTTTCAAAAACACCTGCACGAAACCAACCTGCGCTGACGGGATAAAAAACCAGGGGGAGGAGAGTATAGACTGCGGAGGGTCATGTAAAGATTGCACGCAAAAACACGACAGGGAAATAATGGTAGTAGGCTATCTGACAAGATGCATGCCTTCACCCATGCTAGCGTTCATCTTCGCACTAGCCTTTGTCGCCTACATATTCTATCACAAAGGCAAAAGAGATGTATTATCACACAACGAACTGATACTGATAGATCGGGAAATAATCGAGGACATACTCGATGAAAGGACTATAGAGTTGTGACCTCGCATCCGCCTGATGATACAATCATCGTGTGCTCGAACTGTGAAACAACACCCTTTCCCTTCTCATGTAAAACAGGATGTTCCTTCAAAACACCCGAAGAAACCAGCTTACGCAAAACAAGCTCCAAACGCATGGGATTGATTTTTTCTGTGAACCATCGCTTGGCAAATGGGAGTTTCCTCCTCCCGGATAACTCTTTCAACAGAATCCTCGCCTCCCGCATCCTAACAGGTTTTTCCTCCAAAAGAGAGTAAATCTCAGCATGCTGGCTTTCTGCCACCCGGCCAACGCCGTCTGTTGCAAACGGTTCGATAGCCAAAACCATGCCCTCCTTAATTCTCCAGTCATAGGGTACCCTGATATTCGGCACCGAAAGACCCGCATGCAATTCATATTTTTTTATCTCGTGGCCTGTGAGGTTTTCAATCGGCTTAAAGCCGGCATCCACCATAATCTTTTGGACGGCTGCCCCTA
>JAYEGX010000030.1:0-5056 GCA_034659295.1 Candidatus Altarchaeota archaeon | reverse complement strand
ACGCTTGGTGAAACACTTGCCAGACCAGTCCTTGCCCTGTACGCTCTCTCAGCGTGTGGATAAATGTTTTCAAGGATTTTCAGCAGCAGGTCATCTGAGAGTTCATTAACCTTCTCGCATACGTGGCCCAGCCAGCCGTCGCTGTATTCCGTTCTCGAAATCTCCTCCAACCCGAGGAGGGAGGGTGCAAGCTCATGCTTGTGTGTCATGTAATCCCATCTGCTGAATACCGCATACCGGCCGCCGATTTTCAGCTTATTGATAACCTCAAGCTTTGTTTCAGGCTCCATGTCATATAAAACCTGCGACGCCGGAACCCCCCTGAAAAGCCTCTCGTAGTACACGTCGTAGCCGCTTCTCAGTTCAGCAGGGAAGAAGGTGTTCGCGTCCCTGCTGTAGTAGATGATTTTCCTAGCTCTCCCCTCATAATCGAAGGTTATCTCCCACTTGCCTGAGCCGACCTCGGTTACCTGCACGTTACTGATCTGCATTTTGTTAAATGATGCGCTACCATGCACTAAGGCTTCTACATTAGAGATATCCCCTCCGGTATCTGCTATAACGACCGTGTCGAGTTCAGGGAATTTCTTGAAGATGCTGACATCACCTCCCCCCGCGGGATAATAGGCTCTCTTGGTACCGGATGGGGAGGAACAGACACAGGGTTCAACTATGGTGTTGTCTAAAATGGTTGTCTTAAGGTAAGGCATGTCCTTCGCTTCATATTCCAGAAGACCCCAGATATTCCTGTTCATCTCCACCCCATCCTTCTCCCAATGCTCGAATTCACTGATAAGGTTTTTAACCTGCCACTCAGGCTTATCCCACCCGAAATTCGTTTCATAAAAGTCACTTCCCTCAATGAACCTACCGTTCTCGTTCTCTATGAAAAGGATATAATTGTTGTGTGTGCTCAGAACCTTTATCAGCAGGAAGTAGTAGTTGTTGTAGGTTGATTTCTCAATATTCCACGAGATTGGTTTATCCTTAATGTATTCGCTCATATCCTCTACCGGGCCGAACCTGAGATTCTTAAGAGTCTTACCAACATAAGGATTCGCTTTCTCCTTTACTGATCTCCCAATACCCATAACATAGTATACAATGACCTTTTCCGCACCCTGTGACAATAGATTAGCTATTGCCAGCTCATTGAGTACATGTGCAAGACCTTTGCCCATGTAGTCAGAAGTTATCTCGATTTTTGCTAGTGCTCCTGTTTTTATGCCTTCTATACGCTCCAGAACATAATCTCTTTTTCCGATAGGTGTTTGAGGTGAATCAAGCGGATACAAGATCTCTTCGAAGATAGTACGCTCTTCATAAGGATCCAACTGTGTTCTACGCGCTAATATGAACTTCTCCCCCTTCAACGGGCCATCCCTCGTTATCTCAATAATCTGCCTCTTCTGTATTATATTCCCCATCCCCGACATTTCGGGTGGCAGTTCGGATTCCCCCAGCTCATATTCCGGGAGATTCATTCCCTCAGGAGGGGCTTCATAAATCGTGGAGGAGGGATACTCTACTTTGCCTCCGCAGGTCTGGCACAGCCCAGCCTCAGGCGGAACATAACCTGATCCGGGAGTGCCGGGGATGTCGCACATAACCGCAAACCCGGCGGTTGCTCCTGCAAGAGCTAATATAATAAGCCTTAGATATTCCACACACCCCTCTATCTCATCCAGGTCCCTCTCAATAGGCTTGTTCTCCGTTAAATGAGCGACGTAATCTATAGCCTTCTCCATATCAAACCTGTCCTGAATCATAGCATCACAGTCACCGTGCGGCAGCACCGACGTATCATCAGTGGGTCGCACGCTAAGAAAGCTTCCATCACATATCAAGGCAAAGGCGCCGTTGCCGGAAATGGTTATCTTACCTGAGTCAAGCTGCATACCCCCCTCCTTCTGCAGGCTGATATAGGAATCACAGCTGCCTCCGCTGCCATCAACATCATAATCTAAAACAATCTCTGTCTTACTCCCCAGATAAGCGTAGAGGAAGAACATCTTGCGGCCCTCAGTCCCCTGCAAAATGTTCGACGGCCCAGTGCAATACTCTACAACAGAGCCTTTACTCAGCACCCCAGACCCCTTGTATTCCTCACATCTGAAATTCGCTACATTATAAGCAAACGCCACAGGCAGAGAAATCAATAAATACAAAGATATTAACGCAAAAATCTCCCCCCCATATCTCTTTAACCTAAACATCTTCCATCACCTTAACCTCCAACACCAGAGAAGACCTGTTAGTGCCCCTGTATCCAACACAGAAAGTCTCCAACTCAACCCGTTTACTGCCACAGAAGCAGCATCTCCCGGACGGGCAGCGTATGTTGACCAGGGACTCAGTCTTTATTTTGGTTTCATCCAATAAATCCGACATAGAAGCGCAGCCGCCATTATATGCGGTTAATTTCTTCACGTTCACGTAATTCGTTTCACCATCCCATGAAACACCCAATGAATAGCATTCACCTACACCAAGCCCTGTCTCCAGGAAATACACTCCATGGACTCCAAGGGCTTTTCTTAGCCCGTCCACGAAAGAGATATTACGGTAATCCCCTCTGGCGCTTCCATGGACTAAGAAGGTTCTGTTGTCTGCGCGGAAGAATCCATCATTAGACGTATTACTACCTGAGTTCACATCATTCCCCCCATCACCCGGCCTCAATAGGAAATAAACCAGTAGGACTACCATAACAAACCCGATTAGCAGAGAAACCCTTAGCATCCGGTTTCTTCGTTTCTCCCTCCTGTATTGCTCGCGCGGGTCGCCGCCTGCGCTTCCCGTAACCGACTTCCTCACCTCCTCATAATACATTTACCCTACACCCCCTACCCTCAAGCTCTTCAAGAGCCTCTCTTGTTATCCTGAAGATTGCCGTCCTGCCATCAACAGCAACAAATTCACCCGTAACAGTCAGGTCCGCGCACGTCAGAGTCAACGAGCTGCCCTCCTGTACTGGTGTGCCAGATTTGGGAGTGGCCCGGATATCAACATGATCCCCGGTCCAGCATTCGTTCTTCAGACAGGTATCGCACTGGCATGAAGATGGTATCTCGTAATCAGAGCATTCATCAACCCCATCCCTTAAATCCGGACAGCATTTAACGATATCATCGCAGCTGAAACACTTATAGGGGGTAAACCGCCAGTACCAGTATCCGGTGCAGAGAGGGCAGCGTGTAAAATCGTGCTTAAAGAAATAATCTGTGCCCAGCGTGCATTCTCCGTTGATTTTGCAGGGATTCCTCATGCATAGGGGGCATACTCCTCCCTCATACATCCACTCATCGTCTGGTTCTTCATCAAGATCCCTGACGGGGTAGTCAGTGCATTTTTCAATCAACTCGCAGGGTTTGCATTCTCCTGCACCAATCGGGTTACCATCCCACCAGCACAGGCCTCCAGCCTCACACTCCTCCCTGTTTGTGTAGGTGCTGCACTCAGGTGGGGGTGTTGTTGTTGTAGGCCCCCCACCGCTGCCGGGTCCGCTAACACGCATCCTGACTATGTGGCACTTATTGGATTTACCCTTATCGCAGATAAAGTCATAGGTCCATGAACCCTCACTTGATGAGAAATTCGCCCTGAAATTAAAGCATCCCGGACAGAACTCTGATTTTGGATACTCTCTTATTTCACCGGCACCCATGTTTCCTATATATACCTCATCACTTGTCTTGCAGGGATCTCCCCATGGGAGATCAATTCGTTTCTCCAGGCATGTGATATTCAGCCATACGTCATGTAATTCGCCGCCCTCTGGAAGCCACCCGCTCCTGTATTTAAGGTACAGTATGCTACGTTCCCCAAGGCCATCAGGCACGGAATGCTCTGCTTTTAGCACATCAATGTATGGGTCTATTTCAGGCTTCTCCTCAGTTGGCTTATAGAATAAATCAACACCCGGGAAGGCTAATCCAAGGATTAATAGGGCTATGAGTACCATGATAATGCACTTCTTCGCCTGGTCTCTTGAGTAAGGGCTTGTGGATAAGATGAACTTAAAGCCGCAGAAGGCGAGGATTAATGCAGCTATTATAATGACCGAGTTTCTTATTAGCTCGATAATTGAGTGTATGTTCGCGTTTTGCGCGCACGCGCTCCTGCATGATTTCTCGCATCTGGCGATGACGCTGTTTATTGTGGCTAACTCCGGCGGGGACGTTAGAGAACTCAGGTAGGCGTTAATCCCCCTCTCCGAGCAATACGTGCTGCAGCAGCTAACGCATTCCTCACCTGATTTCCCGCAGTCAGTGTATCCCCCACAAAGCGAGCCGGCAGCCTGAAAACACCGCAAGAGACCCTCTCCCGCGCAGTAGAGTATCCTGTCTTCGCCGCCTGCCTCAGTGCATCTGACGGAGCAGTGGGTTGGGGCAGCTATCTCAGGGACTAAACTACTCTCAAATGAATCAAGGAGGAAATCAATGGGATCAGAATAACCAAATGATACAAGAGATGCCAGCAACAAAACAATCAATGCTTTTTTTTCCATCCAGAATAAACCTCCCCTAATATTAGATAAAGTAAAACTAGGATATATATCTTGTTTAGAAAAATCTTAGACAGACAAACACAAAAAATATTTTCTTCATCTTGTATAACTCATCTCAAGGACCTCAGCTACATAAAGGCTCATCACTTGTCTTTGAAACAAAAACCTCATTAAACCAACGTGTATCATAGGTGATGCATACATGGTCAGTTCCCCAGTCACTGGAGATGGAGCCTGACTTGAAATTCACGGGAACACCGGGTTCGTTAAGAACCTTCTCCAAGTACTTTATTACATCATCCTCCGTCACAGTAACCTCCGAGAAGGGAGGCCAGCTGCTGACATCAATCTGGTTGCATTTCGTATCCCCCGTATAATAATGCCTGCCGTTCCAGCAAGACAAAACCGCTCCCGCAATCGGAGCAATATACGACTTGAAGGTATGCAACCTGCAGAAGGTATCCACGCTCGCCTTAGAGACGAAAACCTCATCCCCAGCCCAGGTATCAAAAGTAATGCAGGCATCATCACCGTAAGAATTTGTTA
>JAYEGX010000029.1:0-5086 GCA_034659295.1 Candidatus Altarchaeota archaeon | reverse complement strand
ACCTCTGCGGTGTCTCACTAACTATTAAATCAAACTCCTGTGGGAAGCATTTACTATAATTCCTCCACCTAAATCGCTCATCCATGAACACGATAATCCCCCTGTCCTTTTCTGTTCTAATACACCTACCAGCTGCCTGAAGAGCCCTGTTCATGGCAGGGTAAACGTAACCGTAATCCCAACCCCTCCCGAATCTGAAATCATAGTACTCTATCAATGATTTCACCTCCAGATTCGGTGTCTCAAGAGGGAGACCCACCACAATCACGGCATCAAGCAGGTTGTTTGCGTAATCCATCCCCTCAGAAAATGAACCGGCCTGTACACCCATCAACAAACCCCCTCCGCTGCCCATCAGATTAATGAGCTGGCTGTGCAAATTCATTCTATCCTCCTTACCCATTCCCCTCCTCTCCACAAAAACCCTCTTACCTACCAATTTCTCATCCACCAACCCCCCAACCTTATCCATCAGATGATAGGCCGGGAAAAACACAGCAACGTTTCCAGGAACAAGGGATGCTGTCTGGGATATGATGGCAGCGTATTTCCTGAACATGTAATCCGATCTCTTCGAGTACCTGGTAGTGACATTGGGTACGATAATGGACACTTTGTTCTCTTGTGGGAAGGGGGATCTGTACTCTCGCAAAAGAGTATTTTTGAGGTTGAATCCCATAATATCAGCATACATCTCCTGAGGAAGAAGAGTCCCGCTCATCAAAACCGATGAACAAGACCTGGAGAATATCTCGCTGCTGGAGATTGAGGGATCAAGGCAGCGATAGCTTAAACGATAATGGTTCTCCCTGCTGAGAATCCGCACATACCCTAAATCCTCTCCAATCCAGTTCTCCAAAAATCGTGCTATAGACCTTGAATATGATTTATGCCTGTTAGGTAATTCAAGAACCCTCTCACCTAAATCCTTCACCTCCTCCATGAACTCTTCATATCCCGTATCCAGTTTCTCCTCCAAAAGCGAGATAAACTCATCTTTCCCTACCAACCGCTCACCCCCCCTCTTGACTCCCTGCCCGAGCTGCTTCAGGATGGACTGCAGTTCCCCGTAGTCGTCGGCTTTCTCCTCGTATCCTGTGAAATGAGCTTCCTTTATTGCCCTAGATAGCTGTTTCTCTGTCAGGTTGTTGCTTAAAAGGCTTCTAACTCTCTCTGGGAGGTTGTGGGCTTCATCCACAACCAGTATCGAATTCTCCAGATTCTTTTTTAATTTAGATAGGAACGCCTTTCTCACCTTCGGAGAGAAGATATGGAAATAGTCGCATATGATGATGTTAGCGTCCTTCCCCACTTCCACACAAATCTCGTAGGGGCACATCCCATATCCAGCGCATTTATCTGATATCTCCTCACTATGAAATATGTTCTTTTTAATCTCCCCAACGACCCTGGCTGCTTTCTCTGAGAGTTTTCCTTTCCTTACCTTGTTGTAGTAGGTGCACCTCTCGTCTTTTTTTAGTTTACGACAGAACTGGTTGAACTCCCTGGAGTTCAAATCTCTCACCTGATGGGGGCAGGTCCACTGCTTACCTACGATGTCAACTGCCACGAAATCGATGCCATGTTTCTTCCTGATTCTCTTCAGGGTATCTATCACGATAACATGTTGGGTATGCTTTGGTGTCAGGAAAAATATTGTTTTGTTTTTCTCAAGGGCCAGCTCCAAAGTGGGAGCCAATGCCGCAACAGTCTTGCCTATGCCGGTTGGTGCATGAGCTATGAGATGCTTTTTTTCCTTGAGAACCTGGCTTACATCATCCATGAACTCCCGCTGCCCGCCCCTAACCCTCTTGAAGGGGAACAAACCTGCCATGGGTTAATTAACCGAATACATTGAGAAAAACAGTTTGACGTCATTTAAACTATAGTCTCTTATAAATGGTATAAGATGGACTTCATGAATCACCGAATAGGGACATTATTCCTTTTTTCGTTGATCACTTCACTTTTGCTGTTTAGTGGATGCATCCCCTCAATCCCACAGTCAAATGGGAATGCTAGCTCCACCACAATAGCATCCTCCACAACCCAGGCAACTGCTTCAACCACAACCTCCACGACAATAACAGCTACAACATCATCTACAACATCCATATCCTCATCTACGACCTCAACGCTCTCATTTCTGGCCCGGAAGATAACATCCAAGGCTGTGATGTTAAGCGGGGATCTGAGGTCTGATGTGGACGTTATCCAGACCCCGGATGGTAAGAACGCATTGATTGCATCCAGAACAACATTCGGGGGAAGCTACCTTGATGTCATGGATATTTTGGGGGAAAAGATAGATAAAACAATCACATTATCCGGTGACTTAAGGTCTGGTGTAGACCCGGTTGTTACAGGAGACGGGGGCACTGTTTTGGTACCTGTCAGGGAATACTTCAAAAGGCAGGGAATCCTGGAGGTAATAACTCTCTCATCCGGATCAAAAAGCAGTATACTGCTTACAGGAGACCTGGACTTTGATGTGGATGTCGTCTTAACACCCGATGAGAAAACAGCTCTCATCCCCACCCGGATTGAATCCCTGACTCAGGGCTTCCTGGACCAGATAGACCTATTAACAAACAAGGCTGTTAAGAAATACAACCTAAAAAACGACCTGAAGGGAGGTGTTGATCTCGTAGTAACATCAGATGGCAGGACGGCTGTTATGCCATCAACCTACGGTGGGGGAAGCTCCGTGGACATACTGGATTTACGAAATATGGTCGTATCAAAGACTCTTGGTGTGCCCGGAGACCTTCAACTGGATGTGGACCCTGTCTTGGTGGAAGACCTGAATCTGGTGCTTTTGCCGACCACCGGCCGAGAACATGGATACCTGAACGCAATAGACTACGTATCCGGGAAGGTGCTCTATAACGCCAATCTATCAGGGACATTGCAGGAATACATAGACGTCAGGATTTCGTTGGATGGTATGCGTGCATACATGCCATCCCATAAGAAGACGCAAGGGTTTGTTGACTTCATAAACCTCTCAACCGGAGGGAAAACAGCTACTGTAACCTTAAGCGGCGACCTGAAGGAGGGGGTTGATCTCATGATTTCATCCGACGGGAAAACAGGTTTTATACCCTCTCATATGAACTCGCAGGGTTATCTGAATATAATAAATTTAGTTAATGAGGGCATATCATCGCGGACAGCTCTTTCGGGGGATCTAAAAGAGAGCGTTGATGTGCTGCTCACAAAGGATGAGAATACTGTGTTGATCCCATCCCACAAGAACAACCAGGGATACGTTGATGTCGTATACGTATGCTCTGGCCGGTTAAGGGACACCATAGCCCTCACAGGGGATCTACGAGGGGATGTGGATGTTCAGATAATGATGGGGGACAATACTGCCCTGATGCCCTCAACGAGCCGGAGCAGGGGATACGTTAACATAATAAAGCATGTCTCCTCAGGTCTTGCTCTCATGCCAGCTACATCGGCAGGTAAGGGTTTCCTGGACATCATTGCTCTGGATTCCGGCAAAGTGATATTGAGCGTAACTCTTCCGGGAGACATTCACCAGGGGGTTGACGCCCTCTTAAGCTCCCAGGTACCGTCAACACCTCATGTTGATGAGGATATGATAATAGAGCACGAGACGGTTGAGGTAACAACCACCACAAGCTCTACAACAACAACAACATCAACCTCTACGACAACATATACGACATCCACTTCGACCTCAACCACTATCACGGGAACAACAGATACATCAACCTCAACCTCCACCTCAACAACTCAGGGGCCGGTTATAACACCCCGGTGCGGTGACGGTTATCTCTCGCATCCGTGGACTCCTGGAGGTGGGAGCGAGGAATGTGACCCCAACACAGGACCGTACAACAACTGGGATGGGGCGAAAGAGTATCCCTGCCCTGACGACCTGGAGTGTATAAACTGTAAATGCGTGGGCTGCGGGGATGGTAGAATAGATGACGGTGAAGAATGTGATGCGTGGCGCTACAGGGTCAAGGTCGGAGACAACTATCTCTGGGAGGGTGAGACAATAGACTGCGATGGAAAATACAGCTGCAACTGGGGGGATTGTGTGTGTGTTGCACATGACTCTGACGGCGACGGCGTTATAGATGAATTAGATGCCTGCCCTGGCTTCGATGACAACCTTGATGCAGACGGTGACGGGATACCTGATGCATGCGATGAGACGCCGATAGACTGCTCAAGCCATTGCACCGGCTCAGGGTGGCTTACAGGGGAATACCTTAACAAGGGTTCATGCACTGCCCCCAGCGTTGAGCCTGGCAGCTGCCAGTATGTATGCAGGTACGCTTACGCCCTGCAGTGGAGCTGGAGCGGGCTGGAGTGCTGCTGCCAGCATTACGTAATCGAAGACTGCACGCCAATAGATGGTGGAGGATGTACGTGCCCGGATTCCCAGACATTAAGTGAGGTGACATGTCCTGGCCTTAAGCCAGCGAACCCGCCGATGGCTCCATAAGAATCACAGAATAAAAAAATAAATCATCAACACGCTCAGGAGGACGTACATGAATACTTCTGCTATGGAGAATATAATCCACAAGGTCAGCGTCTTGAACAGTCCGGGTTCATATACTCCTTTTATCAGCAGCAGGGCAGCCAGATGGTATGCAATGTAATTCAGGCCTGAGGTGATGTACAAAACACCCTCCTCCTGTAAAATGAGCATTCTGCCCAGCTCAAGAACCGTTCCAATAATGGCGAGAGGAATGGCTATATGCCATCCGCTTCCTTTCTCGTTGAACATACGGGAGATGCAGTCAAGCACCAATTTGTTGAATGGTGCCAGCAGCAGATATGTTGCAATCGTAATCCAAGACATTGGGGTAATCAATTAAACCACCTACTTTTTTTTTTGTTTTATAATCTATTTATAGTATCACGTCAAATTATCTCTTAAGTATGGGTTCAACGCGTTATCTGAAGGGTCGGTTCAATAAGGATGTTACTGACGAGATGAGAGAGTTCATCGACTCAACAGGGATCGATAAAGAAATGCTCTATGAGGATATCTGGGGTAATGAAGTTCATCTCCTGATGCTGGTCAGCAAGGGATCCG